>CAZMVJ010000008.1:26322-30385 GCA_964569445.1 uncultured Anaerolineaceae bacterium | reverse complement strand
CGCCGGCGGGCAGGGTTTCTCGGGCGGGGCCAGTATCGCGCCGAGTCGATCCGATCGCGGGCCTGGGCTGCGCCCTTTCCAAATGGGATCGGGTGAAGGGCCCGACCTAGGCCGGCTTCTCCCTCTGATCGTACCAGACGGGACCGCGCCGGGTTTGTCGTCTACCGGTTTACCGGTTCGCCCAATGGCCGGCCGCCTCAGAGGGCCTTACGCACGACCGACCACGCGTCGACCTCGCGAAATTCGGCGAAGCCATCGGCGAGGTGCAGGTCGATCGGGCCCTGATCGTTCGCGGCGGCCTCGAGCACGCCGGTCCGTGGGTACGCCTGGGCGATCGTCAGCGCTGCGCCAGCGGACGGACGGTGATGCCTGTGGTCAATGTACGCCTCGTCCGTCCTCAACACCAGGTGAACAACGACAGCCTGCAAGGACTAGAAGGCGACGTACGTGGACTTATCCTTCTGAGTGGCCCAGATCACGATGGCGCCGATCGCTCCCCAGAATGGAAGCACGATCGTGACGTTCGCCAGGGCGGCGATGACGCGCTCGTCCTGGGAAGGCGAGGGTGGGGGTGGCGATTCCTTGGGCATCGAGGCCTCCCTGAGTGCGGACGGGACGGACGGCGCCTCTCGATCGGGGCATCAATCGGTTTCCTTGCCGGAGGCGCGGCGGATCGTCACCGATGGCTCGCCTTCCTTCCGGAACTGGAGGACCTCCGGGTGGGCCTCGCCGTAACTCGTCAGGCCCTTCGAGTCCCACGATTGGCGGCCCTTGTTCCAGACCGCTTGGATTCCCGCGGCACGGACGGACTCGCCGTGGGAGAGGGTATCCGCCTTGACCTCGGCCTCCAGGCTGTCGATGTTGGCGGCCGCCGCCTCAGCTTTGTGGACGAACTCGGCTTCGATGTCGGTCAGGCGGTCTTTGACTTCCGGCGGAAGCACCTGGTCGATCAGCGCTTGCTTCTGCGACTGCATAGCTTCGCGCTCGGCGTAGAGTTTGGTCAGGCGATCCAACTTCTCGGCAATCGACAGCATGTCTCCTCCTCGGTTGACGTTCCTCGGGCGTTCTCTTTGCCGCCACTCAGTATCCCACGGCTCGGCGTTTTACCCCCGAAGGACCACCCGGGCGTGGCTGGACCGTCATCTGTCCCGGCTCTCCGAGCCTCCGTCCGCGGAGGTCGATAGGTCGGACGGCTGCAGGATCACGCCTTTCCGAACCGCCGCTCATCACCAGCGTGCCTTCCTGGTTGGTGCAGGACCAGCTGCAAGCCAGGCGCAGGCGACCGGGTGGACCGTCGAGGTGATCGACCCTCACCTCACAGCGAATCGTGTCCCCCACGTTAGGAAGCCGAAGGTCATCTGGCGGGCGAGGAAATTCAGCTCGCCGCCGATCTTCGATGGCAGCGTGGCCGTCAGCAGGCCCTGCACCATGAGACGCCCCGCCGCATCCGGGAGGACATGCTGGCGCCCCTCATCGCCTGAGACCAGGCTGAATGCGCGCACGTGCTCTTCATGGAAGGTTCGGGTCCATGAGAGGATGTCTCCGATGCGCATGCAGACCTCGCGCGGGTTGGCTCCAGGCCGTCAGGGTCGCGATTGACTCAACGAAAGAGGCGGATCGTCTTCACCACCAACGCCCCGCTGTACGCTCCGAGAAACGACACGGCCAACGCCAGCACGCTGCCGTAGTTTCCGGAGGAGGCGATCCCCAGAAGGGGAGTCCAGCCGCCGACAGCGACGGCCCACAGCCAAGGCCGCGCAGGCCGAATAGCGGCGAAACCCCCGGAGGTCAACAGGATGAGGCCGGCTGTAACCCCCGTGTCGTCCCATCCCGGGCGGCTGTCAAGCCAGGTGATGGCCAGGCCCGCCAGAACGGCGAGCACGAGCAGCCCGGCCATCGCCTTGCGACCAGCGGTGATCGTCTTGGGTTCCACGGCCATGCGGATGAGCGCCCCTCGCCTCGCGTGAGATGTGTAGCGAAGATTGGACAGCGGCGTCAACGCCTCTTTCGCCAACCAGTATCGCGCCAAGTTGGACGCTGTGGAGACCGGTGCGATCGCCGCCGGTCTCGATCGACTTGAGCGAGCCGAAGCGATCCTCGCCGCAGGGCCGATAGGGACCCACGGCTGCATGGTTGTGCCTGCCGGTTCGTTGCGACGGCGAAACCTGGCGCCCTTCAGCGTGCGGCAGAGGCCTTCGCCGGCGCGGCCTCGGCCAGATCTTTGACGATCTGGGCGGTCCAGGCCGCGATCGCCGTCCAGTCGCGGAAGTCGCCGATCGGCGCCTTGATTCCCTTGATGACGATCTTCTCCGGCACACTCAAGCGCTTCAGGTCGAGAGCCCCATGGAAGAAGGCCGTCCCGCGCGGGCGGATACGATCGGCGGTCGGCTGAAGCGATTCTGGGAAACGCCAGCCCTCCATCAGTTCGGCCGGATCGCCTTCGCCCGTCGGCCCGGTTGAGAAAAGCCAGACGGGTCGCGCGGCCAACTGGGAGGCGTGGGTTTGCAGGAAGGCTGATGCTTCCTTGCGCCATTGGCCGACGTAAACGGCGCTGCCGATGACGGCCGCCCGATAAGGGGTCAGATCGGAAACTTGATCGACCGGAAGCACGTCCATCGCGTTGCCGGCTTCGCTCAGCTGGGCCCCGATCTTCTGTGCGATACCGGCCGTGGACCCGTACTTACTGGCGTAGGCCACCAGGATTCGCCCGTCCATCGCAAACCTCCGGTCAGCCGTGCGAAGGCGGGAGGCCCTCCACGGCATAGCGGCTTCACCAGAGTAGGCAAAGAGGTTGTTCAGTGGAGGTGTGGAAAGGAACGAAGTCGTTGCGCAGGGTGTTCTATCCCGGCTGAGCAGGACCAAAGCGGCCCGGCGGTTCCCCGAAGACCGTCGGATCACGTCCTTCGATCCTCGATCTCCCAGGCGTGATCGAGGGCGTGCCACGCCACTCTTCGGATGAAACCGCGCGGGGTCCAGCGGATTCCGCCGCGTGGTCCGGGGGCGGGTCGGCCGAGCGGGGCGGTGGCAGCGAGGGCCTGCAGCATGGCGCGGCGTATCTTGCGCGTCTCCTCAGCCGTATCGCCGTCGCCGATCTTGTAGCGCCGCCCGAGGCTACCCAGGTAGGTAGCGTCGGATTCGAGCACGTGGCGCGTCATCTTCTCGACGTCGCGCCCCCCGCCGCGCGGGCCCTTCCGCAGGGCCTTGCCGGCCGCGGCCGCGGCAGCCGCATCGAAGGTGCGCCAGCAGGCCTTCAGAATCATCTGAAGCCGGCGGATCTCGGGATCCGCCAGTTTGACGTCATCGCCGGGCAGAGCGCCATCGGGCGCGCCGAAGTCGGTCGTGGCGTTGCCTACCAGCCGCTCCGTGATCGAGATCCTGGCGTCGACCGGCGCGGCAAACCCCAAGCGGGAGGAACGCAGGGCTCGCGCATAGCGCGGGGCGGCCTCGAGCAAGGCGGCCACGGCTCCGGCTTCGTCGCGGCCGCTGCGGCACCAACCCGGCCAGTCGACGGCGCCGGCGAAAGTCCGCTGGCGGCCGATCTCCAGGTAGACGCGGATCTCTTCCGGAGAACCCATCCGCGTGAAGCTAGGCGGCCTCCGGGGCGCGCAGCAGAAACCGACACAGAGCCTGGAGATCGGCCTTGTTCGCCCCCTCCAACGAGGGGAGGGGCTCACCGATGAACGAGCGCAACAAGTCGGCGATCTGCTTCTTGCGCAGGCGTCCGAGGTCCCCGGCTGGGGATTGCCGTCGCCGCGGTTGCTCCGGGAAGAGCTCGCGGAAAACCACCTCGTCGGGCTCGCCGCGTTCTTTCATCTGGCTGAAACGCAGCTGCTGCTCGGGCGTCAGCCCGCGCAGGCAGACGACGTCCTCGGGTCCCCGCCGCACCGGGGCGTTGAGGATGGCATAGTTTGTGCCGAGGACGTCCAGGAAGTAGCGTTGTGCCGCCATGCAAACCCCCGCCGAGCCCGGCGTCTGACGCGCATCGTGGCAACGGGCAGAGAATCGCCCACAGTATCGCGCCGAAATTCGCACTGCCGGCTGTTCGGATCGAAGAGTCCGACGA
>CAZMVJ010000008.1:0-26312 GCA_964569445.1 uncultured Anaerolineaceae bacterium | reverse complement strand
GTTGGCTGTGCTGACGGAGTCCGACGACCGGGGGTCGGCGCGGCAGGTCAGGCGGGCCGAGGGGTGACGCCTGACGCTCTTACAGGTCGCCGATGCCGTGGGAGCGCATCTCCAGTTTGAGCGCCGCCAGGGATTGGTTGATGTCGTGGAGGAAAAGCCCCAGTGCAAGAATGAGGGAGAGCATGCAAGCGACGAACAGCAAGGTGATGAGCCACGGGACTTCCACCGGCAGCAGGGCCGAGAAGAACAAGGCGATCACCAGCGTCGCCGCCATCAGCGCGCTGATCGTCGCCAGGGCGATGGCGGCGCGGATGAGCCGCGAACGTCGCCACAGAATGTGCAGCTGGGCTTCGAGAGCGGGGCGGGCCGGCGGATCGGGCTCGGCCAGAGAGGCGCCGATCAGCCGGGCGCGGTCGATGGCCCGGCCCAGGCGATTGGTCATCGTCAGCAGGAGCAGCGCCACGCCCGAGATCAGAATGACGGGGCCGATGGCCGTCTGCAGCGTAGGGATCAGGTCCACCACGGGGATCGACCTCCTTCCGGCGCGTTGACGGCCGCCGATGCGAGCCCGGCCGACGTGCCGGCGGACTGTGGGGTCTCGGGCCGACCGATCGGCTACTCGTCCCGCATCCGGCAGTCCTCATCCTCATACTCGACCTCGATCGTCGTGTGTTCCAGGTCGATCTGCCGGAAGAGACGCAGGGCATCCGCTTTGACCTGGACGATCTCGGTCTTCGACGCCCCGGCCGGAACTACGAGGTGGGTCGTCAGGACATGGTGTTCGCCGTCGAGCGACCAGGCGTGCGTATGGTGAGTGGACAGGACGTGTGTAATGGTCTCGAGCTCGTGTTCGATGGCGTGGACATCGAGATCGGCCGGCGCCGCCTGGAGGAAGATGGCGACGGTCTTGCGCAGGTTGCGAATCACGTTGTAGAGGACGTAGCCCGTGATCAGCATCGACAGCAGCGGATCGAGAATCTGGATGTCGGTCACCAGCAGGGACAGGCTCACGATCAGCACCGCCACCCAGCCCAACACGTCCTCGAGCAGATGCCAGGCGATCATCTGGGCGTTCATGCCCCGGCCGCCTCGCATGCGCAACACGGCGGCGCCGTTGACGACGATTCCCAGAGCGGCCAGGATGAGCATGCCGCGAGCATTGGACGGTTGGGGGTCGAACAGGCGAGGGATGGCCTGCCCCAGCACGATGAGCGATCCGAGAATCAGGACGATGGCGTTGACCAGAGCCGCCACCAGCGATAGGCGACGGAAGCCGTAGGAGTAGCGACCCTGGCTCGGCCGATGGGCGCGGTTCTCCATCCACCACGAGAATCCGATGGATAGGCTGTCGCCCAGGTCGTGGAGCGAGTCGGACAGGATCGCCAGACTGTTGGTGAAAAGGCCGCCGACGACTTCGACCAGGGTGAAGGTCAGATTGAGAACGAAGGCCGTGCGCAATCTGGTGGTCGTGTCGTGCGCATGGTCGTGGGACGCACGGACGGGAGAAGGCATGGCGGGAAGTATAACGGCCCGCCCCGCGCCTCAGGGGAATGCCGTCGGCGCGGCGGCGAACGACGTCTCCAGCGATCGTGCCAGGGCGGCCCCTCCAGAACAACCACTCGCTGGGAGAACCCTTGCGGGAGGCCGCAGGTCGTGCACGACTAGTCCGGAAGAAGGGAAGCCAGCGCCAAAGCGCCGAGGATCCCGGAGCGGCTGCCGAGGGCGGGGGGAACGATGTACTCTTCGATCGCTTCCAGGATCGGCGGCGCCTGCAGGTAACCGTTCAGCAGATCGACGACTTCCTCTCGGATGCGGGGGAACAGGCTCGCCTGGGCCATCACACCGCCACCGAGGATGACTCGCTGGGGTGACAGCGTACAGATGAAGGTCGTCAAGGCCAACGCCAGGTAGTGGGCTTCGAGACGCCAGGCCGGATGGTCCGCGGGCAGCGACGGAGCCGGCGCATGCCATCTGCGCTCGATCGCCGGGCCGGTGGCCAGTCCCTCCAGGCAGTCGCCGTGGAACGGGCACACCCCTTCGAATGGATCGACGGTTCGGTCGTGGGGGATTCGAATGTGGCCCATCTCGGGGTGCAGCAAGCCATGGAGCGGTTTCCCTTCGACCAGAACGCCGCCGCCAATTCCTGTTCCGATCGTCATGTACAGAAAGGTATCCAGGCCCTGCGCCGCACCCCACCGTCCCTCCCCCAGGGCAGCGGCATTGACATCCGTCTCAACGGCAACCGGGACCTGCAGGGCGCGCAAGAAGGGCGACCTCAGATCGGTGTCGGCCCAACCGGGCTTGGGGGTCGAAGTGATCCAGCCGAAGCGGGGGGATTGAGGATCGAGGTCGACCGGGCCGAATGAGCCGATGCCCAAGGCGGCGATGCGGCCCAGCTCCGCCTCTTGTTTGCGGAAGAAAGCGATCGCCTGGCCGAGCGTGTCCGGCGGACTTGTGGTTGGGATCCGTTCCTCGGCGATCAGGTCGTCCGGCCCGCTGCCGACGGCGCACAGGAACTTCGTGCCTCCCGCCTCGATGCCCCCGAAGAGCCGCCGCATCCGTTGCTCCATTTGCACGCCGCCATGGCGCCAGCGATTTCTCGATCCGCCGGTCGGGATCCAGCCACATCAGAGCGACGACGATGTAGAGGGCCCAGGCGACGAGGGGGCTGAGAAAGGAACCCCCGATGGCGACGTCGCTGAACGCTTCAAGCCTTCCCTTGCTCATCCTCCACTACGAGGGAGGCGGCTGCTCAGCCCAGCCTTCCCCTCAGGGGTCGAGTATCGCACAGGTTGGAGGGGGGACGGCCGGGCGGGCCGGACGTCATGGGCGTCGCAACGGCGAGAGTGGACGGCGCCGGCATTGGCAGCCTTGCCGACGGGGCGAGGCCAGCCGTGGAGGAACCGCGGAGCATGGACAGGCTGTCATGATCCCAGCCGCCCAAGCCACTTCTCCGTCCAGGCGGCCTCGATCCGGGCCAGCCTGTGCTTCTTGAGGTTCTCTCTCATGATCCACCGCACATCTGCGTCCCGTCGCGCCACCCACTTCTCCATGAGGGGCTTGCCGACTTCCGGGAGGGCGGCGACGGCCACGCTCCAGCAGTAGCCGAGACCCTTGCGCAGGGTGAGGAAAGCTTCGCTGCGGCGATCGGTCGATCGTTCCACGGAGGCGGTGATGCGATCGAGCAGGCGCAGGACCGCCCTGGCCTGATTGGCGCGGCCCAGCAGGCGGGGTTCGCAGAGCGCGGCGGCGGCCGCCCGCTGCTCGAACGGCGTTCCCTTGGCCCATTCCCGCATCTCCGACAGCAGGCGCGCCATATCCACCTCGCCCTGGCGCTGCAGGGCCATGGCGACCGCCTCACGCAGGCGCCAACGCGGGTCGCCGGCGAATCGGCGCAGGGTCGGCAGGACGGCAACGTCGCCTTCGGCCAGCAACCGGCCAAGGCCGACGACGCCGCAGAAAGCCAGGAATTCGTAGGGCGAATTCGTCGGCGCCCGATCCGCCGTATAGGCGAGGTAGCGGCGGAACAGCTTCGGATGTCCCTCATCGGCGACGACCTGCGCCAGCTCGAGGTTGCCGCGCGGGCCGGGCAGGCCCGACTCCTTGAGCAAGTAGGCATCCCACTCGCGCAGCGAGCGGAGCTTCTGCCGATAGGGCTCGCTTTTCGCCATGAGATCTCGCCAGATCATCGTAATCGCGCCCGACTCCGGGGGGAGACTGGCGAGTGGCACGGGCGCGCCGTGAGAGATGTAATGAAGACCAGTCAAGACCGCAGTTCGAAGAGGACCTCTTCCACTTCTTCGGCCGGAGGGCCGGGCGCTCCGGCGTGCGCCACCGACAGAGCGAAGCCGCATTTTTCCAGGACGCGTCGCGAGGCCAGGTTGTGGGCGGCGACAACGGCAAAAAGCGGCCGCGCGGCGAATTCCGCCAGGAATTGGGTCAAGGCATTCGTCGCGATCCCCCGCCCCCAGTGTTTCCGGCCGATCCAATAGCCGATCTGGCGGCGCTCGGACTCTTCGAAGACCACAACGTAGCCCGCCACCTCTCCATCGGCGACGATGGTCTGCTTGGCGATGCCTCGGTCCTGCAGGATGCGGCCCCAATGGTCGAGAAACGCGGGCCACGGGCGCGCAGGGAACGCCGCCATTCGGTTCGCCGCGGGATCGATTTGATGTTCGAACAAGACCGGCAGGTCGGCTTCAACGACATCTCGCAGCAAGAGCAGAGACATCCGGCCTCACTCGGGGGCCGACGCAGGCGCTTCGTCCTGCGCGGGGTAGACCTCGTAATGCTGCACCGTCGGCTCAAACTCGAGCAGGTACTCGCGGTCCTCCGGGTAGTACTTGGCCCGGTCGATCTCCGATCCGGCGAAGGCTCGAATGGCCTCGGTCGAGGTCCAGAAGGTCAGCGTGACGAAGTGTGCCTGCTCGCCTTCTGTGCGCCGCAGCACATAGGCGGCCAGGTTGCCCTCGACGGAGTTGTAATCGGGAAGGGCCCGCTCGCGTAGGAAGGCGAGATAGGCATCGGCTCGGGCGGCGGGGGTTACACCGTGCCACAGGCGTGCGATCATGGGGCCTCCTTCGCACAGCGGCTTGAGGAAGAGGAACATCGGCCTGTCGGGTCGCAGCATCCACTTGGGTGTCCACGAGGGGCCGCTCATGGGGCCGGTGAAGAAAGTGACATTGCGCTGCAGCCCGCGCTCGGCGGCGATTATCGCACGTCCGACCGAGATGGCCGAGCGCCGTCGCATCGGCCTCGGTCGGGGCTTCACGCCGAGCAGGAATGCCGCCGAGTCGATCGCCGGCAAGTTAGATCGTGCCCCTTCCATCCGTCCGACCCTCGGCCGTCCTATTCGAGGTACGGAAGGGGTGTCGCCTCCAAGTACAGGCCCACGTCGGTCGCCGGCCGATTCATGCTCACATCGAAGGAGGACAGGGTCGACGAGTCCAGGTAATTGCGGAGCTGGCTTTCGGCGTTCTGTCTCTCCTGCTGGAAGAGCTGGGAGACCAGGACGAAAGATCTTGCGAGCGAGGCGTCGCTCGTCCCGAGCAGGATTTCGAGCAGGCGGTTCTCCGACTCGTCGATCAAGCTCAACCTGTCCCGAAGGGACTGGACCTCGGAGGTCACGTCCTGGCTGTAGGTGCTGTTGCTTTGCACGCTGGAGCCGAGCTCGATGACCGCCCGCCGGAGTTCGGCGAGCGCCGCCGGCGGTACCTTGGCGCTCAGGCTGGCATAGGCGGTCTGCGGGTCGGACCAGGAGGAGGCGGACGAGACGAAGCCACCGGCTTCCTCGACGAGAGCCTCCAGCGCTGCCAAAGATGCGGCCGGATCATCGACGACCATGGAGAGGCTGGAGGATGTGATCACGACCCGGTCCGGGAAGACCAGGGGCTGTCGGGTTGGCGTTGGGACGACGGAGGGCGACAGGGCTGGGGTGGGGGTGGGAGCCGGGCTATCAGGGAGCCGGCCGCAGGCGCCGACGGCGGCAGCGGCGAATGCCAGGATGAGCCAGAGATGTGCTTTCATCGATATGCTCCTGTAGCGTCCCTCAGGCAGACGCTTCCGGGAAAGTCGAAGTTCCGACGGGACGGCGGCGGCGCCGGTCGGCGGAGCTCACGCGTCTTGCCAGCGATGGATGCGATTCGGCAGGCTTGACTCGCCCCAGGCGGCGCACAGCTCCCGCAGGTCGTCGCGGGCGCCGCGCCACTCGAGGTCGGCCAGGTTCTCGAGCAGCGGGACGTCTTGGCGCAGCGTCGCCAGGCGGCGATACAGCAACGCCTCCTGCTCGTGGCTTCTCAGGCTCTCGGCCAGTCGCCCGGCGCGGGCAGCGGGCAAGCCCCATTGGCTGAGATCCGGCGGGATCTTCTCCAGGTGGACGAAGCGACTGAGGACCGCCGAAGCCGACTTGGCGCCCCAACCCGGAATCCCCGGATAGCCGTCGGCCGAGTCGCCTACCAGGCCGAGCCAATCCGGGATCGACTCGGGGCGGACGCCGAACTTCTGCCCGACTCCCTGCTCGTCGAGGACGATGTCGCGGCGGCGATCCCAGCAAACGACACGCGTCCCGGACACGGCCTGGGCCAAGTCCTTGTCCGGAGAGCAAATCAACACCTGGTCGACGGCCGACTCGTCTCGGAAGCGCGCCGCTCCGGCCGCCAGCGCATCGTCGGCCTCGAATTCCACCATCGGCCAGACGACCACGCCCAGGGCGGCGACGGCCTGCTCGACCAGCTCGAATTGGCCGAGCAGCTCCGGGTCGACTCCCTCGCCGGTCTTGTAGCCGGGAAACAGGTCGTTGCGAAAGGATTCGACGACGTGGTCGAAGGCGCAGGCGACGTGGGTCGTGCCGGTCTGGGCGAGGAGCGCCAGCAGACTCCGCAGGACCCCGAGCGTGGCGCCGATCTCGCGTCCTCCGGGCGTCTTCTTTGGCGGCGCGCCATAGTAGTTGCGGAACAGCTCGTAGGTCCCGTCGATCAGATGGATCTTCATGGCTGGCAGCGCCGAGCCGGCGAGGAAAGTCTCGTCCTACGATTCCCGGGAGGCTCAGGCTCCTTCGGCGAACCCAAGTTGCCAGGCACCAGGAGAACCCTCAGGAAGATCATCCAGGTCGACCGGGGTTCCAGAGACTTCTCGCCCTGTCCGCCGAAATCGCGGCCTCAGGCCGCGCGCATGCGGTTGCTCTTCGGGTTGTGCTCCACCTCGGCCAGGCCCATAGCCTCCAGGACAGGCGGCACATACATGGCGAACCGTCCGCGCAGGCCTTTCTTCAGCCCATACCATCCCTTGGCCGGATTCTTGGGGGATCGCCCCCAGGCCTCGACGGTGCCTGGCGCGGCGTCCTTCTGTTCGTCCGCGCTTCCCAGGAGTATCCAGTCGCCGTGAGTCTTGAGCATCGAGTGAAGATCGTCGATGCAGCGAAGCTGATAGCGCAGCTCCGTCTTGCCCACCTGGACGACCAGCGCCGGAGGATCCAGCGCCTCGTCTCGGAACGCGGTGAACTCGGAAGTCCCCGGCGGTGTCTTGAGTGTCCACGGTTCCTTGCGCGTACCTTTGCCTTTGACGCTCGCTTTAGCCATTTCTACCTCCTCGAAGGATCGCGGTCGCACCTGAAACAGGAAGGGTGGTTGTTCGGGGAACATGGGCGGCCGGCCGTCTCGGCCGCGGCAGGAATCGCCAACAAGTATCACACGGAGACCACCGCCTGACCAGTGCAGTGTCCCGGCGGCCCTGACCGAGGGGATTCGTAAGGGCCAGGTTGAAATGGAGGGCGAGGCGAGCGGCGGCAAATCGACCCATCGTACGCCGGAGCAGGCGCTCGACGGGAAGAGCCCGACCCGGGGCGAAGCCCTCCCTCAAGGGCGTCAGCCCCTCAGCGCGGCGTCGGCCTCATCGAGATGTTCCCCGCGGTGGAGGGCGCGCACGACCCAGCGTTGGTTGTAGGTGTAAATCTGCTCGAGCAGGGAGCGCGGGAAGGTCTCCAGGCGGCGGTCGACCTCCTCGGCCGCTTCGACGGCGAGGCGGGCGGCCTGGCGCGGAGGGATGGCGGCCCACAATGGCAGGGACAGGTCGTTGACGAAGATGGCGATCTCCGGGATGAACAGCTTGCCTTCGCGTTCGGTCATGTCCAAGACGTACAGCACCATCCGATCCCAGAACGCCAGGTGGGCCAGGGTGATGGCGACGGTCCAGTGCTCGCCTACCCGATGCTGAAGCTCATCGTCGCTCAAACGAGCGGCCAGATCGCGGATACGCTCGCGGGAAGCCAGGTTGCGCTCGACGAAGGACCGATCCATTGTCATGCCGTCATCTCCCCGCACCCGCGAATGGTCTTAGTCTAGGTCGATCGTCCGGACAAGCGCGTCCCCCGATCGGGTGATCTGGGACCGAGTCATTCTGGCGAGACCGCGCCTGGCCCCCGCGACCTGACCGAGGCGCGATCCTCGCCGGCCGAAGGGAGAGTTGGGTCGACCAGAGGTTCTCCTCGGGCGCAAAGTGGACATTCCGATGGGGTCCACAGATCGAACGGCGGCGATACGAGTGTCTCGAAGGCAAGGTGGTTCTTTTCGGCGAGCGTTGAGGCAGACGGGCCGAGCGACATGAGACACGCCAGCGCCACAGTCCGGGCGCCCAACCGCTCGAGGTCGGCCAGCGTCCCACGGACAGCCGAACCGGCGCCGATGACGTCGTTGACGATGGCGACCCGGCGGTCGCGCAGCAAGGGGCGGAGGCCGCCAGGGATACGGTACGGATATCGGAATAGCTCCTGACCCGTGCCCTGCGGCAGTCGTTCGGAGTAGGCGAAGGTCAGGCCGAGTTCGGAGGCGACCATCAGGGCGACGAAGGCCCCTTCGATCAGCGGGCCGCAGATGGCTTCCACATCGTAGGGCTTCAGGCGGGCGGCCAGGTCGACGGCGAACGGCCGCACGGCCGCCGGATCGAGGCACAGGACCTCCAGGTCGAGCCACAGGCTGCCGTGGTGTCCCGATTCGAGCAGGAAATGCCCGGATCGGGACGACATCAATCGGGCGATGGGATGTTGGATCCGATCGGGCTCGTTCATGCCTGCCTCCGGGCGGCGATGGGCCGGCTAGGGAAGAATCGCCTGGGCGCCAACGGTGATGGTGGCCAACAACCAACCCTCCCACCAGACAAAAGCCCGGAGACAACCCCGGACCGCCAGGACGGCGCGGACCGTTTCAAAATATTCCATCTGAGACTCCTTGACGGAGAGTCCAAATGTCGCCTCTACGAGCCGGCCGAACGCCTGAACGAGAATGACGACTACCGCGAGGACCCCGGCTCCTCACGCAAGAGGGCGTAGATCACGGTATCCCGGAGCGATCCATCGTTGCCCCGATCCTCCGCGCGCAGCAAGGCCTCGAGGTGATAACCGGCCTTCTCCGCGACTTTCCGGCTCGCATCGTTTTGGGAGTCGCACAGGATCTCCAATCGCTCCGCGCCCAATTCAGAGAAGGCGAGCCGGGTAAGGCAGCGGACGGCTTCCGGCGTGTGGCCCTTCCGCTGCATCGAACGGCGGCACCAATACCCGATCTCGAATTTGGGGACGCGCCAGTTGCGCGGATGGAGCCCCGTCCCGAGGACGAATTCCCCTGTATTCCGGAGGAAAGCCAACACGGCGAAATCCTCTCCGGCATGGAAGGCGGTCTCGGCCGCCTGGAGGAACGCCGTCGTCTCTTCTAGCGTCTGCAATTTTGCCGCCCAGGGCATCCAGGGATGGAGGTCGGCAAAGGACTCCTCGATGGCGGCCTGCAGCCCCGGCGCATCCGCCGGGGTGGGGGCGCGCAAGAGCAAGCGCGCCGTCTCGCACGGGAGTGGAAGGACCGGATGGGGGTTGATGACTGTCGGCAAGGCAGGATGCCTGACGCCCGCCATAACTTGGGACCCCGGGGTGCAGCTCCGGCGGCCGGAGGTCGAGCCTGAGTATCACACGGTTTCAGACGGCGGACCGCTGTCGGGGCTTGGCCCGCGATGACTCCCGGTATCGGTCGATCGGTCAGCCGGCCGGGCGGCCGCATTCCAGATCGAGCAGGAACTGCTTTCGCCGAAGACCGCCACCGTAGCCGCCGAGGCGACCGCTCTTGTTCAGCACGCGATGGCAGGGGATAACGATAGCGATGCGGTTGAGGCCGTTGGCGTGTCCAACCGCGCGAACGGCCTTCGGTGCGCCGATGGCGCTGGCCACCTGCTCGTACGAGCGCGTCTGCCCGTAGGGAATGGCGAGCAGGTGCTGCCAGACCCGGCGCTGGAACGGTGTGCCGGGAACCACCAGCGGCACGGAGAAGGCCCGCGCCGTGCCGGCGAAGTAGTCGCCGAGTTCGACCCGGAGCCGCTCGAGGTGTTGGTTGACTCCCGGGAGGACGGGCGCAGCGAAGAGCTTCTTGAGGGAGGCCAGTTCCGTCTCGAGCATCCGCCGATCGGAGAATTCGAGCAGGCAGATCCCTTCGCTGGTGGCGCCCGCCACCAGCGGGCCGAGCGGGCTGCGCAGGAACGCGAGAAGGACCGCCTCGCCGTTGCGGTGGCCGCCCGGCGGCTCCCCAAACGTGCGGCTGAAGGCGTTGCGGAATCCGCTTTGCGAGTCGTAGAAATCGAGGGGCGGCAGGACAAGCCCCGCAATCTGTTGCGAAACGGCCGTCAATCTTCCTCGCCGGAACCGGACTCGAGGATCGCCCTACGACCTTGCCAGACCATGAAGGGGGCCATGGCCATGGCAGCCACAGGATCGGCCCACCACCACCCCAGGATCGCGTTGAGCACCAAGCCTATCAGAAGGGCTGCCGACAGATAGGCGCAGAGCCAGGTTTCCAGGGCATCCGCCTCGAGAGCTCTGCTCCCCATACGGCGTCCGGTGCGCTGCTTGGCAACCGCCAGAGCCGGCATGGCGAGGAGGGAAACAACGGCCAATGCCATCCCGACGGGAGACGCCTCGGGCACCGCGCGGAAGAGGATTCCCCGCAGCGAATCCACGGCGACATAGGCGGCAAGCACCAAGAACGTGATCCCAACAAGCCGGTGCGCCCGCCGGTCCGCACGTCCAACCTGCTCCGCCGAGGCATCCGGAGCGGCCTTGAACAAGCGCCACAGCACGACCAGCGCCGAGGAGACCTCGATCAGACTGTCGATGCCGAAGGCCACCAGGGCCGAACTGCCTGCCACCGCGCCGGAGGCGATGGCGATGACCGCTTCGGCGACGTTCCAAAGCGTCGTCAGCCATTCCAGCTGGAACGCTCTCCGGTGAAGGCCGGCGAGTTCGATCGGGGTCAGCGAGGGAGCGGTCACGCGATCGTCGGTTGTCAGAATACCGGTTGGCCCCTCCGAAGGGGCGGGTCTGGGCATTCTCGGCGGCGACGGGAGGATGATCGGCTGTGCCGGGAATGTTTCCTACTCTACGTCAGACCGACGGCCAAGGCAAGATTCTCGACATCAAGAACCTGTCTGTTCCAGCAAGCCGTGCGCCGTCCGGGACGAGTCCGGGGCAGCGCGTGGCGCGGCTACGGATCGATTCGAACAATCGACCAGGGGGAGGCACGGAAACCGGCACGAGCCGGACATGCTATAATGAACTCAATCGTATCGTCGGTTGAACGTGCAGTCCTGCCGTCAGACCCTCATATGGGGCTGACGGCATTGTCCATCCACACAGGCCTCCAAAGAGGTCGGCGAATCGAGGCGGCTCCATGCGATACAGAGCGAACGACTTGATCGTTCACCCGCAGCACGGTGTGGGTCGAGTCGTCAAGTTGGAGACACGTACGTTCGGCCAGGGGAAGCGACAGGAGTACTACGAGATCGCCATCCCGACGGGCACCGTCTGGGTGCCGGTCGAAGGCCCGGCCAACGGACTGCGCAAACTGGGCAACCGGGCGGACCTTGGCCGTTATCGCACCGTTCTGCGGGGACGACCAACGCCATTGGCGGCGGACCACAAGCAGCGTCAGATTGCTCTGGTCGAACGCTTGAAAGAGAGCTCGTTCCAATCCCGCTGTGAAGTGGTCCGCGACCTGACGGCCCACAGCTGGGAACGACCCCTGAACGAAAGCAGCGGCAATCTTCTGCGAAGCGCTCGTCTTGTGCTGTGCGCGGAGTGGGCGGCCGCCGAAGGGCTTTCGGTTGCCGAGGCAACGCGGGAGGTGGAGGCACTCCTGCTCGAGGGAAAGGTGGCCTACGCGAAGTAGAACGGCGCGACACGGCTTCCCGTTCGCCCCCAGCACGGCCTGCCAACGTGCATAACGGAACCGACCCGGCTTGGCCGGGTCGGTTCCGTTATGGCGTGGGTTTGCTAAAAGGAAAGGGGATCGATTGTGGCGGAAGCTCTAGTACTTGCGGCCTCGGGGCCGACCGCCGGGGCGATAGGGACGGGACCCGAAATCGCCGCCGCCGCCTCTCTCTTCGCGCGGCCGGGCGATGTTCACCGTCAGGGTCCGGTCGCCCATTTGCTTCCCGTTGAACATGCTGATAGCCTTCTCCGCTTCCGACTGCGTGGCCATTTCGATGAAGGCAAAACCCTTGGACCGTCCGGTGTCCCGGTCGGTGATCAAGGAGACTGACTTGACCGATCCTGCCTGGGCGAAGAGCGTCTGCAGATCCCCTTCGCCGGTGGAATACGATAGGTTGCCGACGTACAGCTTGCTGTTGCTCTGCATGCTCACCTGTCCTGACCCGGTGGTGCTGAAAGTGGGGAGGCTCCCCCGACTCCGGGGGGAGCCGATCAGAAGGAGGAATGCCGTCTGACGGGAGGAATGTTACCACACCCGCCTCACGGACGGAGGCGTCGGCCGGGTGGCCGCACCAGGCGCCAGACGACGGCGATGATCGCACGCACGGTTCGAGGATAGGCCGGCCGGAAATCGAGCTAACGTCAGGCTTCGAGCCGTCAGGCGGCCTCCGGTTCATCCTTGGGCGGCAGCGAGGCGAGCCACTCCCATATGAAGCCGGCGACTTCCTGCCAACCGCTCTGGGCGATGATCCAGTGCCCTCGACCGGAGAACTCCCGGAAGGCGACGGGCTGACTCTGCCCGGCGTACTTTCGATAATTCGTCCGGTTGATCTGGGGCGGCACGATGTGATCGGACCCGCCCGCCACGAGAAGCAATGGAGGTCGGGATTGGTTCCGGAAGTCGACGCGGGCCGGGCTACGCGGGCTGAGGAGAGAGAGGGCTGCCTGGAAGAACACGCGTCCGGTTTCCGGGACGACATATCGATCATAGATGGCGCGCTGCTCCTCCGGAGGCACGGTGTTGAGGAAGGCGTAGCGGAAATCGGAAAACGGCATCCGCAGGACGCGATCCCAACCTTTCCACGTCGTCAAGACCCGACCCAGGGAGCGGATGGCGGTCGGGTAGAACGCGAAGACCCCGCGGGGAGGCGCCGAGTCGATCGCCACGCCGGCGCTGCCGAAGCCGCGATCGAGCAGGATCTGGACGAAGAGACCGCCGAAGGAGTGGCCGATCAGGATCGGGGGGGTGGGCATCCTCTGGATGATCGATGCGTAGTGGTCGACGATTTCCTGGATACCGAGGCCGCGCAGCGTGGGAGACGGCGCTCGACGCTGCGCCTCGATGGCGGGCTCTTTCCCCGGCCACGCCGGCGCGATAGTGCGATATCCCTTTTTCTCAAAGAAGGCGGCGAAGGGCTCCCAGCACAGGGGCGTCACCCAGGCACCATGAATGAAGACGATCGTCGGATCCACGTTTCACCCTCCCTGCAGGGATGACTTCGGCGAATCCAGCCGGCCTCGAACCGCGAATTCCGATCCGCTGAGACCCGCCCTCGCGCCAGGGTGATTTCCTCGCCTTACCCAACCGCATCCATCAAGGTGCCGGGCCGGTGTGTCCATCACTTGTGCAGGCCCAAGGACGGCCGAATTCCCAAGTATCCTCCCAGGATCGCAAACCCCGCGACGGTGGCGAGCAGTTCGCCCGAGATGTAGATCCCTGCCACAAGTAACCCGATCCCAAGACTGGGAGGCAGTCCCTCCTGCAACTGCGCCGCGACGAGGGCGAGTCCGGCAGCGAAGCCGCAGAGACAGGCGAACCGCCAGGGATGGCGCCTCGGATCGATCCAGGGCGACCTGGAGAACAGGGAATCGCTCGTGAGACGACCGACGCCGTCGACGACCCGGCCGGGGAGAATCCTGCGGGCGCGGTTGAGCGGAACGCGTACGAGAGCCCATAAGTCGTCAAGGGCGTCGGCCGGGGTCAGATCGCGTGGAGGGGGACTCGATGGGATTGTCGGGATGGCGACGGCCAGGGCCGCGGCCACGAGGATCGCCAATAGGGACAGGGCCACGAGTTGGACCACCAGCATGTCTCCCCACAGGGACCGAGGCAAGGGGTGGGTCAACACGGCGGTGGCATCCGCGATCAATGGGATCCCAACGGCAGCCAGGACGAGGGCATCCCCTCGCAGAACAAGGCGGATCTTGCGCGACGGGGATGGGTCGTTGCGTATCCGGACGGCCCGGGCGAAACTGAGAACGCCGACGACGAGCGCCGCCTGGACGCCAAAAGACCCGATGGCGTCATACGGGTCCTGGGCAAAGGGGTTGATGTCGCGAAAGGGCCCGGCTTTGTTGACCTGGAAGAAGACTCCAAAGACGCCCGCCAAGAGCAAGGCGAAGGTGGTCACTCGATGGAGGCGCTGAACGCCGGGTGCTTTCAAAGCCCCTCACCTCGGGCGCCGGCCGCCTGCCTCAAGTCGCCGCCGAGACAAGCCGGCCGACGGGCGAAGCCGCTAGACCGGCCGTCCAATGATGCGCCAGCCTGAAGGGAGCAGAATCGTGGCGAGCGCGATCTTGAGGGCGTCCCCCAACAGAAAGGGAACGACGCCTGCGTTCAGGACCGCTTCCCAACCGACAAAACGCCAAAGCCAGGCGACGCCAAATGCGTAGATGATCCCATTGCCGATGATCATGCTGGCGGCGGTTGTCCATGGCTTGCGGTCCCAGCCCCTTTCGCTGAGCGAGCCGACAGCGAATGCGGCGACGACGAAGCCGAGCAGGTAGCCGGCGGTAGGGCCGACGAATCGAGCCAACCCCGCCAGTCCACCTGCGAATACGGGCAAACCCATGGCGCCCAGCATGAGGTAGGTGACGACGGTCGCCGGGCCGCGCCGGCTGCCGTAAAGGGCGCCGAGGAACAAAACCGCGAACGTCTGGCCCGTCACGGGGACGGGAGAAAAGGGGAGCAGGACCTGGAGCTGGGCGGCCAGAGCGATCAGCAGGCAGCCCGCGACGATGAGGGCGCTCTCGCGCCAGATTCCTGCCGCCGGCCAAACGGCGTCGATCATGACACGCTGGCGGGGATGGCTAAGCTGCATTCGAGAACCTCCCTTGTCTGGCGGCGCCGCGGACCGGAGACCAGCCGCCCGGCAATCTAGTGTCCCGTTCCGTACGTAGCTTTATTGTGTCTGTCCGTGGTTCTAAGGGGCAGGGCCTTTCGTTTGGACCGCCACCTGCGGCCCGATCTTTGCCAAGCTCGAACGCCTTTGTCAACTTATCTCCGGAACGGGACACTAGGCTGAGTATCGCGCGGTTGCCCGACCTTCTTGGAGCTCCGCTCGATGATCACGAGATGGGCTGCCCAGCCCGCCGACCGGCCTGGCGCGGACGCCGATGCGCGGCCGTTCGACGCCATCGAGTTGTCCCTCGGTCAACGGAGGGGAGCACCCCGTCACGAAATCAGGGTGGTCTGCTCGACATTGATCATCCGCGCGTACAGGATCTGTTCGTTGATCTCGAGGTTGTTGATCAGACTGAGGCAGCGGATGATCCCGTCTCCGACAAGCTCGCCTTCGACCTCTCCGAATTCGACTTCGAGGAGGACATTGTCGGCGCGCTGGTCGTTCGAGACCAGTTCCGGATCCTGCCATGTGCCGAGAGCGCTCAGCTCCGTCGTGGCCTTCATAAAATCCAAGGCGTCGGCCTTGTCCCGCGGAACGGCCAACGTGAGCAATTCTCGTTGCGACCGAGACAGGTGCGTATTCGTGCCTTCGTCGCCGAATAGAAGGGCGAAGAGAAAGTCCTTGGCGTGGACCAGGAGATCGTCTCCTTGCGATGTCCGGTACTCGGCCGTCACCAGCGACGACCCTTTCTCGGGCGCCGAGGGCAGCAACAGACGCAGGGCGATGAGCCTGTCGCGGTCATAGGAAGCGTATTGGTCAAGGAAGGAGATGAGTTTCGCTCGATCGAACGCCAGCTCACGAATGCGCCCGATCCGCTCCTGCCGTTTGGCGGTCTTGGCTTCTTGAAGGTGCCGCCGGTCCATTTCATGGAGGCTGTGGGCATCCAGGGTGAGGCGGACAATCTGTTCGATGAGCCATTCCCTGTCTTGCGCGGCAAGATGCTCGCGGAGTCTTGTCTCGAACTGGGGGACCAAGTCCTTGTTGATCCGGCGAACGATCGTATCGATATTCGGCATGGTGCACGATCCTCCTGGCGAAGGGGGTTCCCTGGCCAGGCGATGAGGCGTCCGGCCAGGAAGGGCCCAGTATCGCGCTGAACGCGGGCTCCGCGGCGGAGTCGGGCCGCCGGGCCTCGGCGAATTCGCCGGATTCGTTCAGGGCTAGAAATGGGAGGAAACATTGAGAACCGTGCTGAGGAGGAACGGCACGGCGTAGCCGAACCAGAGTGGGCGCTGAATCGTCGCCAGGGGCCACCAGTAGAACATGAGGCTCGAGATATAGAGCAGCACGTAGGTCAGGAAGACCGGCCACAGGATCGAGGAACGCCATTCGAGCGGTCGGGCCACATCCACGAGATAGCCAAAGACGGCCCAGGCCCCATACAGGAATCCGGCGAGCCACACGAACAGGGCCTGTCGGCCCGCATCAAGAGGATGCTCACGGCGGCGGCGGGGATGGCCAGCGCGTAGACGATCCAACCCACCCGCAAGGCTGCCGTGAGGTTCCACGTCCTGAGGGCAAAGAAGATCACCAGCACGACCTGAATCAGGAAGGCGGCGAAAACAAACAAGCGGTCCAGGCGGTTCATGGTTGTCATCGGAATGGCCTCTCTTGGACCGGTATCTCGGCAGGCGGGCTCGGTGGCGGCACTGGATGGCCGCTACGAGAAAAGCCCCGCTGAGACGATGCGGGACCAAGGGCGGGTCGGCCCAGTCGAGGTGTCATGCGATTCCAGGACTTGTTCTCTCAGTCGGTGTCCTCCAAATGAAGACTGTGCAGCAGCCGATGGGCGAAGGGGGCGATCAGGACGGCTGCGATCGCCAGAAAGGCCACACCGGCGTACAGGGCATAGAAAGACGCGAACAGCTTCCCCGAAGCCGTGGAGAGTTCGTTAACGGGCCCCATTCCACCCAGGATCATGGCGGCGTTCATCAGGGCATCGATCCACGAGAGCCCGGCAAGGAAGCGGTACCCCAGGACCCCGATGACCAGGGATACCGACACCACGGCAAAGGCGAGCATGGCATGGTAGAGAATCCGCCGGACAAATAGTCGGCGTGGGATTATCGGTTGGGACCGGTGTTCGTAGTGGAGAACTCGGCGGCGTGGTGGCCCGGTCATGATTGATGGGCTGGCTGTGAACGGTCCAGGCGGCGCCGACGGTGGCCGGACGAGCCGCTCAGGATAGTATCGCGCATTAACCGATACCGGCAGGGAGGCCGGTTCCATCGGCCCGGCCAGGCCGTCGACGCGGGTTGGCTCTCGACGAGATCCTTGAGTCTCCGCATCCGGCGAACATGCACATCTGACCCGCCGTTGGAAGGCGACAACGACGTCTCGCCCCGAGCGGTCAGGGCCTGCCCCGAAACGCGCAACACCTACCGAAGCTTAGGCTCCCCTTGAAGAGCTAGTTGTAGATCCAAAGAAAGAGGTTCTTGCCTTCAAAGGCGGCGGTCTGGGCGAAGGGCACGAGGCGGCCAAGGAACTGGTCGGCATCGTCCGAGGACCAGCCCGCCTCCGATACAGAGTCAGCGGACGCCCATCGAGCCGCCACGGAGGCCTGGTCAGGCGGTGCGATCGAGCCGAGGAAAGTGATCAGTTGGCTGGGAAGCCTAACGAGCCATGGGCCGTTGGGGGAGGCCGCGGCGACCGGCTGATAGTCTCGGAGCACTTCGCCGAACGGAGCGGAAACGAACAGGGAGTGAAGGGCAGCCAGCTTGACGGGGTCGAGGCCATCGACGTTTACCCCTTTGAACGTGCCGAGGGGGTAGTCGGAGGCCACAATGCGCGCCGCGTCCTGTGGATCTGCCATGATGAGATCTGCCGCTGAACCCATCCGACCATCTCCCGGGCGGCTCGCCGCCAAGATCTACTTGCCCGAGCCCGTTCGGCGGGACCCGGGCCCGTTTGACCCGTGGACGCGTCCGAGGCGCGGCTCCCTGGGGGGCGCCACGCCGGAGTGCCCGCTGTGCGGCCGGACGGGCGCCACTGCCTTCACTTGCCTTCACTCCATGACAGCCTGACAGGCAAACAACCCGTAGCTTGGAGAGGGTGCGAACCTAGTGGGTCGATGCGTCGACTCCCCGCCTTGGGCCAATCCAGCCAATGTGCGTGTGTTGGAAGGAATCCCCGTACTTCAATCCGAAGCCTAGTACTCGGTCGATGCTGGAGTGGCCGAGCATGATCACCCCGATCAGGGCCAGGGCCGGGATGGAAGACAGGATCCCGATGGCATAGAAGACCGCCGCGAGCCCCTTGTGGTGGGTCGTGTTGTAGGTGACCGCGCCGACGCGAGGTCCGAGAGCATATCCGATCATGCCAAGGTCGGGCGCGAGCAGGAAGAGCGGGTAGATCCACCAGGCAAAGGAGAGCTCGGAGAAGAGGAGCATCGAAAGGAAAAAGAGCCCGAATTCCTCGAGCTTCAACATCCTGTCCATCTTGCCTCCAGGGCTCACACACCCGGTAAGCCGGATGACCAACGCCTATTGGGTCGGGGGGAGGAACGACCTTGCGTCCAACAGCGCCAGTATCGCGCCAAAGCCGCCATCCAATCGACCATAGCCGCTCCGACGGTTGCGGCACGGCCTGCCTGGCGTATCGCCTAACTCCGTGGCCTTCGGGGAATCCAACGAGGCGTCCGCGTCTTGTAGTCCAGATAGGTCCCGCCGAACCGCTGCTCCAATTGGGGCTCCTCGAGGAGCACTGTGAAGGAGTGCAAAGCAAGCCACAGCACTCCTGCGTACAAGAGAATCCAAGCGCAACGGAAGAAGATCGATTCGGCGAAAAGGATGAGGAGGGCGCCGAAGTACATCGGGTTCCGCACGAATCGGTACAAGCCCTCCGCCACGAAGTTCTGCGGTGGGTCGATGGGGACAGGCGTTCCACCACCCTTGGCCACGAAGGTTGTGGACACCCAGACAACCATCCCGGCTCCAGCCAGAGCCAGGGCGACCGAGACGACTTCTAGGAAACCCACCTGAGGCGAAGCCAGACCCCCAGTGGCTTGGAGAATCCAGTACGGGACCAGGACGACGGCACCCCCGGGGACAAGGACGGTGGCGATGACTGTGACCAGGATATTCCTCATCGCAGGCCCTCCGCCGACGCGACGGCCCCCGGCGGCCGGAGTATCCGAGGATCAGCGGCGCGGCCGACCCTGCTCAGTATCGCGCCGAAGGATCTCGCCCGCGGGCCGACCCAACCGGTCCGTGGCGTCGCCCTTCGGCGCTTATGCATCCCCGGCGGGGAAGACTTTTACCATCGTCAAAGAGCCGCCGTTGACGCTTATCGATGCGAAGCCCAGGCGATCGTAGAGATGGCGTGCTGGATTGTCTGCTTGAACGCTGAGGGAGACCGAACGGTGTTTGAGGCCTGCGGCAAGCATCAGATGGGTCAGCAGGAGCGTTCCGACCCCCCGGCCTCGATACGCCGCCAGGACCGCCATCGACAGCTCCGGCGTCGAATCGTCGACATGCCCGTAGCCTCGATTCTCGCCAGCCAGGAGCCGGATCCACGCTGCCCCGACCGGCCGCTTGAGGACTTCATCCGTGGCGACGAAACCCATGTCCTCGGGCTGTCCCCACTCCTGGACGTATCGGCGGTGCTCCGGGCGTTTCATGATTTCCGGCGATGGCGGGTCGCCGCCTTGGGGGACATGCAGGGCCTGATAGAGCATGCTCCACAGAAAGGGCTGATCCTTCCTCGTCAGGGGTCTAATGGAGACGGCTGGCAAGGTAGTCGTGGGCACGTGCTCGCCTCAGCGGAGGTGATCTGGGCGTGAAGGGGAGGCCCGACGGACGCCGAGATGAGTCGCTTGGCCAGGCATGAGTCGTCTCGCTCCCTGCTCGACTTCCACAAGTCGGGATAATATGGGGCCTTCCGTCCGCCTTCAATCGGGTTCGTTCTTGCGGACAAGGGCCTCGATCCAAACCAGGTGCTCCGAGAAATGGCTCGAAGTATTGTCGCGGACGATGTCGATCGCCCGACGTTGGTCGTCGACGGGTGAACTGACAAGAAAGTGGCGAAGGGGTTGGGCCAGGTCGGCCTCGGAAAGTCGCTCGAGCAGGCCCATGAGGCTGAGGTGGGTTGCCTGGAGTTGGGCTGTCGCCTGGTCGAGGGTCAGCGACTTCCGCAGTTCTTGAATGACGGCGTTGATGTCATCGAACGACGCCTTCGAGTAGAGGATTTCGTCTACCCCGAGACCCTCGTGGCGAGGCCGGCCCTGGAGGAAGGAGATCACCGACTCTTCCCAGGCCGTGAGGTGGGTGAGGTGGTCCTTGACCGTCCACCCGGCTTGATCGTGAACCCCCGTCATCTCGTCTTCGGAGAGTCGAGCCAAAGTGGAATGCAATGCCGCCCAGGTGGTTTCGATCTCCAGCATGACCTCGGCCTTCATCGATGGAGCTCGATCGGTCATTCCGGCCTCCCAGCAAAGAGTGGCGGCCCGGCCCCGGGATCCAGATCCGACCCGGCCGGCCGGGGCCAGTATCGCGCACGGGGCAGGGTGGGCGGACGTCTACCTTCGTGCGATGTAAATGAGAATGCCGCTGTCAACGCCCGCCGGATCTTCGGTGTAGTCGGCGAGCACCTGAACGTCCTGAAACCCCGCGATCGCCAGCATCGCCACGAGCTCGTTTCGGAAATAGAGCCTCTCGAGAAGAGTGTATTCCTCCTGTTTGAGGATCGCGCCATCCCGCCACTGGACGGCGCGAATCTCCCGGGTGGCCACCTGGTCCAGGGGATCCAAGGCTGCCAGCCGGCCGCGCAGCTCGATCTCATCGCCGTTCGCGGCTTGTCGGCGTCTGCCGGTCGACGGCCAGGGTTCGGGCAGCTTCTGCCTCTCCTCCTTCACCCAATAGCGCCATTCGTCGGTGTCCTTGTAGGGCAGGTAATTGTCCAGGAGCAGAGCCCCGCCGGGTTCGAGATGATCGTAGAAGCGGCGCAAGGCCTGCTGGTCCTGCTGGCGAGAGCCGCCGAGGCCAAATCCGCCGCAGACCACGATCGTCCTGTACTTGCGAGGCAAGGCAAGGTCGTGCATCGGCTGATGATAGAGGCGCGGCGTGAGGCCTTCGCGGCGGGCTTTCTCGGAGCAGAGGGCGAGCATGTCGGGGGAGAGGTCGGAGCCGTCGATGTCCAAGCCTGCGCGCAGGAATGGGATGAGGAGCCTTCCCGTCCCACAAGCGACATCAAGGGCGGGTTCGCCATACCGCTCGATAAGCTTCCTGAAGTAATCGATCTCGGGGCCATCCGTGTTGAACTCGGCCCACCAGCGTGCGACGAGACCATAGTGCCAGACCTGAGGATGGTCGGTCATTCCCTCAACTCCCACACGCAAGAGTGATGTCAGGCGACGTGCCGATGCCCGCCCCCGCCCGGGGCGAGCGCCTCCCGGATGGAAGCAAAGTGATGGGCGTCGTGGAAGAGGGCGATCCGCAGGGACTGCGTGAAGTTGATCCAGCCGATCGAAGGGTAGTAGAGAGAGGCATGACCGAGGATCTGTTCGTCCTTCGTCCGATAGAAGGCCCGCAGAAGCCGGTGCTCCTCGCGGATCTCCCCCGTGGGACGCAGCAGGGAAACCGGGCGACGGTAGGAGTGTCTGGGAGGCCAGAGTCGGCCGATGGCGTGTGGAAAGGTGGGCCGGGCGTAGACATCATCGATGGTCGCCTGATAGGGGTGATGAACTCTCCGCCGCGCCATCCGGGAGGAGATGGGCCATAGAAGCTGGTTGACCCGACGGAAAAAGTGGTGGACAGCCGCGACATGAGAGAGGTGTTCCCCGGGAGACCATTCCTGGGGAGCGGGGCGGGCCCAGAGTGACAGATCGTCCACGGCCGCGAGGTCCTGGAGGGCGGCCCCGAGCTGTTGGTCCAGTTGCAGCAGGTACGACTCGACGGGAGAGCAGTCCATTGCAGAGTTGGCGCGTTTCCCGGCGTCGGACGGCCCTGAGTGAGCCGCCCGGCAAGCCACCGAGAGTATCGCGCCGAAGTCTATCCGGCCGGCGGGGCCGGGCTCATGGAATTGTCACGCTGCCCCGGTGAAATACTCGACGACAAGCGCCGTCGAGAAAAGGTTTGGATCGCGCCAAAGGCTGAGACCTGGCTGGCCGGACCGGCCTCATCGAGTTGCCAAGGCCGCTCCGTGGCTAGGGGGTCCCGTCAGGCGCGGGTGAGGCCTTGCTCCCGGAGGCCTCCTCGCCAGCCAGTTCCCGAAGGTACTGCAAATCCTTAGAGATATCAGCCTGGCTTGCGCCGAGCCAGGCGCACGCCTCGTTTGTGAAAAGGAACGAGGCGACCGTGATCTCGAGAGTCTGGATTGCGTAGGATAGGGTCCCAGCCCTCGGGAGCTCCCGCCCGGCCAAGATGGCCGCTCTGCGGCCAGCGATCGCCTTGTAGTGTGGCGCGAGAAAATCTATGATGCGCTGGAACTCAGGCAGGCCGATCCCCGTGGCGATATCCGCGGAGCGGAGGTCGACCAAGTGAGACCTTGTCTGGGGAAAGTCCTTGTCGTTGAGCATGCGCGTCAGATGCTCTCCCCACTGTGGGACGTCGACGGCGCCCCTCCAGAGGGTGACGACGATCGAGCGTTCGGGCCGGCATACGTAGAGAATCGGCCTGGCTTGGGCTGCGACCCTGATTCAATCGCGAAGGGAGGGCAGCGTCAAGGAGCTTCAATCCCTCGACTGCTTTGCGGGGATAGCCAATCAGAGCGGCCGAAGGCCTCGAGCTGAGCCGCCTGGCCGTCCAAGGCGACAGACCAGCGGCCGAAGCCAGCCTCCCAGGCTCGTGTTTTCCTTTCAAGACCCGGTTCGCAGAGAGGATGCGCTGACAGGCAGACCCAATCGGCGGTACTCAGCAGATGGAGGCGGTGGGCAGTCGATTCAGCGAGTTGTCAAGCGCGCTGCGATCACGCCAACTGAAAGGTCTCGGGGTTGTACTGGATTTCCTCGAGGACGAATTCGGCCTAAGGAAAGTCGGCGTTATCAAGACGCCAGGAAGCGCTGCCGCGCGATGCCAGCCGAATGCCATCGTAGTCCTAATTTCGAGTTGTTCCCTCGGCCCGACGGGTCGGGCCTACCAGGGAGGCGCGACGATGAACATTGAGATCAGCGAGGGTGCCCATGGGCCGACGAACCAAGCGAGGAGGGCAATGGCAGCGGCGATTTCCACCGGTTTTTGTAGAGGCGTATGGAGCTCGAGCGTCGATTGAGCGTGTAGGACCCCGGGCAGGCGGCGCCACGACAGGAGGCCTGCCAGCAACACCGTGACCAGAATCACCCAGACGGGGATCAAGCGTGCGACCAGGATCGAGAAGGCGGCGGAGGCGACGCCGATTGCCAACCAAGCCATCATCAGAGCATAGGCTGCCCGCCGACCGAGGAGGCTGGCCGTGTGTGTAACGCCGGCCTTGAGATCGCCGTCGAAATCGCGAAGCTCGTTGAACAGTTGGCCGTAGAGGCTGATGGCTACAACAAGGGCGAAAGCGCTTGCCCCCTGCGAAAGCGTTCCGCCGTCGAAGGTCAAATAGGCGGCTAAGAACTGCAGGCCCGCCAGGATGAGAGCGTGAGATATCAAGTCGACGACGGGCGTAGCCTTGAGGCGGACGCGCCGGGAGGAATAGAGGTAGGCCAAAACAATGCACGCCACGCCCGTGAGGAACGGGCCCAGACCAAGCGACGCATAGAGGAGGGTTGCCATGACGGCAACGGTGAACGAAAGGACCCGAGCGAAGCGCGGCGTGATATCGCCGGATGAGACAGGATTCCTACGAGCCTTGGCGGGGGTCATGGCGTCATCGGGAGCATCCTCGACGTCATTGACCATAAAGGCGAAGCCCACGGCCAGCCAGTTGGCTACCAGGACAACAATCAGGGGCCACTCGAGCGAACCCTGGCCTGCGGCCGCGCCAAGCAGCGTTGTGATGATGACAAAGGAGACGTATTCCGGGAACCGAGTCAGCCGCCAAACCGCCTGGATGTGCTCCGTCATCGATGACCTCTCAAGGGGTCGGATCTTCCCGCTGTGCGCCCTGCTTCCGGCGAGCCGGCCCAATGGCTGCGAGACCAGGCAGTCCCCCCTTTGCAGGCCTCCAGGAGGAGCCGCCTGGCCGGCCGAGGCCTCGTGCCGGAAAAATGGAGCCGACCCGGACACCGGCGTCGGCGAGCGAGTTGTTGGGCAGCCACCTTGTTCAGGTGGATAACCGTCTTTCTCCAGAGCGAAAGTGGACGGCAAGCAGAATCGCTAGCGCCAGGAGGATAGGTCCCCAGGCCACGAAGGCGCCGGCGGTTATCGGCGTGGCGGTAACGAAGCCGATGACGCTCATCAGGGAGAAGAGCCCGAACAAGATCAGGAGCCACGAGCCATGTCCGTGGCGGGATAGATGAAGGTACGGATACCGTGATTCATGGAGAACTCCCGACATTGACAGAGTCGGGACTCGCCATGGCCTGCTCTGTCGGGAATGGTACCAACCCCCCAGCGAAAGTCAAGTTCTGGGCAAGCCGCCTGACGGGTTGGAGATGAGCCGGCGCGGCCGGCTCAAGGGTAGCCTCGCGCCGAAACCCGACACTGACTGGGCGGAGCGGCTTCAGCGAGTTGTTGGCCGGCTTAGACCCATGATGGCCAACGGTTCGTCCGGGCCGATCGGGCGGCGGCCTCACGGTTCTTCGAGGCCGATCGCCTCATACGTCGCGTCGAACACATCCGGCTTACACGGATACAACTCGCCTTTGACCCCGCGGATGATCCAATCACCCGGCAACGCGATCGCGACCGGACGCCACCACTTGCTCCGGCGGGATCGCTCGCGGGATCGGTCGCTTGCCTCCAGGGTTGCGATGGCGATCCGCGCACCGTCAGGATGGTCCGGCTCGAACGCGATTCCGCCGAGCTCCGGCCACTTGCCAAGAGCAGTACCCAGCCAATCCGGGTCTTCCTCCTGCGGACCGGTTCCGAACATCCAGCGCCAAGCATCGATCACCACGGGTCTATTGCGGTACTTTCCCATCCTTGCTCCTTCGACCGCCGCCTGAAAGTTGCATCGGCCAACGACCGAAACGCAACGGGCGCTTCCACCGCGGGCTCGCCGTGGCCTTCCAGCAAGGTCCTAGAAGAAATGTGCGGACCCGCGTGAAGTGAAATCGTCTTATGGACCCCGACCTTCTGCTTCTATTTCTTCTTCGCTCTTGCCTCAGCCTTTCTCAGATTCTCCCTGACCCTGAGCTTCACAATCTGGCTTATCAAGTCGAAGGGATTGGCCTATCCAGTGGGAATCTCAACGTTGACTTCGCGGCCCGATAGGCAGCCAACGCCTTGCTGAATTGCTGGGTTCCTGTTGGGGCAGGATAGAGCCCGATGTGCTGCTTGTAGGCAGCGAAGGAGATCAAGTTGCCTTTGAGAATGAAGGTGGGCATTTGATAGCGCATCGCTTCTTGCGCGCCCGGTGCCGCTTTTTTGATCGTCGTCCTGATCCTCCCCAAGATCGCTTGAACATCTCCTGGGAAGCCCGAGATGTACTCGTCAATACTGCTGGGTGCTGCCGGACTGGTTCGCACGTTGTTTCCTTCCTGGCGACGGCACGACATCCTGCTCCGGCAAACGGCCTCGAGATGAGCCGCCTGGGTGGCCCAAGCCCGGTATCGGGCCAAAGGCAAACGCCGGTCGGGCCGGGTCGTCTCAAGCGAATTGTTACGCGAACGGACGCCGATCAACCGTCGACCCGGCGCCTGAGAACGGTCTTGGCGGCAACGGCGCCGAGCACCAGGTTCATTGGGAACGCCGGCCCGGGGTCCCACTTCCGCTTCGGAGAGATATCATCGTGCCCGAGAATCTCCATGGGGCCGTACTCGAGGATCAGGGCAGAGATCGCCTCGATGGTCGCCGCCACCTGCACATGAGGGTAGCTGTGCCAGGCCTTGTACCTGCCTCCGTGCTTGTGGGGAGCCTGCACGACTTGGTCAGGAGGATAGGCCTTCCCAAAGGAGGCCAACCAGCGACCTCCTTTGGCCACCATGGGTCCGGCATTGTCCAACTCGATGCCAATCGAGTAGGGGGCGAGTCCCTTGCGGTCCTTCCAAGCGCTCGGACCGGTGTGCCAGGCGACAACGTCAAAGGGGACCAGCTGGGTGATGGATCCGTCGCGACCAATGACCAGGTGAGCTGAACGATCGCCCTTCTTCTTAGTGAGGACCCTGACGGCCGCCTCGGCGGTCTGACCCTCCGTGAAGTGGACAATGACAAAGTCCTGCCTCTTGAGGGCACCGCTGATGTTGGGGGATCGGACGAAAGGGACGGGGAAGGCATCATCGTGGCTGAGCCGATGATCGATTACCAGCATGGCCCCTCACATGGATTCTGCTGGTCGAGGATGAGTTGCGGGCGGTTCAACGGCCTCGAGAT
>CAZMVJ010000007.1:0-31245 GCA_964569445.1 uncultured Anaerolineaceae bacterium | reverse complement strand
CGGTGATCGGCGTCCCATGGGCGTCGGTCCCGGAGACCATCAGGACGCGGTTTCCGGCCAGGCGGTGGTAGCGGGCGAAGATGTCGGCCGGCAGGTAGGCGCCGACGATGTTGCCGACGTGGATTTCGGCATTGGCGTAGGGCCAAGCCACCGAGACGAGGATGTGGTCGCTCATGGTGCACCTCGAAAGAAGCTGTCAGCGATCAGCCGTCAGCTCTCAGCCTGACCGCTGAACGCTGATGGCTTCCGAAAAAGAAACCGCCAGCCATCGGCTGGCGGGGAGGGTCTGCCGGGGGCGCTCAGGCGCGCCAGAGCGGTGCCGGTCGACCCCGTTTTTCGACCGGCGGCACGCTGCGCATGACCATCAGCCGGGCCGTTTCCTGGTTCATTCTGTCGTCCGATTCGCCAGCGGGCCGAATTCTAGCATCGACAGGTCGGCTGTCAACCTTCCAAGCTTCCCGGAAGCTTCACCCCGCGGCCTTCGTCTTGAATGTCCATAGAGGGCCGCGGGGCCCAGCTTCCGGGAAGCTCAAGCGGGCCGCGGCAGCGCGTCGACCTTGGCGGCGAAGATGAAATCGCTCTCGCTCAAGCCGCCGATCTTGTGGGTCCAAATCGTGACGCCCACTTTGCCCCAGGCCAGGTGCAGGTCAGGGTGATGGCCGATCTGCTCCGCCAGCTCGCCGACCTGGTTGGTGAAGGCCAGCGCCTGGCGGAAATCCTTGAAACGGTATTCCTTGCGCAGGTGATGATCTTCGACGACCTGCCAGTCGCCGCCCAACCGCTGTTGCCAAGGCATGATCTGTTCGGCGGTCATCGGCGGAACCCCGCCTTTACACGGAATGCATTCCATCTTTGCCAGGTCGGACATGGTCTATACCTCCGTCCCTCCCCCTGAAAGGGGGAGGGCTGGGGTGGGGGTTGATAGTGTCGACATCGATGCGTTTCTTCAACGTGCCGCGCGACCCCCACCCTCCCCTCCCCCTGAAAGGGGGAGGGACGACAGCGACTTCACGAAATCGATCACTTCGGCCGCCAGGTCGAAGCGGTGGAAGGCCGGCATCAGGTAAACGCCCTGGGCCGCGCCCAGCAGCGACTCGACCAACCCCTTGGCCAGGCGCACACCTTCCTCGGGAGCCTCGGCGCCGGCGCGTCGGATCTGGTCCCGGACGGAATCGGGAATATGGATTCCCGGCACCTCATTCGCCAGGAAGGCGGTGTGTCGGTCGCTGAAGAGCGGCAGCACGCCGACGAGCAGAGGGACGAGCAGCTCCCCGTGCTGCGCCGCATACTCCTGGCGGAAGCGGCGGACGACGTCGGCAGAGTACACCGGCTGGGTCAGAATGAAATCGGCGCCGGCGGCCACCTTGCGCTGGAGCAGGCGGCATTCGCGCGCCAGATCCGGCGCGCCCAAATTGAGGGCGCAGCCGACGACGAAGGACGTGGCGCCGCCGATGTCGGCGCCGGCCTGGTCGACGCCGGCGTTGAAATTCTGTTTGATCAGGCGGATCAATCCCGACGGGGCGACGTCGTAGTCGTCCATCGCCTCGGGGTAGTCGCCGATGGCGGTCGGGTCGCCCATGACGACGAAGACATCGCGCACGCCCAGGGCGTGGGCCGCCAGCAGGTCTCCCTGAATGCGGAGCAGGTTGCGACCGCGCGTCGGGAAATGCAGGACGCTCTCCAATCCGAGGTCGCGCTGAATCAGGTGGCAGACGGCCCACGGGCTCATCCGCATCCGCGCCATCGGGCTGTCGGCGACGTTGAGCGTGTGGGCGCCGGCCTCGGCCAGCACCTGGGCCGCCGCCAGCAGACGGTGGGTCGAAAACCCGCGCGGCGGATCGACTTCGACCGAGACGACGAAATCGCCCCGCTGCAGCCGCTGCGCCAGCCGCGTCGGCGGCTCGGACACCTCCGCCGGCAGAGGGCGAGGCGATTCGCCCATCGCGACAATCCGGGTCGCGTCGGGCTCCGTCGAATCCAGGGATTGGCGCATGGCGGCGATATGGTCGGGCGTCGTACCGCAGCAGCCGCCGATGACGGCTGCGCCGACGGCGCGGAAGAGGCGGGCGTACTCCCCGAAGTAATCCGGCGTGGCGGCATACATGATCCGGCCGCCGAGTCGTTCGGGCCAGCCGGCGTTGGGCATCACGGCCAGCGGCCGGCCGGCCGAGCCCGTCTGCATCTGCTCGAGGATCCGCAGCAGCTGGGCCGGCCCGCCGGAGCAGTTGGCGCCGATGACGTCGGCGCCGGCGACCGCCAGCGCCGCCGCCACCTGGCCCGGGCTGTCGCCCAACAGGCTGCGATCGTCGCGGGTGTAGGTCATCGAGGCCAGGACCGGCAGATCGCACATCTCGCCCGCCGTTTCCACGGCCAGGACCAGCTCGCGCAAGTCGGTGTGGGTCTCGAAGACCAGCAGGTCGACTCCGGCCTCGATCAAGGCGGCAATCGGGCGCCGGTAGGCGGCGATCGCCTGTTCCGGGCGGACGCGTCCGTACGGCGCCAATCGGATGCCGAGCGGGCCTAGGCTGCCGCCGACCCACACCGGCTGGCCCGGCTCGATGGCCTGACGCGCCAGGCCGACGGCGGCCCGGACGATCTCCTCCAGGCTGTCCTCCAGGCCGTGCGCCGCCAGCTTGTACGGGTTGGCCCCGAAGGTGTTCGTCTCGAGGATTTCAGCGCCGGCCCGCAAGTAGCGAAGATGGACGTCGATCACAAGCTCGGGTCGGGTACGGCTCAGGTCGTCGAAACAGGTTCCGATCGGCAGACCGCCGGCATGCAGCATCGTCCCCATTGCCCCATCGGCGAGTCGCGGCCGGCCGGCCGCCAGCCAGGTGGAAAAGCGATCGCGTTTCGAGGGCGAAGTCGGAACGGGCATCCGGTTCCCATCCGGGAAGAGAAACGCCTCTCGCGCAGGAAGAGGCGGTGAGGGGCGCGCAGGGCTTCCTCGTGCGCCGCGGGGCGATCTGAGCAGCGCAGTCTAGCACGGCGGAGGAGGGGATGTCAACGGAGCCTTCCGAGGGCCCCGCGTACACGGCTTTGGATATGTGTGAGACAAGGAGAGCATTGCCTTCGCGATCGAGGGCGACGTCGTGTCCTCCCATCCCCACCCCTGCCCTGCTTCAGGGAGACGCCCACAATGTGTGCAGAGCAGGGGGAGGGGAGAGGTTCTCTGGAGGGGTTGGGGGCAAAGAAGGGTCCGGAAGGATCATGCTCCGCGGAGAGGGGGCGAGGGGGTCAGAACGGAGGCGTCTCGTCGAAATGTCCCATATGTCTTGAACTGGCACACCGCGTTGACTCACGAATCTACCTGTGCTAGAGTCGGCGCGACTTCGCCCTTTACAGGGCGCCAAGGGCGGGCCCTGGGTCGACATCCCCTGGTGTGCCGCAGCCGGTGGGGGGTCCGCCGCGGGGGCGAGAACAGTTCGGAGGCGGACATGGAGTCGGACCGGATGCAGGGGACGGTGAAGTGGTTCAGCCGGGTCAAGGGCTACGGCTTCATCGCACCGGAGGACGGTGGCAAGGAAATCTTCGTCCATTTCAGCGGAATCGAAGGCGAGGGCTACCGCAACCTGGAGGAGGGCCAGCAGGTGACCTACACCGTCGAGGAGACGCCCAAGGGCCCTCAGGCGGTGGCGGTGCGGGCGGCGGAAGACAAGCCGGCCTGATCCTCCCCGAAGACCGATCCTGACCAGAACCTACCCGACCCTCCGGCCCGCGGCCGGAGGGTCCGCGTCGGCTAGAATCCCCCTGTGGGTACGCTCTACCTGGTCTCGACCCCGATCGGAAATTTGGAGGACATTACGCTGCGCGCCCTGCGTGTCTTGAAGGAGGCGACGCTCATCGCCAGCGAGGACACCCGCCAGACGCGCAAACTGCTCAGCCGCTACGGCCTGCGCACCCGACAGGTCAGCTATCACGAGCACAGCCCGGCCTCGCGCCTGGCGTCGCTCCTGCGCACGCTGCAGGACGGCGATGTGGCGCTGGTCAGCGACGCCGGCACGCCGGGGATTTCGGATCCGGGGTACGCGCTGGTGCGCGCCGCCTGGAAGGACGGCCACGACGTCTGCCCGATTCCCGGGGCTTCGGCTCCGCTGGCGGCGTTGGTCGCCAGCGGACTCCCGGCCGACACGTTCTCTTTCCTCGGCTACCTGCCGCGCCAACGCGCCGAGCGGCGTCGCCAGTTGGAGGCACACGCCGGCGATGCCGCCACGCTGGTCTTCTTCGAGGTGCCCCATCGTCTTCGTTTGGCCCTGATCGACCTCGAAGCGGCCTTCGGCGCCGACCGTCCGGCGGCGGTGTGCCGCGAGCTCACCAAGATTCACGAGGAGATCCGGCGCGGTCCACTCTCCGAGCTGCGCCGCCATTTCGCCGAGAACGAACCGCGCGGCGAGTTCACGCTGGTCGTCTCCGGCGCGCTGCCGGAAGCGCGATGGAGCGAGGCCGAGGTGCGGGCGGCGCTGCGGCGGCGGACCCGGCAGGGCGATTCGCGCTCCCGCGCCGCCCGCCACGTCGCCGAAGGCTCAGGCTGGCGGCGCAGTGAAGTCTATCGGTTGACCCTGGAGGATCGCGAAGCATCCCAGAAGCGAAGCGGAGGGGACGGATGAACCTCGACGACCGCGCCCGCATGGACGCCCTCGACCCGGGCGGCATGCGCCATAAGATCGATGAACTTCCCGAGCAGCTGGCGCACGCCTGGAACAACTCGGCATCGATGCCTCTTCCGAACGGCCCCAAGCTGGACCACATCGTTTTTGCCGGGATGGGAGGATCGGCGATTGGCGCCGACCTGGCGTCGGTCCACGCGCGGCGCCAGGCCTCCACCGGCCTGACCGTGTGGCGCGACTACGGCCTGCCGGGTTGGGCGGCCGGGGCGTCGACGCTGGTCGTCGTTTCCTCCCATTCGGGAAACACCGAAGAAACCCTGGCGGCCTATACCCAGGCGATGGAGGTCGGTGCGCGCCGGATCGTCTTCACCTCGGGAGGGGAGCTGGCGCGCCGGGCCGCGGAGAACGGCGATCCGGTATGGCCGGTCGACCATCCGGGCCCTCCGCGGGCCGCCGTCGGGTTCTCCTTTGCCTACTCGCTGCGCGTGCTGGCGCGGCTGGGTCAGATCGACGATCCGTCGCGTGACGTGGAAAGCGCCGTCCGGGCAATGCAAGCGCAGCGCGAGATGTTCCGGGCCGAGAACCCGGTGGTCCACAATCCCGCCAAGCGCATGGCCGGGCAGCTGATGGATCGCTGGCCGATCCTCTTCGGCGCCGGCGTGCTCGGGCCGGTGGCCCGCCGCTGGCGGACCCAGATCAACGAACTGGCCAAGGCCCCGGCGCAATTCGAGGAAATCCCCGAGGCCGATCACAACGTCGTCGCCGGGACAGCCGGACCGGAATCCCTCATCGGGAAGACGATGGCCGTCTTCCTGCGCGCACCGGCGGATGAGCTGGCTCTCACCCGCCGCATCGAAGCCACGCGCCACGTGCTGATGGTCGAAGGGTACAATACCGATTCGATCGACGGCGTCGGCGAGAGCCGCCTGGCGCAGCAGTGGACCTGCCTGCACTATGGCGACTACGCCGCCTACTACCTGGCGATGGCCTACGGGGTCGATCCCACACCGATCCCGGCGATCGAACATTTGAAAGAGCAACTGAGAGGGTAGGCACAAACCCGTTTTGCCCTGCAAGACGGGTTTGTTGGATGACCTCGATGCTGGGCACCTCCCGCCGACCTTCACTGCTCTTGCTGGCGGCCAGCGGCCTGACCGTGGGCTTGCTGGCGGCCGTGCTGCTTTCTGTGCCGCGCGTGGTCGAGGTTCAACCGCCGAGCGGCGCCGCCGGAGCGCCAGCGCTGCCTTCCGTCTCGGTCACCTTCAGCCAGCCGATGCGCCCTGATACCGTCGAAGGACGCCTGCAGGTGGACCCGGCGCGGCCGGGGACGTTCCGCTGGACCGGCCGGCAGATGACCTTCGTCCCTTCGCAGCCGTGGCCGGAGGGCGCGCAGGTGAATGTGACGCTCGAAGGCGGGGCGCTCTCGCTGCGCGGCCTGCCGACGTTCGGCGCGACACAGTGGTCCTTCACCGTCGGCGCCGGACGGCTGGCCTACCTGTGGCCCGCCAGCGAGGCCAGCGGACTCTACGTATGGTCTTCGGAGGCCGTCGAGCCACAAGCCCTGGTCGAGTCGCCCAAAGGCGTCATCGACTTCAACCTGTCTCAGGACGGATCGTCGCTGGTCTACGCCGTCCCCACCGACGGCGGCACGGAGATCCGTGAGCTCCCGCTGGCCGGAGGATCAGACCGTCTGCTCCACACCTGCCCGGCCGGTTCCGTCTGCCGGAGCGCATCCCTCTCGCCCGACGCGGGCTTTCTGGTTTTCCTCCAGGAAGACCCGCAGCCCGACGGCCCGACGTTGCGACGTGTCTGGGTGAAACCGGTGGCAGCCGGCGAGGCTTATCTCGTCGCCCCGGAAGACCACGCCACTTCGCAGCCGCTGTGGTCGACCCGAGGTTGGCTGGTCGTCTACGACCATGCCCTGCGCGGCTACGCGCTGTACGACCAGGTTCAGGCCGATCAGGCGCGCCTGGCCTTTGCCGTGCCGAACGAACTGGGCGAGGCGCCGGCCTGGTCGCCCGACGGCGCCAACCTGGTTTTCGCCGAGATCTTCTTTCTCCCGGAGGAGAACGTCGTCGACGGTGACGCCGCCGCTTCCGAAGGGGCGCCGCCGAAGTATTACAGCCACCTGAAACAGGTCTCGATCGCCGACGGCCGCCTGGTCGATCTCTCTGGGGAGGCATCCTTCCTGGTCGAGGACAGCGGGCCGGCGTATTCGCCCGACGGACGATGGATTGCCTTCTCGCGCCGCAGCCTCGATCCGGATCAATGGACTCTGGGGCGCCAGTTGTGGATCATGCGAGCGGACGGGAGCGATGCGACGGCGTTGACGTCCCAACCGGCGCTCAACTACGCCGGCCTGGCTTGGAGCCCGGACGGTACCCGGCTGGCCTCCATGCTCTTCGATCAGGCGCGCGCTAGTGAGCCAGCCGAGATCTGGTGGATGTGGGCCGACGGCACGGGCGCGCAGCGCATCGTCGTCGCCGGCTATGCACCCGAGTGGATTCCCTAAGGGGGTGCGGAAAAACGGCGACCGGCCATCCAACCCCCTCCCCTGACCCCTCCCCCTGCGCCCGCGTGGGCTCGCGTCCCAAGCTTTCCTGCAGGGGGAGGGGAGGGTATTTCTGGGGGGTGGGGGGAGCAAAGCTCCCCCCACCCCCCAGACCTCCTACCCCCTCTCCGCCATGTACGTGCGGATCTTTGCCTCGCAGTCCGCGGAGAGGGGGCAGGGGGTGAGGCCGGAGGCGGGTCTTTCCGTAGCCTGCTACTAGGAGGTTGGCGTGGGCGGCTTTCACCCTCTCCCGCTTAAGACCCACGACGGACGGGCACTGCCTCATACCTTCTACGAGGGGGAGAGCGCCGGCCTCCTGGTCGTGCTTCCCGGCCTGCACTACGGGCCGGATGGACCGGCGCTCTACCATCTGGCGAAGCAGTTGCAGGGATCGGGATGGGACACCCTCGGGTTGATGTACGGCTTTCAGGCGGCGATGGCGTTCCCGTGGACGGACTATGCCGGCGAGACGCTGTCGGAGTGTGGTGCGGCGCTCGGCGAGGTCCTCGGGCGCCGCGCTTACTCGCGCGTTGGGATTGTGGGCAAGTCGCTGGGGACGATCCTGCTCGTGCAGTTGTGCACTCAGGGCCTCGTGCCCGATTCGGCCTGGGTGGCACACCTCACGCCGCCGTTAGGGAACCCGGCTTTCGATGCAGCCTTCAAGGAAACTCGACAGCCCGCCTACATTGCCATCGGTACGCGCGACACCTTCTATGATGAGGCGGCTGTGCGGGCGGTCGCCGAGATGCGTCCGGCCTTCGTGCGCATCTTGGACGGCGCCGATCACGGGCTCGACGTGAGCGGCGACTTGGCGGCGACCCTGTGCGTCGTGGGTCAGGTCGTCGAAGACACAACGGCTTTCTTCTTGACTGGACGGGTGCCTGGGCTCGAGACGGGTCAGGCTCCAATCTCCAAACTCTAGTTGCCCATCCCACTCACACTGGAGGCGAGGGAAAAGGAGATTGGGGATTAGAGATTTCCGCCTTCCAGGAAGTCCCCCAGCTCCGGCTGAACCAGGCGGAGCAGGTCCTCCGTTCGCAAGACGACCCCCGCGTCGCGGATGCCGGCACCGATCGAGACAATCTCCTCTTCGCTGAGCGCCTGATCCGCCAAGATTCGTACGGGTGTCGCCAGACCGAGCGGCGAGACGGCGCCGGGTGGATAGCCGGTGACGCGCAGCACCTCCTCCAGGGTGGCCGTCGTCAGGCGCGAGACACCCAGGTGCCGGCGCAGTTTGGGCCACGATAGCTGCCGCGGGCCGGGGGCCAGCACGATCAGGAAGCTCCCGTCCTCGCTCCGGAACACCAGCGATCGGACGATCTGTCCTGGGCGAAGGCCGCGCTCGGAAGCGGCCTGCTCCAGGGAGGTCACCGGGTGGTCATGGAGGTGCAGGGTGTAGGCGACGCCCGCGGCGTCGAGTGCGCGCGTGACGGGGGTGGAGGTGGGCACGCGGGGATTCTATCGTGGAGACCTACCCCCACCCTGCCCTCCCCCTGAAAGGGGGAGGGGGAAAGTTCTCATTCGGCGGCCAGCTCCTCTCCACCGGGCACGGACAGGGGGATGGCTGCTCCCTCCCCCTGAAAGGGGAGGGGTGGGGTGGGGGTGAGACTCCTGCTATAATTCCCCTGCCGCTTGGATCGGGCCACGACCGAGACGGCGCCGAGAATACCAGCCCTGCCCCGCCCGATCCTATGGCGGGGCATCTTTTCGTCCACGGGCATCTCACTCCCAGGAGGAGAGAGCCATGTCGGCATCCCCCACACCGTCCGATCGCAAGAAGGTCACCACGCTTCGGCTGAAACAGAAGAAGAGCGACGGCCAGCCGATCACGATGCTGACCGCCTATGACTACGCCACGGCCCAGGCGATCGACCGGGCCGAGATCGACGTCATCCTGGTGGGCGACTCGCTGGGGATGGTCGTCCTCGGATACGAAAACACTCTGCCGGTGACGATGGACGAGATGATCCATCACTGCAAGGCCGTCGCCCGCGGCGCCCGCCTGGCACTGCTGGTGGGTGACATGCCCTTCCTCTCCTACCAGGTGTCGACCGAAGAGGCGGTACGGAATGCCGGCCGGTTCCTGCAAGTGGGCGGGATGGACGCCGTCAAGCTCGAAGGCGGACGAGAGCGTCGCCGGGCGGTCGAGGCCATCGTGGGGGCCGGCATCCCGGTGATGGGTCATCTTGGGCTGACGCCGCAATCGGTTCATCAACTGGGGGGTTTCCGGCCGCAGGCGCGCGACGAAGCCGCCGCGCTGCGGCTCGTCGAGGACGCCGAGATCCTGCAGGAGGCCGGCTGCTTCGCCCTGGTGTTCGAGTCGATCCCCGGCCGATTGGCCGAGCTGGTCTCGCGACGGATCGACATCCCGACCATCGGCATCGGGGCGGGGGTCGGCTGCGACGGGCAGGTGCTGGTGACTCACGACCTGCTCGGACTGTTCGATCGATTCACGCCGCGTTTCGTCAAGCGCTACGCCGATGTGCACGCCACCATGTCCCAGGCGTTTCTCGGCTATCGCCAGGACGTCGTGGCGCGACGATTCCCGGAGGCGGAACACACCGTCGACATGCCGGACGAAACCTGGGAATCGCTGCTCGCCCGGCTCGGGAACGGCTGACCGACCCAACGATGTCCCCCCAGCCTTCGGTCCTGATTGCCGGCAGCGGAGCCATGGCGTGCCTGTTCGGTGCGCGCCTGTCGGCGCATGCCGATGTCACCCTGCTCGGCACCTGGCCGGAGGGCGTGGCGGCGCTGCAGCGCCACGGGGTTCGGCTGGAAGCCGGCGGGATGGAAACGCGCCATGCGGTGCGCGTGACCAGCGATCCGGCCGACTGCCGCGGCGCGCGCTTCGCCCTGGTCCTGGTGAAGTCGTGGCAGACCGGTCGCACCGCCGCCATGCTGGCCGACTGCCTCGGCCCGGATGGGGTCGCCCTCACGCTGCAGAACGGGTTGGGGAACCTGGAAGAGCTGAGCGCCGTTCTGGGTCAGGAGCGCGCCGCCCTGGGAGTGACGACGATGGGCGGCACGCTCGTCGGGCCGGGCGCCGTGCGTGTCGGCGGGACCGGGCCGACGTACATCGCCCGGCAGCCGCGCCTGGAAGCCCCCTTGGGACTGCTGCGTCAGGCCGGCTTCGAGGTCGAGGTGGAAGAAGACCTGGCCTCGGTGCAGTGGGGGAAGCTGGCCGTGAACGCGGGCATCAATCCACTGACGGCCCTGCTGCGAGTGGCGAACGGCGCACTGGTCGAGGACGACCACGCCCGGACGATCCTGGGGGAGGCGGCGCGTGAAGCAGCGGCCGTGGCCGCCGCGCTGCGCGTGCGCCTGCCCTACCGCGACGCCGCCGCCCAGGCAGAGGAGGTGGCGCGGCGCACCGCCGCCAATCGCTCCTCGATGCTTCAGGATATGCTGCGCGGCGCTCCGACGGAGATCGATGCCATCAACGGCGCGGTCGCCGAGGCCGGTGAACGGCTGCAGGTGCCGACCGTCGTCAACCGCACGCTGTGGCGGCTGGTGCGGGCGGCGGTAGCGGCCGGTCCGGGAGCGATTCGGTGAAGGTCCTCGAGTCCCTGGGCGAATTGTGGCAGGCGCGCGCGTCGCTGCCCGAACCCGTGGGCCTGGTGCCGACGATGGGATTCCTGCACGACGGTCATCTGTCGCTGGTGGAGAAGGCGCGGCGGGAGTGCCGCACGGTCGCCGTCAGCATTTTCGTCAACCCGACCCAATTCGGCCCGACCGAGGATCTGGCGGCCTACCCGCGCGATCTGCCGCGCGACCTGGCGTCGCTCGAGGCCACCGGGGTGGACCTGGTGTGGACCCCGGCGCCGGAGGTCATCTATCCGCCCGGGTTCCAGACGTGGGTGACGGTTGAGGGCGTTTCGCAAGGACTGGAGGGGGAGCGACGGCCGGGACATTTCCGCGGCGTGGCGACGATCGTGACGAAGCTCTTTCACGCGTTCCAGCCGCAGAAGGCCTACTTCGGCCAGAAGGACGCCCAACAGGCAGCCGTGATTCGCCGTCTCACGGCGGACCTGGACTGCCCGACCGAGATCGTGGTGTGTCCGACGGTGCGCGAGCCGGACGGGCTGGCGATGTCGAGTCGCAACACCTACCTCGACCCGGGCGAGCGCCGGGCAGCGACGGTGCTCTACCGGGCGCTCGAGGCGGGGCGCCGGGCGTATGCCGCGGGGGAGCGCGATGCCGACCGCCTGCGCCAGATCCTGCAGACCGTGCTCGCCGAGGAGCCGCGGGCTGAGGTCCAGTACATCTCGGCCGCCGACCCGAACACCTTGCAGGAATTGCACGGCCCGGTGGAAAGCGCCTTGCTCTCCCTGGCCGTCTGCATCGGGAAAACGAGGCTGATCGATAACCTAGTGATCAGTGACCAGTGACCAGTAACTGATGACTGATAACTGATAACTGATAACTGATCACTTCCCCAGTGAGGTTCCTATGCTGCTCACCATCGACATCGGCAACACCAATATCACCCTGGGCCTGTATGAGGGGGAAGCGCGTCGGGCGGCCTGGCGACTGGCGACCGAACATGAACGCATGCCGGACGAATACGGGCTCCAGCTTCTCGGCTTGCTAGAGCACGCCGGGGTCACGCCGGCGCAGCTGACGGGCGCCGTCATGGCGTCGGTCGTGCCGCCGCTGACATCGACGTTTCGCCAAGCCTGCGTCAACTACCTGGCCGTCGACCCGCTGGCCGTCGACGCCGGAGTCAAGACCGGCGTCCGCATTCGCTACGAAGACCCGAAGGCGGTCGGCGCCGACCGCGTGGCCGACGCCGCGGCGGCCCGCCAGCTGTACGGGACGCCGGCGTGCGTCGTCGATTTCGGGACGGCGACGACGTTCGACGCCATCTCAGCCGAAGGCGATTACCTGGGCGGCGCCATCGCCCCCGGCATCGGGATCGCCGCCGAAGCGCTTTTCCATCGCACGGCCAAGCTGCCGCGGGTCGATCTGGCCCGGCCGCCGGCGGCCATCGGTCGCAACACCGTGCACGCACTCCAGAGTGGGATGCTCTTCGGCTACGCCGGTTTGGTCGAAGGGATGGTCGCCCGCTTCCGCCAGGAACTCGGGCCGGGGACCAAGGTCATCGGGACCGGCGGACTGGCGGAGCTGATCGCCGCCGAGACCACCGTCATCGAGGTCGTGGCGCCGTGGCTGACGCTGGATGGACTGCGGATCATCTGGGACCTGAACCGGTAAGGTTGTTGCGCCGGGCCCGTCGGGCACGACTCGGCGAACCCTGTGAACAATCTGATAAGCTACAAGGCTGGTGCGCACTCTGCCTTCCTCGCAACCAGTGGAGCAACGGGCTCGCTTCGAGACGGTGACTCTTGAAGGAGGCCCTGCTCAGGTGCCTCTTCATGCGATGACTCTCACCATGATCCGTCAGCCTCCCGCGTCGATTGGACCGCCACCCTTGCCGGGGTGCCGATGAGGGAATCTCCCCTGGGACGCAACCGAAGCGTCGTGGCGGCACGCCATCTGCTGCTGCTCCCGATGCTCAGTTTCGCCGCGCTGACCTTCCTGACGCAGGCCTCCCGAATTCTGGATGTCCCCTTTCGGGACTACGCCCTGGCCGGCGGGATCGCTCTGGTCCTCGTCGTCGGGCTGTGGGTCTGGCTGTGGCGGGCCGAGCGTCAGGCGATCTCCACCCGCGACGGTCGCCTCTTGCTGGGCTTGTTGGCGCTCGGCCTGCTCGGGGCCGTCTTGGCCTCGGTCTATCACCTTCCGGACTCGGACGACTACATGATGACTCCGGATGCCGTGCACTTCATCAGCTTCCCCGACGATCCGCTGACCAACGAGATCCACTACCTGGTTCCCGCCGGCTGGAAGATCAACAGCATCGTCACCGCCACCTCCTTTCCCTTCGAATACGCCCAGGCGTTCGCCGCCTGGCTGCTGGGACTGCGCTTCCTCGATCTCTACTACATCGTGACGGTTGCCGCGGCCGGGTTCACGGTTCCGCTGGCCCTCTTTCTCCTGATCTCCCACTTCGCCGCCAGATCCAAGGAGGCCGTGCTGGCGACGCTGGTGGTGGTGGCCGTTGTCACCCTCCTGGGAGAACTCAAGTACAGCCCGGGAACCCTCTCTTTCACGCGGATGTTCCAGGGCAAGGTCGTGCTTCTGGCGTCCGGGCTGCCCTTCTTCATCGCTCTCTCGCTGGACTATCTTGGGCAGGGGTCGTTCCGACGCTGGTTTTATGTGGCGGCTTGCGCCACGGCGCTGTCCGGTCTGAGCTCGACGGCCTTCTTCACCGCCCCGATGACGGCCCTGGCCTTGGGGGCGGCCTTCACGGTGGCGTCAGGGATCACCCGAGTCGGCCTTGCCCGCATGGTGACCTATGGGTTGGGCCTCATCTATCCCGTAGTCTATGGACTTTACGCGACGGCCTCGGTGGCCAGCTTTCGCAACACGTCGAGCTTCCTCCTGCGCGAATGGCCCGACTCGTTTTCCGGGCACCTGGCGCTGGTGTACGATGCCGCCCGGCCGGCGACTCCGCTGGTCGTCGGGGCGACGCTCGTTCTGACGGCCCTGCTCCTGCGCGGTTTCCGGCGACGCCTGCTGCTGCTCTGGGTTGGATTTGTCGTCCTGCTGTTTCTCAATCCCTGGGTAGCGCCGTTCTGGATCGAGAACGTAACCGGTCCGGCGATCTACTGGCGAGTGGTCCACCTGATCCCGCTGACGGCGCTGGTCGGGGCGGTGGTCGTGCGTTGGCTCGAGCTCCTGCCTGCCAAGCCGGCCGCGCTGCAGAACACGGCCGCGCTGGCGGTGGTTCTCGGCCTGGCCGGCCTGCATTTTGTCCCCGGCTCGACTTCGATCTACCGCCGGGGCGGAGAGCTTGGGTGGCCCGCCTATAATCTCCGGGGGAGCGCGCTGTCGGTTGCCCGGCGGGTCGCGGCGGAGGCTCCCGAGGGGCCGATGCTGGCGCCCCCGGATGTCGCCGGGATCATCGGGATGCTGGAGGGCGGCCACCCCCAGGTCCATCTGCGGGAGGATCCGATTCCGATGTGGCTTCCCTGGACCGAGTCGGAGCGACGCTTCGCCGCGACGCGTTTCGCCGAGGGGGATGCCAGCGCGCAGCAAGCCTTCGAGGCTGTCGTAGAGGGTCTTCCCGAACTGGAGGTCGTCGTCCTTCGGACATCGCTCGTCCCCACAGTGGAGGGTCTTCTCGACGCCCGCGGCTTCAAGCTGGCCTCCGTGGAGGGCGAGTACACCATCCTCTGGAGATAAGGCGACCGAAGCCCAACCCCGGGAATACGGAACCGCCGGACGACCACCGCAGGTCGGAGCCGGCCCCGGTCGGCTAAGGACTCATCGCATGGGCTCCTTCCCGCCGACCCTCGACTCAGGGAAATTCATCGACAGAATTTGCCCGCGTCAATAGCCCGGGAATGGATCTGGGCTCGCCGCCGGAGGGGAGATGAATCACGGGGAAGGCTCCCACCACAACCTCGTTGCGCGGCATTTCGACGTGGAGGCTCTCCCGCGGCTCCTGAGAGAATCTTTGCCAGCCGGCCCCCTGGCGCTGGCGGACTTCGGCTGTGGCGATGGCCCCTTCTTCTCCATCCTCCAGCGGATGGGCTACATTTCTCGGGCCAAGCCTGTCTACGCGGTTGACCTCCAGGAGGAGCGTCTTCTTCGTGTGTCGGAGCGAGTCCCTTTCGTCACGACAGTCGTAGCCTCCGCGGAGGCCGTGCCCTCGATTCCTGATGGCTCTCTGGATTTTGTAATTTCGACGATGGTGATGGAGCACGTGGTCGATGAAAAGGAATACCTGGACGAGATGCGGCGCGTTCTGACCCCCGGGGGAAGGATCTACCTCACGACGGTGTTCAAACGTCGGTGGGCCTGGTACTTTCGACGGCGTTGCGGCCAAACGGTGCTCGATGTTTCCCATCTGAGAGAGTACACCGACTTGCGCAGTTTCACCGCGCTTCTCATGCACCGGAACCGTTTTTCTGTGCTCCTGGCGCTGGAGTTGTCACAACTCTGGTTTCCGCTGGTGGATCCGTTTCTGTTCCGAGCAACCAGGGTGGCGGATCTACCCTCCTCGTCCCTTTGCTTGCGTCTCGCCCGGCTCGCTCGGGTACCCATCCCTGGCTATTACACGCTGAGCGCGGTCGTCCAGGCCTAGCGGCTTCGGACGGCGGACGCTCCGTAGACATGTGAACGCCGGCGGACTCGTCCAGCGGACGGCGACTGTCGCCCTCGCAGCGATGCCGATCCCTTGGGGGCCCGGGTCCCCCGATCACATTCGCCACGAGCCCCGATGTATAATGCGCGACCGCGCCACACACCGGTCTAACATTTTGGAAACCCTGACTGTCGTCGTCCCAGCCTTCAACGAGCGAGACTCGCTGGAGCGCCATCTTCCGGGCTGGCTCGCCTGGTGCGCCTCCCACGAAGCGATTCTCCTCGTCGTCGATGATGGTTCGGCGGATGCGACCCCCGAGATTCTCGCCTCTCACCTGGGGAACCGGGCACTGCGTGTTTTCCGACATCGGCAGAACCGGGGTTATGGCAATGCCATCAAGACGGGCATCCTTCGGGCCGAGACGCCCTTCGTCGGCACGATGGATGCCGACGGGCAACACTCGATCGCGGACCTCGCGAAACTCGTCGACCTGGGACTGGCGCAAGGCGCCGACTTGGTGATCGGCCGTCGGCCGAAGGGCGGGTCCACCGGGCTCTACCGGGGTCTGGGGAAAGCCCTGATCCGATGGATCGCCAAGGTTCTCTTTTCTGCCACGATCCAGGACTTGAATTCCGGAATGAAGGTCTATCGGACTCCCCTGGCGAAAGCCCTGTTGCGCTATTGTCCTGGCTCGATGGCCTTCTCGGACGTCATCACCCTGACCCACCTGAACCTCGGCTATCGGGTTCTCGAAGCCCCGGTCGAGGTGATGGAGCGCCGGTCGGGGAAGAGCACGATCAACACGATGACGGCAGTCGACACGCTGATCGAGATCGTCAATGTCCTGATGTGGTTCAAGCCGCTGAAGTTCTTCGTCCCCCTGGCAGTGGCCGTCGGCGTGGCCGGGGTCCTGTGGGCGATTCCCTTCCTGGTGATGGGGCGCGGCCTGAGCAGCATCTCGTTGCTGCTCCTTCTGGCCGCCATGATGATCGGCATGCTCGGACTCCTGGCCGAGCAGATGGCCTCCAGCCGGCGGGTGGACATGCCGGAGGTTGAGGCGCAGGAGATTCGGGGCGCGCCGGACGAGGCCTCCGAGGTGCAGGCCGCCCCGGATGACGCGACCCAAAAAGCAGGCTGAGGGCGGTCCCAGGCCCGATGCTTCGCCTCTCTCTGATCACCCCGACGCTCAACCAGGGACCGTTTCTCCGCCAGACGATCGAAAGCGTGCTCGGGCAACAGGGGCCCTTCGAGCTCGACTATCGAGTGATCGACGGGGGCAGCACCGATGACACGCGCGCCATCCTGGAGGGGTACCGCGGACGGCTGACGCATATCTCGCAGCCGGACCGCGGGCAGGTCGACGCCATCAACCGAGGCCTGGCCCTGAGCACGGGCGAGATCGTCGGCTGGCTGAATAGTGACGACCTCCTGCTCGCCGGCGCCCTGGAACGGGTGGTAGAAACGTTCCGCGCGCGCCCGGAGGTCGAGTGGGTCCACGGTCGCTGCTCGATCATCGACGCGTCGGGTCGGGAAATCCAGCGTTGGATCTCGCGCTACAAGCACGCGCGCTCCCGTCGCCATTCGTGGGAGCGACTGCTGCTCGAGAACTACGTCAGCCAGCCGACGGCGTTCTGGCGGCGCCGCGTCTGGCCGGAGGTGGGCCCCCTGGACGACTCGGTGCCGTTGGCCTTCGACTACGACTTGTGGTTGCGCCTGGCCCGGCGGGGTGCCCCGGGCTACATCGAAGCGCCGATGGCCGCGTTTCGCCGGCACGCTTTGAGCAAGAGCGGGCAAGAGTACGCCGAGATGTTTCGCCAGGAACTCCGCGTCGCCCGCCGGCATGCGGCCGACCGACCCGGACTTCTTCGCTTCAAGCGACTGCGCCTGGCGCTCTACTCGGCGGTCTACCGAGGCCTCGAGTTGGCGCGAGGCTGACTCCCGCGTTTGTCTCCGCACTCGCAGGTCGGCCAGGCCCCCGGCTTGCCAGCGTATAATGCCCCGGATTGGCTGCGGGACGGTCGGATGATCTTGCGGGCCGAGCAGGCCCGCTTCTGGTTTCTCCGCCGGCTGACGCCTCGGAGGGGAAACGCGACGGAGGAGCGATGACCAGTCACAACAAGTCGCCGGCGATGACCGATCGGACGGGAATCCCGCTGGCGGGGATGCTCCACCTGCTCGTGATCTACGTCATCTGGGGGAGCACCTATCTGGCGATACGCGTGGCGGTGCGCGAGGGATCCGGATTTCCGCCGTTCACCGTCGGGGCGCTGCGGACACTGGTCGGTGGCAGCATCTTGATCGTGCTGGCGGCTTTGCGGCGCCACCGCCTGCGCCCGACGTCGTCGGAGATCCGCGTCCTGGTGGCGTCGGGGCTGCTGTTGTGGGTCGGGGGCAACGGACTGGTCACTTGGGCCGAGACGCGGGCCGAATCCGGCTATGCCGCTCTGATCATCGCCACGATCCCGATCTGGGTAGCGCTGATGGATGCCATCGTCGATCGTCGGACACCGCCCCCGCTGCTGATCTTCTCTCTGCTGATCGGCTTGGCCGGGATCGGTGTCTTGAGCGCGCCGCATCTGGTGGGAGGCGATGCGCGCGATCTCGCCGCGCTTGCCGCGCTGTTGCTGGCGCCGTTCTGTTGGGCATTGGGCAGCGTCCTGCAACGCCGGCGTCCGGTGGGTGTGGCGCCTCAGGTCAGCGCCGCCTACCAACAGTTGTTTGGGTCGGTTGGGTTCTTCGCCGTCGCGCTACTCGTTCACGAGCCGCCTCCGGCGCCTACGCAGGAGGCGATGCTGGCCTGGGTCTATCTGGTGATCATGGGTTCGGTCGTGGCCTTCTCGTCCTATGTCGCCGCCCTGCACCTGCTGCCGACGCGGATCGTGGCGACCTATGCCTACGTCAACCCGGTCATCGCCGTCTTACTCGGGGCGGTCATCCTGAGCGAGGCGATCACGACCGCCACCATCGTCGGCATGGTCCTGGTCCTGCTCGGTGTGGCCGGAGTCTTCCGGGCGACGTACCGGCCCGCGCCGAAGCCGGCCGACCGCGGGGTGTCCCTGAGCGAAGTCTGAGCGGACGGGGGATTCGGGTGGTGAGGCCGCGTAGGGGCACGGCATGCCGTGCCCCTACCTCATCTCAGACGCTCCACGAAGTAGCGCGGATTGAGAGGCTCGCCGGTCGCCGAGGCGATGTGCGTCGACCAATCTTGGCGGCCGCCCGGCCGGAAGAATTTCTCCCGGAGCCAGTCCCCGGCGCCTTTACGTCCGACGAATCCTCCGGCGTGGCGGACGATCCGGTCGACGAGTTGGGCCGAGACGAGGGTGCCGAGCTCGTAGTTCTGATAGTAGACCGGGACGAGCGCAACGTGATACTTGGCTGCCCAGTCGGGCGCCTGGCGTCCTTCCGGCCTGCGCAGACCCTGGTAGCGCTCGACCAGATCCCACCAGAGCGCATCCAGGTCGGCCTCCGGGTCGGCATACATCTGCCGCTCGAAGTTCGTCATGACCAGGCACCAGCGGGTGAAGATCAGGTCGCCCGCCCTGCGACGTTCGCGGCCAGCCTGCGCCGCCGCCTGCGCCCGGGCGGCGGGAACCCCCAGGATCGTCGTCAGCCACTCGCCATCGAGCGTCAGGGAACCCATCGTGAGGGCGATGGCTTCCGTCGAAAGGATGTGCGCCGGGGCGTGCAGCAACCAGGGCAGCTGCGGGTCGAGATACTGCTCGTAGACGGCGTGCCCCAGCTCATGGTGGAGCGTCTCGTTCCAGCGGTGATTGCGCTCCAGGTTGTTGAGGGTGCGGATGTCGCCCTGCCGGTCGATGTGGGTCATGAAGGCAAGCTGGTTCTTGCCAGGGCGGGGGTATAGGTCGGAGCGAGCCAGGACGGGGCGCACCTCCATACCCAGCCCGTCGTAAGTTGCTGAGGCTACTTCCACCGGGTCTTTCTCGGCAAACAGGGAATCGAAGTCGAAAGCACCCATGGGCGGGGCCTTCTGGAAGAACCGATCGGCGTAGTGCCACGGACGGAGCGCCTCGGTCTTGATCTTGAACAGCCGGCGGCGCTCCTCGCCGATCGCCTGGAGCAGGCTCTGGAAGGGCTTACGCGATTCGACCTCCAGCTTCTCGAAGAGCGACAGCAACTGCGCCTCATCGATCTCGTTGAGGGTCAGCGAGCGCTGGAAATGATCGCGGAAGCCCTGGCGCCGGGCGGCCTCGTTGCGGACACGGACAAGGTCGCGCACCTGGTCGGCCACTTCCCCGCCGACCTGTTTGCTGGCTTCCCACACCAGCCGCACCTCGTCGGAGTCTGCGCTCTTCGCCAGGATCTCGTCCATGGCGTTGTCGCTGAGCTCGGCTCCATCGACCCGCCCGCGGAAGTTGGTGTAACGGCCGCGGACTTCCGATTCGAGCGCGGTCAGGCGATCGATGGTAGCCTCGTCCTGCTGATTTTGGGCGGCCGTCAGGTAGATCAAGCGGATCTGGCGGGCGAGCTCCGCGTCGGCGCCGGCCTGCTCGTTGTATCGCTTGGCGGCTTCGCAGCGGCCGACATCGGACCAGAATCGCATGTAGGCGGCCTGGGCCTGCTGGGTGCGCGCCAACGCCTCCGGCGTCCCGCTGACGGCGGCTTCCCATTCGCTCAGCAAGTAATCCTTCTCCAGGGGTCGGACCCGTTCCGTCGTTTCGTCGACGAAGCGCTGCATTTCGGTGCTCATCTCGACTCCGTGGGGAAACGCGCCGGAGTATATCATCCGGCCCTGCACTGCGCTCAGCCGCGGGACGAATCGTTCCGCGGATTTCTGCGACTCGGGCGTTTCGGCGACTTCGACCTCACCCCCTATTCCCCTCTCCGCGGAGTGCGCCCAGTTCCCGCCGGCTGCATTTGCGGAGAGGGGAATAGATTCTCAAAGGGAAGGGGGCGGCTCCGCCGCCCCCTTCCCTCTGAGAGTCCTCCCTCCCCCTCGGCCAAGATCGAACGGATGGTACGCGCCTTTCCAGCCGAGGGGGAGGGTAGGGTGGGGGTGCTGCAAGATCGCCGTCTGGCCTCGGAAGTAGAATCCTCTCCGATGACCTTCGATCTTGACGAGAGAGATCGTGCGTTGTTGCAGGGTGATCGCGGCCCAGCCGCCGCGCTGGCGATGCGCATCATCCTGCGCATGGCCGAGATCTTCGGGGCGGGTTCGCTGCTCGATATCACCCAGGCCCACATCGACTCCACGATCTACATCGGGGAGGCGAACCTCGAGTTCGCCGAGCGGTTGGCCCATGGCGGAGCGCGCGTCGCCGTCCCGACCACGCTCAACGTCAGCGGCCTGGACGAACACGGCTGGCAGGCCTGGGCCGTGCCGCCGGATTGGGCGGAGAAAGCCCGGCGCCAGATGGTCGCCTACCAGGAAATGGGTTGCATCCCCACCTGGACCTGCGCCCCGTATCAGACGGAGCATGCCCCACGCTTTGGCCAGCAGATAGCCTGGGGGGAATCCAACGCCATCGTCTACGCCAACTCGGTGCTCGGCGCCCGCACCGAGCGCTACCCGGACCTGCTCGACATCTGTGCCGCCATCACCGGTCGCGTCCCGGCCTTCGGCCTGCACCTGGACGAGAACCGCAGGGGCGAGGTGTTGTTGCGGCTGACCGGGATTCCCCCTGCCCTCCAACACGATTCTTCCTTCTACCCTGTGCTTGGGTACTTGCTCGGCAAGTTGGCCGGGGACCGCGTTCCCGTCCTCGAGGGTCTGGAGGCGGACCCCGACGAGGATCAACTCAAGGCGCTGGGCGCGGCGGCGGCTTCCTCGGGAAACGTCGGGTTGTTCCACATTGTCGGGGTCACGCCGGAGGCGCCGACTTTGGAAGCCGCCACCGGTGGCCGCCAGGTGCCGGCCGTCGCCGTCGATCTCGCCGCCCTGCGCGCGGCGCGCGCCGAGTTGACAACGGGCCGCGGCGACGGGCTCGACATGGTCGTCCTCGGCAGCCCGCACTTCTCGTTGGCCGAGTTCCGCCGGCTGGCGCCCCTGCTGCACGGACGGCGCCATCCCGACGTACGATTTCTCGTGACGACGAGTCGGGCCGTGGCTCACATGGCGAAGAAGGCCGGGCTGCTCGATCCTCTCGACTCGTTCGGCGGCCAGGTCACCGTCGACACGTGCATCCTGGCTTCGCCGATGCTGCCGGCCGAGGTCCGCCGGCTGATGACCAACTCCGGAAAGTACGCCTACTACGCGCCCGGCCTGCTTGGGGCGCAGGTCGTCTTTGGCGGGTTGGAAGATTGTGTGAACTCGGCCCGGGCGGGCCAAATCCTTCGGGATGACGCGCTTTGGCAACGCTGATACGGGGGAGGCCCCTGGTGCCCGGTCAGGCCTTCGGCACTGCGCTGGTCACCCAGGTGCCGCTCAGTTTCTGGGGCGGCTACGACCATCGCACCGGAGAGATCATCGACCGACGACATCCTCTGGCTGGACAGAATGCTGCCGGCCGGGTGCTCGTCCTACCGTATGCGCGCGGCTCGAGCACGACCACTGCCGTGCTGCTCGAGGCATTGCGGGCGGGAACGGCCCCGGCGGCGATCCTGACCGCCGGTGCCGACACCTTCTTCGCTCTTGCGGCGATCGTGGCCGACGAAATGTACCGGCGATCCTTCCCGGTGGTCATTGTCCAGGAGGCGGATGCGGTCGTGCTGCAAACGGGGATGCACCTGAGGATCGACCTGGACGGTACAATAATGATGGAACCCGGCCTGCCGGCCTGAGGGGGCCGGCCGCGCTTGCGGGATCAAGTGTCCGGCCGCCCCGCTGCGGCCGAGATTGAGAGAGACTATGGGCAGCGTGTCCACCATCCCCGTCCTCGCCAACCGCCGCATTCTGCTCGGCGTGACCGGGTCGATCGCCGCGTACAAGGCGGCCGACCTGGCCTCCCAGCTCACTCAAGCGGGAGCGCTGGTGGACGCCGTGCTCAGCGAAGCGGCGCAGCGCTTCGTCTCGCCCTTGACGCTGGCCTCGGTTACCGGCCGCCGGGCCTACACCGACGCCGATCTGTGGGGCCCGGATTCCCACATGCTGCACGTTGAACTCGGGAGCGGGGCGGACGTCATACTGGTGGCGCCGGCCACGGCTCATACGCTGGCCAAGCTGGCCGCCGGCCATGCCGACACGCTGCTGTGTTTGGCGGTCCTGGCGGCGCGAGGCCCCCTGCTCCTGGCACCGGCGATGGACGCCGGGATGTTCGAGCACCCGGCGACCCAGGCCAACCTCGATGTCCTGCGCGGCCGCGGCGCGATCGTCCTCGGTCCGGCCGAGGGGCGCATGGCCTCCGGGCTCGCCGGTCTCGGCCGCCTGCTCGAGCCGGAAGAGATCGTCGGTCATCTGCGGCTGACCTTGGGCCGGGCCGGACTGATGGCCGGGAGGTCGGTGATCGTGACGGCCGGCGGGACGCATGAACCGATCGATCCGGTGCGCGTCGTCGCCAATCGCTCCACCGGGCGTCAGGGCTTCGCCCTGGCCCAGGCCGCCCTTGATCGCGGCGCCACCGTCACGCTGATCAGCGGGCCGTCGACCCTGGCAACCCCGGTCGGCGCCGAGCGAATCGATGTCACCACCGCCGCCGAGATGCAGCAGGCGGTGCTGTCGCGGCTGGAGGCGGCCGACGTTCTGCTGATGGCGGCGGCCGTAGCCGATTTCCGCGCCGATCCATCGGTGCAGAAGATCAAACGGGCCAAAGGGGAGCTGAATCTCACCCTTCGGCCGACGGAAGACATCCTGGCCCTGGTGTCGCAGCGGCGCAAGAAGGGCTCGCGCCCGCGGGTCGTCGTCGGGTTCGCCGCCGAGAGCCAGGACCTCGTCGCCAACGCCCGCCTCAAGGCGCGCGACAAAGGCCTCGACCTGATCGTCGCCAACGACATCCTGGCGGCCGACGCCGGCTTCGCCGTCGAGACCAATCGCGTCACCCTGATCGACTCATCCGGAAGTGTTCAGGAACTCCCCTTGTTGACTAAGGCCGAGGTGGCCGAGGTCGTGTTGGAGCGCGTCGGGGCGTTGCTCTGAGGGTTGCTTTGGGTTGCCGCGCCTCGGGGATTCCTCTCTCGCCCTTCGACTTCGCTCAGGGCTCGCTCGGAATGACATTCGGATATGATCGTCGGTGATGTCATTCCGAGCCCCGTCTTGGCGGGGCGAGGAATCTCCAAGGCGTGGGCTTGAACGGAACGGGCGATTGGAGGGCATCCCCGTTGCCCGGCCGCCTTCTCCTCGGCACCCAGGGCTTCGCCTTCGACGACTGGGTCGGGCCTTTCTATCCGCCGGGGACGGCGAAGGCCGACTACCTGGCGCGCTACGCCTACCATTTCCACACGGTCGAGATCGATTCCACGTTTTACGGGACGCCGCGGCCGGCGGTCGTGCGCGGCTGGTACGACCGGACCCCGGCCGACTTCGTCTTCGCCGCCAAGTTCCCGCGGACGATCACCCACGACAAGCAATTGGCGGAGGCCGAGGGCGAGGGGGCGGAGTTCGTCGCCGTGATGCAGGGCCTGGGGGAGAAACTGGCCGTTCTCACGCTGCAGTTCGCCTTCGATTTCGAGCCGGCGCAGTTGCCGCGGCTGGAGCGCTTCCTCGAAGGGCTGCCGTCCGGGCCGCGCTACGCCGTCGAAGTGCGCCATCGCGGCTGGCTGACAGCCGCCTTCGGCCAAATGCTCCGCGCCCGCGGCGTGGCCCTGGTGCTGCAGGATCTGTACACGATGCCCCGCATGGACTGGTTGACGGCGCCCTTCACCGTCATTCGCTGGCTCGGTCGACGGTCCGATATTGAGCGTTTCGACCGATTGCAGATCGATCGGACGAGGGAACTGGCGACGTGGGCCAGCCGTGTGCGTCGGTTCCTCGACGCCGGGGTCGATGTTTACGGCTACTTCAACAATCATTTCGCCGGCCACAGCCCGGGGAGCGCGCGGCAGTTCGAGGAGATGTTGGGGTAACGGGCCACTTTCCCACCCCCACCCCAACCCCTCCCCCTGCGCCATCGGTCTACGCGTAACCACTTGAAAGGCAGGGGGAGGGAGGTTTTCAAGAGAGGGCGGGGGCTTCGCCCCCGCCCTCTCTCTTACTCTTTTCCCCTCCCCGAACGAGCGTCCGGTACGATTTCAGCTAAATCGGGGAGGGGGTAAGGGGAGGGGCGTAGGATGCACGCTGGAGGAGTGCGCCGCCGCGTCCTCGCGCTACAATGGAAGCAGCCGTCGCACGCGCTGGAGGGAGCCATGCCGACCTACATCCTGCTGTCCAACCTGACCGACGAAGGGGCCAAGACGATCAAGCGCAACCCCCGGCGCATCAAAGAGGTCAATACCGAGCTGGAGAAGCTGGGCGTGAAAGTCCTGGCCCAGTACGCCGTGCTCGGCCCTTATGACTTCGTCAACGTCGTCGAAGCCGCCGACAATGCCGCCGTGTTGCGCATGTCGGCCGAGCTGGCGTCGCGCGGCAGCGTTCGGCTGACCACCCTGCCGGCCCTCGACATCGACACCTTCATCGCCTCGCTGCGCTAAGCGCCGGCCCTGCCGGCGCGCAACGGGAGCCATGGCCATGCAGATCCATGTCGTGCGCCTGGAGAAGGCCGACGAGGTCAACTTGATCCTCGGCCAGGCGCACTTCATCAAGACCGTCGAAGACCTGCACGAGGCGCTGGTCGGGGCCGTCCCCGGCATCCGATTCGGGCTGGCCTTCAATGAGGCCTCCGGCCCGGCGCTGGTGCGTTCCAGCGGCACCGATCCGGCGTTGACGGCGCAGGCGGCGGCCAACGCCCAGGCGATCGGGGCCGGCCACATCTTCCTGATCCTGCTCGGCAACGCCTTCCCGATCAATGTGCTGAACGCGGTCAAGGCCGTGCCGGAGGTCTGCCGGATCTTCTGCGCCACCGCCAACCCGGTGGAGGTGCTCGTCGGCGAGACCGAGCAGGGGCGCGGCGTGATCGGGGTCATCGACGGGTTGAAGACGAAGGGCATCGAGACCGAGCAGGACGCCGCCGATCGCCAGGCGCTGCTGCGGAAGTTCGGCTACAAGGCCTGACGGCGCGTGGACCCCTGGCGGAACGGCGTCGTCATCGCCTTTCTCGGATGGTCGTTGGCGGCCTGTTCCGGGGCCGGCCAACCACCCGATTCGGGTGTCGAGGGCCGCGTGTGGGTCGGGCCGATGTGCCCCGTCGTCCAGTTAGGCGTCGAATGTCCCGACCGCCCGCTGGAGGCGGAGATCGACGTCCTCGACTCCAACGGGCGGATCGTGACCCGGGCGCGATCCGCGGCGGATGGGACCTACCGCATTCCGCTGGTGCAGGGTTCCTACGTCCTGACGCCGCTCCCCGGGGACAGCGGTCTCCCCTTCGCTTCGCCCGTGCCGATCGAAATCCTGGACGGGATCTGGATGTCGCTGGACGTCCACTACGATAGTGGGATTCGCTGAGACATGATCCGCCGCAACGCCATCACCGACGTCCCCGGCATTCGCGTCGGCCACGCCGACGATCCGGGGGCGCTCACCGGATGCACCGTCATCCTGTGCGAGAGAGGCGCCATTGGAGGAGTCGACCAGCGCGGTGGGGCGCCGGGAACGCGCGAGACCGATCTGCTGCGCCCGATGCACCTGGTGCAGAAAGTCCACGCCGTGCTGCTGGCGGGAGGGTCGGCCTTCGGGTTGGAGGCGGCCGGCGGGGTGGTCCGCTTCCTGGAGGAGCGCCGTGTGGGTTTCAACGTGCGGTCGGCGCGCGTCCCGATCGTGCCGGCGGCGATCCTCTTCGACCTGGGTGTTGGCCGCGCCGACGTCCGCCCCGACGCCGCCATGGGTTATGCGGCATGCATGCGTGCCTCGACGGATCCGCCGGCGGAGGGAAACGCCGGCGCCGGCATGGGGGCCACCGTCGGGAAGTTGTTCGGGATGGGGGGCGCCATGAAGGCCGGGATCGGGACGGCCAGCCTGGACGCCGGCGGGGGCGTGATCGTCGGCGCGATCGTCGCCGTTAATGCGCTGGGCGACGTTGTCGATCCGGAGACGGGCGAGATCCTCGCTGGGCTGAGACCGGTGCGGGTTGGCCCACTGCGATTGGGTGGGCGCGGTCCTTTCGCCGGCAGCCTGGAAATGATGCGCCGGACCGCCGGCCGGGCCGTGCTGCGGCTGGCCACCCGAGGCAATACGCTGATCGGCGTCGTGGCGACCAACGCGCGCCTGACCAAGGAAGGGGCCAACCAGGTGGCCCAGATGAGCCATGATGGGGTGGCGCGGGCCATTCGTCCGGCGCACACCATGCTCGACGGCGACACACTCTTCGCTCTATCGACCGGCAGGCAGCGGGCCGATGTCAGCCTGGTTGGCGCCTGCGCCGCCGAAGTCGTCGCCCAGGCCATCGTCAACGCCGTGCGGGAGGCCCACGGCGTCGCCGGGATTCCGGCACGACGTGAGCTGCGAGCGACGCGGGCAGCACGGGAGGCGTGATGTTTCGCAAGAAGGACAGTGCGGAAGAAAGGAGCGGCGCGTCCCCCGACCGAGTCGACTCGGTTTTCGGCGCCGGCCTGACCTGGCATGGCGAGCTCGGTGGGCAAGGCGGCGTCCGAATTGAAGGGGCCTTTGAAGGGGACATTGCCTTGCAGGGGCTGGTGGTGGTCGGCGAGCAGGGACGCCTGGACTGCCGCAGCCTGCGAGCGACGACGGTCGTCGTCGCCGGCTCGGTGCGCGGCGACATCACCGCCCAGCGGGTCGAGATCACACGCACCGGGCGTGTGTGGGGCGATGTCGTGACCGAGTCGTTCTCGACCGAAGAAGGGGCCTTCCTGCGGGGTCAGATCACGATGGAGGAACGAGTTGACCTGGGGCTGCCAGAGGAGGGCCCTTCGACTGGAGCTGCAGAGGAGGGTGGAGCGTGAGGCGGCCCTTCGACTGCGGCCCTTCGCTGCGCTCAGGGCCTCCGCTCAGGGAGGGACTCCGTTTTCACCTCAGGGTTTCCCGCGCTGAGCGGAGGCCCTGCGGAGCAGGGCCGCAGTCGAAGCGTCCCGTCGCGGCTGCTGACCGGCAGCCTTCAACATGCTCACGGTTCCTACATTCGGCTGTGACAAGCTTAGGGCATGTGAGGGGGCTGAAAAGGGCAGGCGTGCTGAGCCTGTCGAAGCACGCCGTTCACAGCCAGGTTGGAGCACCCTTCGCTCCGCTCGGCGGCCTCCGCTCAGGGAGGTGATTGCGCCTCGGGCTGGACGAAGGTCAATCGCCACGAGCTGAAGTGGGACTCGCCGGACGCGTCAGGGCAGAGCTCGGCCTGCAAGCCGGTGGCGATGGCATCGGACTCGGCCAACTGCACGGTGTATTCCGTCTCCGGCTCGATGGTGAAATCCCCAAACCCGATGCCGAGATCGGGCTTCAGGCCGGTAAAGAACTGATCCTGCCCGGTATCCCAGATCACGCGCACCAGGATATTCGGAACCCCTTCCCCGGCGGCGTCGAGCACGATCACCTGCAGCCGTGGCAGGAGGGCCGGGTCGTCACAGAGCAGCGCTCGTTCGCTCAATCGGAAGGGGGCCCCGGGCGTGAACGTCGGCAGCGGCGTGGGGCGAGGAGGCGAGGTCTGCGCGGCCGTCGCAAGCACTTGAGTCGTCGCCGGGGGGTTGGTGAGGGCCGCGGTGGGGGAGGGAGTCGCCGTTGGGCCGGCGAGCGCGGCTGCCAGCGCCGCCAGGGCGCGCGCCTCGGACTCGGGATGTCCTGTTGCCACCCAGGCCTGCGCCAGCGCGGCGATATAGTCGCCGTCGGTGGCTCCCGGCAGCAGCGCCAGCCGGGCGCGGGCGCGAGGCAGATCGCCCGTGGCGGCATGGGCCGAGGCGATCAGCGCGGCAACCTCCTCCTGGAAATCGGTGCGGAGCGACGCCGGCGCAGCCTGAGTCGTCCGCGCCGGCTCTAAGACCCAGCCGTAGATCAGCCCGACGGCGGCCCCGACGACGAGGCCCACCACCAGCGGCGCCCAACCGGAGCGATTCATGAGCTCCCGATTTCCGGGGAGGATGGGATTAACCGCAGGTCGTCGGCCAGCTGTCGCAGGGCCGCGCGGTCGACCTGTCCGAAACCGTTGGCCTCGGCATAACCAGCGGCGTCCTCGACGATCTCGGCCGGAGGTTGCGGGCCGAGGGCGGCCAGGCGCAGGAGCGCCAGGCGCAAGTCGCCTTCGCCCTGATAGCTCTGCGCCACCATCAAGACGTAGTCGACGCGGTAGTCCTGGCGTAGGCTGTCGGGGGCGGTGTCGTAGTACGCCACAGGCTGAATCCGCCAGGCGTAGCCGAGGCCGAGCACCAGTCCGAGAGCCACTCCGATCAAGAAACGCAAGAGTCGCGACGACATCGTCCGGATTGTGCCATAGGCGCCGGGAAGCAACAAACCCGGTTTCCTCAGGGAAACCGGGTTTGTCTCGAGCGCCCGGGCCGGCCGTTATAATCGAATGGTGCCGAAGGTGGGACTCGAACCCACAATCCCGAAGGAACGCGATTTTGAGTCGCGCGCGTCTGCCAATTCCGCCACTTCGGCTGCCACTTCGAGTATAGCCATCGGCTGAAGCGAGGTCAAGGAGACAGGCCGAGGCCGGCTCCAACCGAAGAACCCAGCGGCCTTCGCCGCCCAACGCCACCAGGGATGCCGGGCCTGGTTTCGCCCCTTCGGTCTTTGCAGACCGCCACACCCTTCGGCGCACCCGAAGGGGTGAGGGCGGACGCACCAAGGGTGCAAGTCCCCCGGCAGGGCCATGCGTACTCCACCTTCATGAAACTCGGCATCGTCGGTCTCCCTTCCGCCGGTAAGACCACCGTCTTCAACGCGCTGACCGGCCAGAACCTGCCGACCGGTATACCGGCGGCTCCCGGCCGGCAGGAGACGCACACGGCCATCGCCGACGTCCCCGATGCGCGGCTGGCTCCCCTGACCGAGATGTTTCACCCGCGCAAGACGACCGCCGCCAAGGTGACCTACGCCGACATCGGCGGGCTGCAGGCCAAGGCCGGCCGGGAAGGGCTGCCCGGGACGCTGCTCAATCAACTCTCCCAGATGGACGGATTCGTCCACGTCGTGCGCGCCTTCGACGATCCCGGGGTGCCGCATCCTCTGGACTCAGTCGACCCGGCGCGCGACTTGGCGGCCATGCAGGCCGAATTCCTGTTGAACGACCTGCTGACCGTCGAGCGGCGCCAGGCGCGACTGGTCGAGGAGAAGCAGAAGGTCATTCGCGATCGGGTGTTGGTGGAACGCGAGCAGGCCCTGTTCGAGCGGCTGCAGGCCATCCTGGACAAGCCGGAGCCGCTGCGCGCGCATGGCTTTTCGGCCGAGGAGCATCGGCTGCTCTCCGGGTTCGGCCTGCTGACACGCATCCCGATGCTGGTCGTCGTCAACGTGGCCGAGGGAGGCGTGCTGCCGGACCTGGGAGAAGTGGGCCCGGGCGTCTCGGCCCTCGGGCTGCAGGGGCGCCTGGAGATGGAGATCGCCCAGCTGCCGGAAGCCGAGCGGCGCGCCTACCTGGATGAATACGGCATCACCGCCGCCGGGCGCGAGCGCGTGCTGCAGGCGTCGTACGATCTGCTCGGGCTGCATTCGTTCTTCACCGTCGGCGAAGACGAGGTGCGCGCCTGGACCCTGCCGCGGCGCGCCACCGCGCTGGAGGCGGCCGATACGATCCACTCCGACCTGGCGCGCGGCTTCATCCGGGCCGAGGTCATCCCGGTGGAGGAGCTGCTGGCCCTGGGCGGACTGGCGCCGGCCCGCGCCCGCGGTCGGCTGCGCCAAGAAGGCAAGGAGTACGTCGTCGCCGACGGTGACGTCGTGCATATCAAGTTCAACGTCTGAGGCGGAGGCGCTATGGCGTATGCCCTCGAGCGGTGGGACCTGAGCGACCTGTTTCCCGGATTGGAATCGGAAGCCTACACGGGCGCCGGCGCGGCGATCGAAGAAACCCTGCGAGGCTTCGAAGCCGAGCGCCCGCGCCTGAACGACGATCTGACTCCGCAGGAAATGTTCGAGATCCTGCAAGCCTTCGACCAACTGCAGCGACGGATGAGCCGCTACCTGGGCTTCGCCTACCTGCGTTTCGCCGAAGATACCCAGGATCCGCTGGCGCAGACGATGCGCGGCCGGGCCGACCAGGTCGCCGCCGAGGTCGGCAACCGCACGCTGTTCTTCACCCTGTGGTGGAAGGGTCTGGCCGAGGCTCGCGCCCAATCGCTCTTGTCCGGCGCCGGAGACTACCGGCAGTGGCTGCTCAATCTGCGCCGCGAAGCGCCCTACACCCTGAGCGAACCGGAAGAGCGCATCATCAACCTGAAGGACGTCACCGGCCGGCACGCGCTGGTGGGGGTCTACGACACCCTCACCAACCGCTACACCTTCCAGATCGAAGTCGACGGTGAAACGCGACATGTGACGCGCGGCGAGCTGGAGGCCTACCGGACCGATCCCCGCCCCGAGCTGCGGGCAGCCTCCTACCGCGAATTGCTGCGGGTCTATACCGCCGAGGGCAACGTGCTCGGCCAACTCTACCAATCGCTGGTGCGCGACTGGGCCAACGAGAACGTCGATCTCCGCCGCTTTGCCTCGCCGGTGGCGGTGCGCAACCTGGGGAACGATTTGCCGGACGAGGTGGTTGAGACGCTGCTCGATGTGTGTCGCCAAAAGGCGCCGGTCTTCCAGCGCTTCTTTCGGCTCAAGGCCGAATGGCTCGGCGTCGAGCGGCTGCGGCGCTACGATCTGTACGCCCCGGTGGGGGAAGTCCATCGGACCTTCCCCCTGGACGAGGCGGTGCAGGAGGTCCTGGCGGCGTTCGAAGCCTTCGAGCCGCGCGTGGCGCGCCAGGCGCAGCAGGTGCTGGACAAGCGCCATTTCGACGGCGAGGTGCGTCCCGGCAAGCGCGCCGGCGCCTTCTGCGCCACGATCGAACCGGGGTTGACCCCGTGGGTGC
>CAZMVJ010000006.1:1944-33673 GCA_964569445.1 uncultured Anaerolineaceae bacterium | reverse complement strand
TGATGTACTTGACCTCGAAGGGCGGGTAATAGGGCCAGAAGGAGCAGTCTTGATTCAACGGTTGCGACAGGTCGTAGATCTTCATGGAAGCCTCCAAAGTTGGCTGAGCGACAATCGAAGGCGCTGCATCTTCGCGCCGCGCTTCTCCTGCGGAGTGCGTGTGTCACCGAGGCGCGTCATCATGAACTCCGCCTTCGCGATTGTACGTTGCCTCTCCGCGAGTCCCAGGTCGTTGGCGGCACGTCGACCTCGGCCTGGGCGGACGTCGGTGCTGACGACAACGACCTAGGACCCGCGCGGAAGCATTGTTCATCGAGAAGGCGGAGTACAGAATCCTACCCACAGGTTCTCGCTACTCGCTGATCCCATACTTTTCGGCAAACGCCAGCAGCGCGGCCTCGAACATCGCCAGCGGCGGGCGCACCAGGCCGGCCCCCACCTGGCCGACGCCCGGCTGACGGTGGGCGATGCCGGTGTTGATGCGCGGCGTGATCCCCAGCTCGACGACCTTGCGCAGGTCGATGCCGGTCGGCGTGCCGCGGAAATCGAGCGCCGGCATGGTGAAGATCTTGTGCTCGGCGACGGTGATCTCGTACATCTCCAGCGTGGCGTTGAGCGCGTCGCGCGGCGTTCCGCCGACGAAGGTCACGATGGCCGGGGCCGTGGCCATGGCGAACCCGCCAATCCCGGCCGTCTCGGTGATGGCGCTGTCGCCGATGTCGGGATTGGCGTCGGCTTCGCTGAACCCCGGGAAGTACAGCCCCGCCGGGACGCCCGCCGGGGCGGTGAACCAGGCGCCGCCCAGGCCGCTGACCCGGATGCCGAAGTCGGTTCCGTTGCGAGCCATGACGGTGACGACGGTGCTGCCGTCGATCCCGTGCCCGGCCAGGGTCATCGCCTTGCAAGCCGCCATCACCGGATTGAGGATGGAGAGCGCGTTGTCCCCGAGGAAGCGCAGCACCTCGGCCTTGGTCGCCTCCGGCACGGGGAGCTGAGCAATCCGCGGCGCCAGGAAGCGCAGGAAAAGGAGCGACCCGGCCTTGTTGCGGTTGTGCCCCTCATCGCCCATGTGGAGCGCTTCGGCGATCGTCGCCCGCAGGTCGAGACCTTCGCCGTCGGCCAACGCCTGCCCGAGGATCGGGCCGAGGGTATCGTTCATCCAGCGGAGTCGCCGGAGCACTTCGTCGCTGAACGCCCCGTAGCGAAGAACCTTGCCGTAGCCCTCGTTCAGGTTGGAGAAGGTCTTGCGCCCGTGGGTCACATCGTCGAGGACGTAGACCGCCATCGAAGGCGAGATCACCCCGGCCATCGGGCCGACCGCATCGTGATCGTGGCAGGGCTCGAAGCGAATCCGGCCGCTTTGGGCCATCTGGACGGCCGCCGCCTCGTCTCCGGCGCGGCCCTCGAAGATCAGGGCGCCGATGATGGCGCCGCGCAGCGGGCCGGACATGCGCTCCCAGCCGATGGGCGGGCCGGCGTGCAGCAGTAGATCGTCGTCCATGCCGGGGATCACGTCTCGCGCCGGAGATACGCCGCGCAGAATCGGCCGCGACTCCATCATGCGTTCGGCGGCGGTGGCGTTGGCTCGATCGATGTCCATGCCTTTCTCCTACCCGGGCTCGGAGGCGTCCTGAGCCCCTCGGCTTCGCTCGGGACAGGCTCCGTCGAAGGACGCCGGGACCGAATCTGAGGTCCGGCACCCTTCGACTGCGCTCAGGGTGCCTGCCTGCGCTCAGGGTGCCTGCCTGCGCTCAGGGTGCCTGGTTGGCTTTCCCGGAGGACTTCATCTTCGCCAGGATACCCATCAGGCGTTCGTCTCCGCCCGCCGGCGGGCGCCAGTCGACGTGCAGCGCCGCCGCGCCCTGCGCCACCAGGCTGTCGAAGAAGGTCTCCAGGCCGACATTGATCGCCGCCGGGCTGGCGAAGGCCTCCAACGACACCGGCGAAGGCCAGATGGTCTCGCCGGCAGGCAATTGGTCGACGACCACCCCCAGGGCTTGCCGCAGCCCGCTGAAGACGAAGGCTCCTGAAGCCAGCAGGCGCTCACGTTGCGAATCGAGCCCCTGCGGGTCCTCCTCGGTGCCGACGAGGACCACGACGACCGTCAGGCCCGGCCGTCCGAGCGCCTCGGCGATGGCCGGGGCAATTTCGGAGGCCGGATCGGTGTGGGCGCCTTGGCCCAGCACAACGTCGAGCAGAATCACGGCGGTCTCGGGATCGGCTGCCTCCTGGCGCAGGCGCCGCAGGCGAAGGTCGTTGTCGATCATCGGGTGCAGCCGGCCGACGGTGAAGTCATCGGCGCCGAGATCGAGGATCGTGTGGCCGCGGCTTTGCAGCGGGTCGTCCAGGCGCTGGTCGGGGCGGAGCGGAACGTTGGTGGCCAGCGGCGCCAGCGCGTACTGCAGCGCCAGCACCGACTCATAGGCCAGCGTCCCCCCCGAAAACAGGGCTCTGAAATAACGCGCATGGCCGGCTGAGGGCGCCGACGGGGAAGGCGAGGAGGAAATGGAAGCCGACAGCCCCACGGCGATCTCGGCGGCATCCTCCAGGCCGGCAGCGAAGTGCAGGTTCCCCAACCGGCCGCCGAGGCTCGGTTCGCCGATCAGATCGAGGACAACGGGCTTTCCCGTCTGGCGAGCGGCGCCGACCAATCGCCCGGCGACTTCCGGCGCCGGCGGCTTCGAGATCACGACGATCACCTTGGTCGAAGGGTCGCGGCGAAGAACATCGAGGGCCTGTAGGGCGGCCTGGCCGCCGACCTCGGCATGCAGATCCCGCCCGCCGGTGCCGATCGCCTGCGATACGCCGCCGCCCAGGGCATGAATGGCCGAGGTCACGGCCTGCAAGCCGGTGCCGGAGGCGGCGACGAGGCCGATCGACCCGCGCCGGACACGATTGGCGAAACCGAAACCGACGCCGCCGATGATCGCCGTGCCGCAATCCGGCCCCATCACGAGCAGTCCGCGGGCGGCGGCCTGGCGTTTCAACTCGACCTCGTCCTCGACCGGGACGTTGTCGCTATAGAGGAAGACATTCTTCCCCAGCCTGACCGCGTCGCCAGCGACGCCTGCGGCAAACCGGCCGGGGACGGAGACCAGTACCCAGGCCGCTTCGGGCAGTTGTTGCGTCGCGGCGGCGAGGCTCTTGGGCCGGAACTCGGCATCGGTCGAAGCACGGCGGCGGGCCAGCAGCGCGTCCACCTGGGCCAGCGCCTCGCCGGCGGCGCCGTCGGTCTCGGCCCTGACGACGATCAACAGGTCATCCGACGAATGCGCCTCCGACGGACGCAGCCCGCTGGCCTCGAGCAGCTCAAGGTTGACCGGCGTGGCCATGACCGCGCCGGCATCGAGAACGCCCGGCAGGGTGAGCAGGCCGCGCTGGAGCTGCATCAGCACGACCGAATCGTAGTAGGCCCCTCGTCGGATCTCGCTCCGCAGCGCCGGCATCGTCTAGTCGCCTCGCCCGATCCCGGCCGGCATGGCGGCGGTCTTGACCGCCAGGCCCAGCGACAGGTCGAGCGTCCGTTCGATCGCCTCCGCCCAGGCCAGCAGACGTTCGTCGTCGTAGAAACGGCCGACCACTTGCAGTCCAAGCGGCAATCCGTCGGGATCGAGGCCGCACGGCATCGTCAGGGCCGGGAAACCCGCCTGGGTCCAGGGCAAGTTCATCACCGGGTCGCCGGTGCTGTCGAGGCCGCGCGGCGCCGGTCCGACCGTCGACGGGGCGAGCCAGACGTCGACTCCGGCGCGGTCCATCGCCGTCTGGAGGTCGCGGCGCAGGACGGCCTGGGCGTCGCGCGCCCGGGCCAATTGGTCGTCTGTGACCTCTCGACCTTGGAGGACCAGCTGCGCGGTGCGTTCGTGGTAGAGCTCGCCGTACAGCTCGAACCATGCCGCATGGACCTGGGCAGCCTCGGCCGCCAGAATGGTCTGATGGTCCGCGGCGATGGCGTCGAAATTGTCCATGACATCGATCGTGCGGACGACGAACCCGGCTGCCGCCAGTCTGTCGATGGCGCGGTCGAAGTGCTCCCGAGATACGTCGCCGGCGCGCGCCAGATACGGCCCAGAGGGAATGCCCAGCACAGGCTGGGCCGCGGGGGCGGGGTTCCATCCGTCGCACAGGATGGTCGCCGCCAGTGTCGCGCCGGCGACGTCGCGGGTAAAGGTGCCGACGTGATCGAGCGAAGGCGCCAGCGGGAGGACCCCTTCGAGGGAAATGCGCCGATAGGTGGGTTTGAACCCGACGATCCCGCAGAACGACGCCGGGCGGATGATCGAGCCGATGGTCTGCGTGCCCAGACTCAGCGGGCACAGGCCGGCGGCGACGGCGGCGGCCGAGCCACTGCTCGAGCCGCCGGGGGTGTGCGCCAAGTTGCGCGGGTTGCGCGTCGGCCCGGGCGCGAAATAGGCGAACTCCGTCGTGACGGTCTTACCCAGCAGCAGCGCGCCGGCGTGCCGGAGACGCCGGACGGCTTCGGCCTCATCCCCGGCGAGCGTTTCCGGAGGCAGGCGTGAGCCGGCGTGTGTGGGGAATCCGTCGACGCGGAAGATGTCCTTCACTCCGACGACAACAGCGAAAAGAGTGGGGCGCCGGGAAGGCGTTGGGTACAGCTGCGCCATCGCCTCCGCCTCGCGGCGCAACCGGTTGGCGCGGCCATCCTCCGGGATCAGGCTCGAGATCAGCGGCTCGGCCTGCTCGAGGCGACGAAGGATGGCGTCGACGTATTGGGACGCCGGTGGGTCATCGCGGCCGAGGCCGGGGGCGAGTTGGGCGAGCGAAATGTCCAAATTCACGGTCGGTAGGCTTCGAAAAAGGCGCCGCTCATCCCGAGGGGGAGCGCATTTGTTCGGCGGCGGCCAAGACGGCCTCCACGATATGCTGGTAGCCAGTGCAGCGGCACAGGTTGCCCGAGATCGCCTGGCGGACCTCGGCCGGCGAAGGATTCGGATTCGATTCGAGGTACGGCAGCAGGGTCATCAGGAATCCGGGCGTGCAGAAGCCGCACTGCAGCGCGTGTTTGTTCCAGAACGCCATCTGGAGAGGGTGCATTTGGTCGGGTCCCGGCGCGATCCCCTCCACCGTCCCGACTTCATGACGATCGGCCTGGACGGCGAAGATCAGGCAGGACCGCACCGGCTGACCGTCGAGGAGCACGGTGCAGGCGCCGCAGACGCCATGCTCGCAACCGACGTGGGTCCCGGTCAGGCCGAGTTCGTGCCGCAAGTAGTCGCTCAACAGCAGGCGTGGCTCCACCCGGCTGGCGTGGGCGCCCCCGTTGACGTTGACTTGAATCTCGTGGAGGTTAGGCGGCATGACCTTCCTCTCCGGCTGGCGGGAGCTTCAGACGGCGCGCTGCGCTGCAGTCAGGATGGCGCGACGGCCCAGGACGCGGGCCAATTGGCGCTGGAAGGCCGGGCTGGCGTGCAGGTTCCCCGACGGGGCGAGCTCTTTCTCCGCCGCATGCGCGGCCGCTGCCTCCGCTGCCGCCGTATCGATGCGCCGTCCGACCAGCATCGCTGCCGCCTGCGGCGCCGCAACCGGCCCGTCGCCGGCGTTGAGGTACACCAGCCGCGCTTCGAGGCAGGCGCCGGAGGGGTCGAGGGCGACGACGGCGGCCAGCCCCATCAGGGCGTAGTCACCGCGGCGCCGCGAGAATTCCAGGAAGCAGGTGCCCGTGCGTTCGGCCTGGGGAGGAATGACGATCTCCACCAGCATCTCCTCCGGGGCGAGCGCCGTAGTGAACATCCCCTGGAAGAACTCACTGGCGGCGATCCAGCGTTCACCGTCGGTGGATCGGGCGCGTAGGCGGGCGCCCAGAGCGACGGCGAGAACGGGGAGTTCGGCGGCCGGATCGGCATGCACCAGGCTGCCACCGATGGTCCCGCGGTTGCGGATCTGCGGATGGGCGATAAGGGGGACGGCTTCGGCCAGGAGGGGCGCGGCCGCGGCCACGCGCGGGTCGTACTCGAGCGTTCGCTGGCGGGTCATGGCGCCGAGATGGAGGCCGTCGGCCTCGCGGCGGACTTCATCCAGGCCGGGGATCCGGTTGAGGTCGATGAGCAGGCCCGGCTGCGCGATGCGGAAGTTCATCGCCGGCACGAGACTCTGGCCGCCGGCCAGGTACTTGGCCTCCGATCCGCCCTGCCGGGCGGCGTGCAACGCCTCTTCCAGGGTCCCAGGGACGATGTAGTCGAAAGGAGGAGGCTTCATCGGCTGGCTTGCCTCGGCGGTGGGGCAGACACCAGTATAACCCTGGCGACACGGCGAGGGACTTCCGCCGGGGCGTCTGTATAATGCGCGCCGGGACGAATTCCCGGAGGCGCCCATGAGCCCATCGGCAGGGCTGCTCGAAGATGTCGTCGTCATCGATCTCACCCGTGTTCTGGCGGGGCCGTATTGCACGATGATGCTGGGCGACCTGGGGGCCGAGGTCATCAAGGTCGAGGAGCCCTCCAAGGGCGACGACACGCGGGGCTGGGGGCCGCCGTTCACCGCCGCCGGCGAATCGGCCTACTTCCTGGCGGCCAACCGCAACAAGCGCAGCCTGACGCTCAATTTGAAAGATGCCCAGGGGCTGACTTTGCTGCGTCGGTTGATCGCCGCGGGAGACGTGCTGGTGGACAACTTCCGCGCCGGGACGCTCGAGGCGTGGGGGCTCGATTACGACTCCCTGCAGCAGCTCCGCCCGGGCCTGATCGTCTGTTCGATCACCGGATACGGCCAGACCGGTCCCTACCGCGAGCGCCCAGGCTACGACTTCATGGTCCAGGCGATGGGTGGATTCATGAGCGTCACCGGCCCCGAGGAGGGAGAGCCGTACCGCGCCGGAATCGCCATGGCCGATTTGGCCGCCGGGATGTTCGCCGCCAGCGCCATTCTGGCGGCGCTGTATGCGCGCCGGGCCACCGGTGAGGGACAACGCATCGACATCTCCCTGCTCGACTCGCAGGTGGCGCTGATGTCGTACGTGGCCAGCAACTACCTGGTGTCCGGCGAGCTGCCGCATCGCTATGGCAACGGCCACCCGAACATCGTTCCCTACCAGTCCTTCCGGGCCAGCGACGCCTACTTCGCTTTCGCCGCCGGCAATGATGGCCAGTGGCGGAAGTTCTGTCAGGCCGTCGATCGCCCGGCGTGGGCCGACGATCCGCGCTTTACCACCAATGGCGACCGCGTCCGTCACCGCCAGGCGTTGGTGCCGATGCTCAGCGAGCTGTTCGCTACTCGGCCGGCACGCGCCTGGATGGATCTGTGCCAGTCGATCGGGATACCGGCGGCGCCGATCAACACCGTCGAGCAGGTCTTCCAGGATCCGCAGGTTCAGGCGCGCGGGCTGCGCACCTCGGCCCGCCATCCCACTTCGGGGGAGATACCATTGGTCGGTTCGCCCCTGTGCATTCCGACCTCGCCCGTTCAGATTCGCCGTCCCCCGCCGCATCTGGGAGAACACACCGACGAGGTCCTTTCGGGCAGGTTGGGGTGTACGAGCGAGGCGATCGCCGCCTGGCGCCAGGCGGGAGTGATTTAGTCTTCGGCCAGGGGGTCGGTCGTGCCTGTACCAGCAGGGTACCGTAGGGGAGAAGCACGCCTGCCCTCCCGGCAGGACAATTGTGGCGGGCGGTGCCAGGGTGCTTCGCCCCTACCAAACGTCATTTCCCGCCGCGCGCGAAGTCCATTAGTCTGGATGCGACAGTCAGGCAAGGAAGGGAGCCGAAGTATGCGACCCGTCAGCATTGTCGGCACCGGTCAGATCCCGGTGCAGTCTGCGACCTCCCTCGGCTTGCGGGAGATGGGGGCCGAGGCGGTTCATCGGGCCATGGCCGACGCCGGCGTCGACCGCGTCGACGCCCTGATATGCGGCAACATGCTGTCGGATGAACTGCAGGGCCAAAAGCACCTGGCGGCCCTGATCGCCGACGAGGCCGGCCTGTACGGGATCGAAGCTCTGGAAGCGGGCGCGGTCACCGCCTCAGGGGCGGCGGCGCTGCGCGTGGCCTTCCTGGCCGTCGCCAGCGGCCAGGCCGATCTGGCGGTGGCGTTGGGCGTCGAGAAGATGAGCGATGGGGTCGCCATGCCGGCGATCTCCAAAGCGCTCGACGCCGATCGCGAGGTGGCCAACGGGGCCACGATGATCTCGCGCAATGCCGAACTGTTGGCGCTGTATTTCCAGCGCACGAAGGCGCCGGCGCATGCCATGGTGTGGTTCGCCGTCAACGCCCACAAGAACGCGCGCAACAACCCCAACGCATTGTTCCATGAGCTGCGCGTCAGCGCCCGCAAGGCGGCCACCTCGCGCGTCGTCCACGCGCCGCTGCGCCTGTACGACTGCGCCCCGATCTGCGATGGAGCGGCGGCTGTAGTGCTGGCCCCGGCCGATCAGGCGCGCGCCTTCACCGATCACCCGGTGCGCATCCTGGCCTCCAGCGTCGCCACCGACCGATTCCGCGTCGATGACCGGGCGGATCCGCTGCTGCTGGAGGGCGCCCAGGCCTCGGCTCACAAGGCCTTTCGGCAGGCCAACGTGAACAAAGGCGACGTCAGCTTCTTCGAAGTGCACGACGCCTTCAGCATCATGGCCTGTCTGCAGCTCGAGGCGGTGGGGTTCGCCGAGCCGGGCGAGGGTTGGCGCATGGCGGCCGACCGTCAGATCGGCGTCCGCGGGCGCCTGCCGATTTGCACCATGGGTGGATTGAAAGCGCGCGGCCACCCGATCGGCGCCTCGGCCGTCTATCAGGCGGTCGAATCGGTGCTGCAGTTGACCGGGCGGGCCGGCAGGAACCAGGTGCGCGACCCGCACATCGCGCTGATGCAGAGCATCGGTGGCGCGGCGTCGACGGTGATCACGCACATCTTCGGGGTGTAGCCGCCGTCTAGACGGATTGAGCTCGAACCCCCTCCCCGACCCTCCGCCTGCATGAGCGCGCCGTGCCTTGAGGAAGTTCTGCAGGGGGAGGAAGTACCTCCAGTCGAATCCGCACCCCATTCACGGGTTCCTCCCTGAGCGGAGCCCGGCCCTGAGCTCAGGCGAAGGGCCGGGCGAAGTCGAAGGGCGGCGCCGAGGCCGAACGTCGGCGCGCTTCGACTGCGGCCCGCACTGCGTGCGGCCCTCCGCTCACGCTTCGACTGCGGCCCGCACTACGTGCGGCCCTCCGCTCAGCGCGGAAGGTGGGGCTATCCCTCGACACTGGACCGCACGCACTCGAAGAACTGCCCCGACAATTTCTGGGTGACCCCGCCCATCATGCGCGAGGCCAGGCTGGCGATGGTCCCGGTGATGGTAACTTCCGCCGTCCATTGCAGGCTGGTGCTTCCAGGAGCCGGCTCCGTCAGCAACATCTCGGCCAGTACATCGGCGGCGGATCCGCTGGCGGTGCCGTGGGCCCGGGCGACCGCCCGTTGCGGCGGAGACATCTCAACCCACTCGACGTCGACGGTGAAGCGCGTCTTGATCGACCCCAATCCGAGCGAGGCCACGGCCTTGAAGCGCCGGCCGGCCTCAACGAGTTCGATCGACTCTAGGCCCGGGGCGCAGCGTGCCACGGCCTGCGGATCGGTCAGAAAATCCCAGACGCGCTGCCGCGGCGCGGCGATCGCGACGGTTCCCTCAAGGTGCACGTTGCTCCTCCGCGGTGGGGGACGGTCCGGTCGATTCTAGCATCGGGCCTGGCGGTCAGGTCCATCGACCGGGTCGACGCCGAGCAGGGACCGCAGCAGAGCCGCCTGGTCGCGCGCGTCTTCCAAGGCGTTGTGTGACAGCCGGCGGCCGCGCAGGTGGCGGTCGAGCAGATCGTTAAGGCGGATGGTCTCCCAGGCCGCGCCGCTTTGCCCCATGTAGAGGGCACGGATGTCCAGCGCGGCGTGGCCGAAGGGGTTGCGCCCGAGGGTGCCGTGGAAGGCGTCGTTGATGAACATCCAGTCGAAGGGGGCATTGTAGGAGACGAACACCGGCGCGGCGCCCACGGGCACCAGGGCGAGCGTCCACGTCTCGAAGCGCCGCATCGCCTCGGGCCGATCGAGCCCGCTGCGCGACAGGTCCTCCAGCGACAGGCCGTGGACGGCCATCGCTTCGGCCTCGACGCGCGGCGAGGTAGGTTTCAACTCAACGTAGAACGTCCGACTCAGATCGGCCACGCTGCACGCGCCGATGGCCAGGAGGGCGTGGAGGCTCGGGCTCGGTCCCGAAGTCTCGATGTCGACCGAGAGGTACGCGCGCAGATCAGGCGGCGCCATGAGGTGAGATGCGCCAGTATACCTTTCGACCAGGCGTCCTTCGATACCATCCCGAGCGGGGCGAGGGACGCAGCCTGCCCCGAGCGAAGCCGAGGGGCTCAGGACGCCCGGTCGGAGCGCTGTTCATGGTCGCAGCGTTTCGGCCAGCCAGCGACAGATGACGTGGCGCAGGCCGGGCCGAACCTCGGAAAAGACATGGTCGGCCCCCGGGAAGCGAATCCGCGTCAGCCGAGGCAGACCGAGAAGCGGTTCGAAATGGGGCGGAGGGAAGAGCGCGTCCTGATCGCCGGTAACGAGCAGGAAAGGGAGGCTCGTCAGCGATGCGGCGATCTCACCGAGAGGGGGCAGGCCCGCCCACTCGGTCGTGAGGCGATCGGGCGTCGTGCCGTGAAGCGTCGCGGCGGATTCGACCGCCAGGTCCACCGGGAGCGGCACACGCCGCCCATCGACCAGCGGCGCTACGGCCACCAGGGCCGCCGGGCTGTGCTGGGCGGCGAGGGTGCAGGCGACCCAACCGCCCAGGCTGAACCCGACCAGCGCAATGCGGCGCGGATCGACTTCGGGGCGGTTCGTCAGCCATTCGAGTCCGGCGGCGGCGTCGGGGACGAGATGCGCGCAGGAGAAGTCGCCCTGCGAGCCCCAGGCGCCGCGGTAGTGCAGGTAGAGAACGTGCAGGCCGATCTGGCGAAGGTCGACGGCCAGGTCGAGGTTCTTCTCGTGACCGGGAAGGCCGTGGAGCAACAGGGCGGCGGGGCGAGGGTCGTCGCCGGCGGCGCGATAGAGACCGCCGAGAAGACGCGATCCCCCTGATGGGATGAACGCCGCCTCGAGCCCGGCTGCCGTCACGTCCGCGCGCTCAAGGGGCGGTCACCATCACCGAGATCGCGATCAAGACTTGCGCCGAGTAATAGGAACCCAGGACAACCAGCGGGGAGAGGCGAAAAGGCCGGGCGAAGCGATTGATGACCAGAGCGGTATCGGAGGCCAGGAATAGGGCCGCTCCGACGGCGGCGGCGGTGGCGGCGGCCGAGCCAAGCACGACCGCCTGGCTGATCGCCTGCGCCGCCATCGCCCCGAGGACGGCGGCATACACCACGAGCGGCGCGCGCATCCTGGCGGGCAGGGAACGCCAAAGCCCGATCAGGATCCCGGCTACGACGACGGCGATGACGGCGAAAGTTGCGGGCGAGGCGGCCAAGGGGACGACCGAGGTGAATGCCGTCAGGTAGGCCAGGTGCGCCGCCAGGAACGCCGCCACTCCGGCGATGAACCGATCCGCCGGGAGCATCAGGAAGACGTCGCCGGCGAGAGAAAGGACCAGCCCGGCCAGGATCGCAGCGCGGGTGCGGCTAGCCGGCTCGGCCGGGAGCAGGGCGGCCAGGGCGATGATCAAGACCGTTGTCAGGGGTTTGAAAACGAAGACCAGCCTCCGCCGCCCGGCCATCTCGCCGTAGATGGCCAGCATGGCGGTGAGGGAGATGAGGGAGAGGAGGGGAAAGAAAAGGGCTCTATCCATTGTCCCTTGTAGCCGCAGCCTTCAGGCTGCGGGAAATAGATCTCCCAAGTCGAACGCGTCAGAGCCAAGGAAAGGATAGTCGGCCCAATTTCGGACGAGGCCGCCCCGGACAGGGTTGAGGGCGATATACCGGAGCTCGGCCATCAGATCCTCGTCGCGGCGAACGACCCGATCAAAGAAGTCCTTCTGCCACCGGGTTCGCGCGTCGTGCTTTTTGAGCCAGAATCCAGTGTGCTGTTTGAAGGTCACCATGGCGCGCCAGACGTCGGCAGTGGGCTTATCACCTCGAAGAACAAGATGAACGTGATCGGGCATGAAGCAGAAGAGAATGACGGTTGAGGCGTACCGGATAGCCGAGCTCCTTAACACTTCCACGAAGTTCTGAACAATCCCGGGTTCCTGGAAAAGCGCTCGTCTGCAAGCAACGCAGGCTGTGAAAGCCACGACGACCTCGCCGAGGTAGGCTTCCCTGTCGAGCCGGTGGCGCCTCTCGCGCACACCAGGGTGGTTCTTAATAGACACGTGTCCCCCTCTGCGCAGGCTGAAGCCTGCGGCTACATCCTGACGCCACAACCTGACGGCGTCAGTCTTCCAGTTCCTCCCCTTCTTCCGCCTCCGCCCTCCTCCCCAGCACGCGTCGCATCGTCACGAACCTGGAGGAGTCGGCACGGCTGGGTTGACCGCGGCGGCGCAGGACGAGGCCGGCGACGGCCATGCCGGCCCCGGCCAGCAGCACGCGCAAATCCGCCACGCCGCCGCTGAAGGTGATCAGGAATACGACCAGGACGATCAGGCCGATCAGGACGAGGGCATTCCCCAGGCGCTGCAGCATCGGCGCGGGGCCCCTCCCGAGGCCCTCGGAGTCAACGGACCAGGGTGTGGATCTGCTCGTGAAGATACAGCGGCAGGTAATAGTGCCCGCCGCCGTTCTTGCCACTCGAGCCCGATCCCTTCCATCCGCCGAACGGCTGGAACCCGGGCCAGGCGCCGGTGGTGGCGCCCTGCGGGCGATTGGCGTAGGTCACGCCGGCCTGGATGTTCTCGAAGAACCAGGCCGCTTGCTTCTCGCTGCCATAGAAACCCGCCGTCAGGCCGTAGTCGACGTCGTTGGCCAGCGACATCGCTTCGTCCAGGCTGTCGACGGCGTGGACCATCGTGATCGGCAGGAACATCTCGACTTGCCACAAGCGGTGGTTCATCGGCACATCGGCGGCGATCGTCGGTTCACAGAAGAAGCCCTTGGCCAACGCGCCGCCGTTGCGAATCTTGCCGCCGGTCAGGAAGCGCCCGGCTTCCGACAGCTCTTCATTGAATTGCTGGAACTGCTTGTAGCTGGCGGCGTTCACCACCGGGCCAAGGTAGACGCCGCGATCGGTTGGGTCGCCCAGCGCGAGTTTCTCGGTCTGCTCGACCAGGCGCTGGACGAGCTTGTCGTAGACCGGCCGTTCGATGAAGACCCGCGAGTTCGCCGAGCATTTCTGCCCCTGCAGCCCGAAGGCCGAGCGCACGATCCCGATCGCCGCCCGTTCGAGATCGGCCGAGCGCGAAACGATCGACGGGTTCTTGCCGCCCATCTCGAGGATCGTCGGGCGAGGGTAGCGGCCCTGCGCGAAGGACCGGTAGATCTGCATGCCGATGTCGAACGAGCCGGTGAAGGTGATCCCATCGACCATGGCGTTGGAGATCAGTTCCTGGCCGATGGTCCCGCCCGGGCCCGTGACGTAGCTGAAGACCCCGTCCGGCAGGCCGGCGTCGCGCAGACACTCGGCCAGCAAACGCACCGTCCATGGCGTGTCGCTGGCCGGCTTCATCACGACGGTATTTCCCGCCACCAGCGCCGCCCCGACCGGGCCGCCGGTGAGCGCCGCCGGGAAATTGAATGGGCTGATGACGACCCACACGCCGTAGGGTCGCAGCACCGATGTGTTTTGGGAACGGTAACCTTTGAGAGGATCCTTCCCCATCGGGACGACGTAGCCTTTGTGGGCCTCCATCTGGTCGCAGGAGTAGCGGATGAGGTCGGCCGTTTCGGCGGCGTCGCCCAAGGCTTCCATGCGGCTCTTGCCGACTTCGAGCGCCATCACGGCGCCGATCTCGTAGATGCGCTTGTCGATGAGGTCGGCGACCTTGCGCATCAGGCGCACGCGGTCGTTCCAGCCGAGGGCCGACCACTTCGGAAAGGCCTGGCGGGCGGCGGTCAGGGCCTGCCGGGCGTGTTCGGCCGTACCCTTGGGAAATCTCCCCAGCAGCCAGTCCTGGTTGATGGGCGAGCGGTCCTCGAAGGATTCGGGGGCGTGGACTTCCTTGCCGCCGATCAGCATCGTGTGGTCCTTGCCCATCCCGGCCTTGGTCGTGGCCAAAGCCGCCTCGAAACGATCGTGCAGCTCCGGCGGCGGATCGAACATCGTGGAGTAGGTGAGCTTGAAGGCGGCCTTCTTGGGCCGCGGGGCGGACTTGCGCCGGGTCTTGCGTGTGGCCATGATGGACCTCCTGGGGAGACGTGCCGAAAAAAGACCGGCCAACTCGGACCGGGACCATCGAATTGCTTCTCGTCGTGGGTAGTATAGCCAGCGAAGAGATGCACGTCAAAAGCGGATGTATACTGCTCGCGAATGACGTGGGTCCAGGATGGCATCTTCGCCGGCGGCGGCGAAGCGCTGCCCGATGGATGGGCGGACTTCGCGGCGCAGACCGGGATCACGGCCATTCTTCACCTGAGGCCGGACGCGCCGGCGGTGTTCCGAGGTCCGAGTCCGGCGTCATTCCTGTGGTTGGCGATCGCCGCCGAAGATCAGGCCGGGCTGCCCGATCGCCTTCTGGCGGGCGCCTTCGTTGCGGCCTGTCTGGAGCGAGGCCAGCGCGTCCTGTTGCATGCTTCGCCGGGACGACATCGAACGCGCTGGGCATACGTCTCCTATCGCGTTTGGAGCGGCGTTGCCCCTGGGGCAGCGCTGCGGCAGGCGGCGCAGGCGCCCTGGTTGGCGCCCTACGCGACCGATAAGGCCGCCTGGGAGAGAATGGCGGAGGCCGTCCGCAACCTGCGGCGGGAGCCCCGAAGGGCGATTCCCCTCGACGCATCATGAGCATCAACGATATCTACCTCGGCATCGACCCCACCGCCGGGCGCCGGCCGGTCACGCTGGCAGCCCTCGACGACGACCTGAGAATCGTTCATCTCGGGCCGTTGGACGCCGATGGGGTGATCGCCTTCGTCGAAGCGCATCCGGGCGCCGTCGTCGCCATCGACGCTCCACAATCGCCCAACCGAGGCCTGATGCGACGGCCGGATGTCCGCCGCCGATTTGGCCTTCCTCCACGCGGGCGCACCTTCGGTCAATGGAAACTTTGTGAATACGAGCTGCGCCGGCGTAATCTGCGCATCTACAGCACGCCTTCCGACGCCTCGGCCGCACCAAGTTGGATGCGCGCCGGTTTCGCCCTCTACAAGAGGCTGACGCAGCTCGGCTTCGGGTTCTTCCACCAGGGCGATCCGACGCCGGCGAAAGCAATGGTGGAGGTCCACCCCCACGCCTGCTTCGCCGTGCTGCTCGGCCACCGACCGCTGCTCAAGGCCAACCTGGAAGGCCGTCTGCAGCGCCAGATGGTGCTCTACCTGGAAGGGCTCGATCTGCGCAATCCGGTGCACACCCTGGAGGAGATCACCCGCCAGCATCTCCTCAGCGGATCCCTTCCGCTGGACGGTTTGCACAACCATGATGAGCTCGACGCCCTGGTCGCCGCCTTCACGGCCTACCTGGTCCATCAGAAACCGTCGCGTGTGTGCCAGGTCGGCGATGTCCGGGAAGGTCTGATCACCCTCCCCGCGGCGGGCCTGAAAGACCGCTATGACTAGCTCGATTCGTGATCCACATGCGGAGAGGGGAGACAGGCCGGCAACGTGACTCTTGGCCTCACCGCGGCCCGCATTCCCTCCTGTTGGTTCTCGTATCATCTGACACCAGCTGCCCCGATCTCCGGAGGTGACCGTGGCCGCGCCGGGTGAGGGCTTCGTCCTGGCGCTCGATCTCGGCACGTCGGCCTGCAAGGTTGACCTGATCTCCGAGCTCGGCGAAATCGTCGGTCGCGAGGCCGAACCCGTCCCGACCGACTTCGTCGACAACGGCGGCGCCGAACAGGACGCCCAGGCCTGCTGGGGCACGTTCGTCCGTTGTGCCCAGCGCCTGATCGGCCGCGCCCTGGTGCCTCCCGGGGCGATCGTCGCCGTCTGCGCCGCGACGCACGGTCTGGGGACGATCCCTGTCGATCGGAGCGGGACTCCCCTCCACCCGGCGCTGATCTGGCTCGATGCCCGCGGTCGCGACTACTCGCGCCGCCTTGTCGCCGGCGTCCCTTCGGTGCAGGGCTACGGCCTGGCCAAGCTGCTGCGCTGGGTGCGTCTGACCGGCGGCGCGCCCAGCCTGAGCGGCAAGGACGCCATCGGCCATCTGCTCTTCCTGAGGACGGAGCGCCCCGAGATCTACCGGGCGGCACACAAGTTCCTGGACGTCCTCGGCTACTTCGATTTCCGCCTGACCGGCCGGTTCGTTTCCACCGGTGACAACGCCGCCCAAACCTGGCTGACCGACAACCGCGATCCGCGCCGCATCCGCTACCATCCCGCGCTGTTGGCTCAAGCCGGACTGGATCTCGACCAGCTTCCCGATATCGTCGGCAGCACCCAGGTGATCGGCCCGCTGTTGCCGGCCGTGGCGGACGAGCTCGGCCTGCCCCGCGGCATACAGGTCGTCGGCGGCTCCTTCGACCTCCCGGCGGCAGGCCTGGGGGCCGGGGCCGCCGCCGATTTCGAAGGGCAACTGTCGATCGCCACCTCGTCGTTCTTCACCGTCCACGTCCCCTACAAGAAGACCGACGTCCAGCATGCGATGGCCTCGCTACCCTGCGGCATTCCCGATCGCTACATGTTGATGGCGGAGCAGGAGATCGCCGGCGCCAGCCTGACCTTCTTGCGCGACCAGCTGCTCTACCCGTCAGACGCGCTGAGCCAAGCACCGCCGCCGGAAGATTTCTTCGCGCGCGTGAACCGCGCCGCTGAACAGGCGCCGCCGGGGAGCCATGGGGTCTTGTTTGCGCCGTGGCTGTATGGGGAGCGCGCCCCGGTCGACGATCCGACCCTGCGCGGAATGTTCTTCAATCTGTCGGTCGAGACCACGCGGTCCGACCTGCTGCGAGCGGTGATGGAAGGCGTGGCCTTGAACGCCCGCTGGATTCTCGGGCCGGTCGAATCGTTCTGCGGCCGGTCAATGGAGCCGCTGCGCCTCGCCGGCGGTGGCGCGCAATCCGACCTGTGGTGCCAGATCTACGCCGATGTGTTGGGCCGGACGGTGCTGCAGATCGAGTCGCCGATGCACGCCACGGCCCGCGGGGCGGCCTTCCTGGCCTTGGTCGGACTCGGGCGGATGCGCTTCGAGGACATCTCGCAGCGAGTCCGGGTCCAGCGCCGCTACGTGCCGCACCCCGAGCGCCGCGCGATCTACGACGAACAGTTCCGCGCCTTCGTCGATCTGTACGCCGGCACTCACGCCATCACCCGGCGGTTGAACCGCGTCCGGGAAAGGTAGGCCGACCGAGCCTGGGCAGCGGGGAAGGCGCTCAAGAGGAAGGAGTCCGCATGGATCCGACGGTGTTTGCCACTCTGTATCAGGAGATCCTGCACAGCCTCAAGCCCTACCGGGACCGCTTCGAGCGGAGATCGGTGTTGCCCGAACAAGGAATGCCGCCCCCTCAAGTGCTCCAGGAAGTGCGGTTGATGAGCGAGATCGAGGCCGAACGCTGGAGTGACGGCCGCGTCTCCGGCGCCGTCTACCATGGCGACCCGGGGCACGTCGCCTTTCTCAACGAGGTCTACGCCGCGCATTCGCAAAGCAATCCGCTCCACGCCGACGTCTGGCCCAGCACGACGAAGTTCGAGGCCGAGATTGTCGCCATGACGGCGGCCATGCTGGGCGGGACGGCCGCCGCCCAGGCCGACCCGGCGGTGGAGGTCTGCGGCACCGTGACCTCCGGCGGGACCGAGAGCATTCTCCTGGCGATGAAGACATATCGCGATTGGGCTCGGGACGAGAAGGGGATTTCCGAGGCGGAGATCATCGCCCCGACGACGGCGCATGCCGCCTTTGACAAGGCCGCCGGCTACTTCGGCATGTGCCTGCGCCGCGTTCCGGTCGGCCCCGACTTTCGCGCCGACGTCGCCGCCACCCGCGCGGCCCTCACCCCGCAGACGGTCGTCATCGTCGGCTCCGCCCCGCCGTTTCCGCACGGGCTGGTGGACCCCATCGACGAGCTGTCGGAGCTGGCGCGGGTCAACGGCGTGGGCTTCCACACCGATGGGTGCCTGGGAGGCTTCCTGCTGCCGTGGGCAGAGCGGCTGGGCTATCCGGTGCCGCCCTTCGACTTTCGACTGCCCGGCGTGACCTCGATGTCGGCCGACACGCACAAGTACGGCTATGCCCCGAAGGGGACATCCGTCGTCCTGTATCGGACCAAATCGCTGCGCCGCCACCAGTACTACTCCGTCACGGATTGGCCCGGTGGGCTGTACTTTTCGGCGACGATGGCCGGAAGCCGCCCCGGAGGACTGAGCGCAGCCTGCTGGGCGGCGATGATGGCGATGGGCGAGTCCGGCTATCTGGAGGCGGCGCGCCGGATTCTCGAGACGGCCGCCTGGATCAAGAACGAGGTCGGCGCCATCGACGGATTGCAGGTCATCGGCGATCCCCTTTTCGTCATCGCCGTCCGGTCCGACGATGTCGACGTGTACCAGGTGATGCAGGCGATGGCCACGCGCGGCTGGAACCTGAACGGTCTGCATCTCCCGCCGGCATTCCATCTGTGTGTCACGCTGCGGCACGCGACGGCAGGCGTCAGGGAACAGTTCGTCTCGGACCTGAAAGAAGTCGTCGAGACGGTCCGGAGGAACCCGCGGGCGCCCGCCGGCGTCGGTCCGGTCTACGGCCTGGCCTCGACCGTCGAGGCGCGGCCGCTGGTGGGTGAGCTGCTGGAGGGATACATGGACGCCCTCTTCGAGGTGTAGCATCCGGGTTTGGGCAGGCAGCCTGCAGAGAGTGGCGGCCAACTTCAAAACCCACCCCTTGTCCTCGCGGAGCAGCCCGAAGGGCGTCGCCCCTGCGCCAGCCGAGGTTCGCGTCCCGAAGAGCTTTGCACAGGGAGGGCAGGTGATCCTTGGGGTGAGGCCGGAGGCTCGTTTCTCAGGCAATCCTCGAGGCGGTTCGGAGACAGGAGGCGCATGATCGATCGAGCGCAGGCATGTCGGGTTCATTGGATCGAGTATCCGGCAGTGCGGTGGTTCGGAGGCGACGTCGTCTTGCTGCACGGACTCGGATCGTCGGCCGGCGACTGGCTGCTCCAGGCGCCGGTCTTCCAGGATCGACATCGCGTGATCGCCGTCGACCTGCCGGGGTTCGGGGACAGCCCTCGCCTGCCGGGATGGCCGTCGATCGCCTCTTATGCAGGCGCCGTAGCCGAGGCCATGGCCGATGCCGGCGTCTCGGCCGCTCATCTCGTCGGGCTTTCGCTCGGGGGATCGGTGGCGCTCCAAATCGGCCTCGACCTCCCGCAGCGGGCGCTGTCGCTGACGTTGGTCAACGCCTTCGGCCGCCTCCAGGTCCGGCCGCAAGCGATGCTCCGTACCAGCGTTCGCATTGGCTTGGTCCTGCTGGGTCGAATGGACCGAGTCGGCGCGTGGGTCGCCGAAGAACTCTTCCCCGATCCGCGGCAGGCGGAGCTGCGCAGGTTCGCGGCGGAACGTCTGGCCCATGCCGGCCGGCGGTCCTACCTCCAGGCGGGGCAGGCGCTGGCGCGATTCAACGTGCAGGGCCGCCTGGGCGAAGTTCGCTGTCCGACCCTGGTCATCGCCGGGGAGAACGACACGACGATCCCGTCCTCGGCCAAGGAGGGACTGGCCCGGGCGATCCCGGGGGCGCGCCTCGTGTGCGTCCCTGGTTCGGGTCACGCAACGCCGATCGACGAAGCCCAGGTTTTCAACCGGGTGGTGGAATCGTTCCTCGACGAGGTCGAGGGGGCCCGGCCCGCACCGCTCGGTCCGGTGCGGCGCGAAGCCCAGGTGCGGCCAGTCCCTCTCGCGAACTAGCCACGGCTCAGGCCGTGGCTAGTTCGTGGAAGTCTGAGTTCGTGCGTTAGGGAGTCTGAGCGTCGGTTGCCCGGCCGAGCGTCACGTCGAGGGACTGCTCGCTTCCGTCGCGCAGCACGAGCAGCGAAACTCCATCCCCCGGCGCATGCGCCTGGATCAGTCTGCGCAGCATCGCCGTCCGGACGATTCTCTGGCCGTCGACGGCCAGGATGATGTCCCCGGCCTGAATCCCGGCCGCCGCCGCCGGGCTGCCTTCCATCACGGCCGAGACCAGCGCCCCTTCGCCGTCCGACAGGCCCTCCTGCGCAGCCTGGTCCACACCGACAGACGCGTACGTGACGCCCAGGTAGGCGTCGCCGGCCAGGCGCGGCTCCATCATCCCGTAGGGCGTTTCGTCGCCAAAGGGAAAGGGCATCTGGTTGTCGCCGCCGAACGGATCGATCGATCCGTTGGGCAGCATGAAACTGCGCATCCCGGCCGCCGGGAAGGCGGCGCGGGTCATCGATCGCCCATAACCGAAGCCGACGGCCGCACCGGCCAGGCCGGCGACGGCCGCCACGGCCAGCACGCCGGCGACGATCGCCACGATGTGCCAGGCCGTGAAGCGCGGGGCGCTCATGGCGCCGGGCGCCTGGACCGCCGGGGTGAGGGCGGGAACGGACGCCGGCACGGAGACGGGCTTGGCTCGCTTGGGAGCCGACTTAGGGGTTGAGTTCGCCATCGATCACACTCCTGAATTGATCCAGTGGTTGAGCACCCACAAGCGGGATGCCGTTGATGAAGAAGGTCGGCGTGCCGCTGACGCCTAACGCGGAGGCGGCACGCGCGTCGGATTCGACCTCGGCCTGTTCGCCGCCGGCGGCGATACACGCTCCGAGCGCATCGGCGTCCAGGTTGAGGCGTTGCGCGTAAGCCGCATAGGCCTCGGCGCCGAGGCCGAGCCCGCCGCTGAAGAGCGAATCATGAAAGGCCCAGTAGGCGCCCTGCTTGCCGGCGCAGTTGGCGGCTTGCGCCGCGACCAGTGACTCGGCGCTGGTGATGGGGTAATCGCGGTAGACGAAGCGAATCTGCTCCGGATAGGCCGCCATCAAATCCGGGAAGACCTCGGCATGGAAGCGGCGGCAGTAGGGGCAGTTGAAATCGCTGAACTCGACGATGGTCACCGGCGCATCGGCCGGGCCGAGGGCCGGGTCGTCATCGACGCTGACCTGGTAGCGCTGCGGCGCGGCGGCGGCGGTAGCAACGGGGGTCGTTTGGTCGCGACCCCACAGCAGGTACCCGGCTGCCAGCCCGAGAATGCCGGCGAGCGGAATCAACGCCAGCACCAGGTGGCTTCGGCGAATGGTGACGTAGTCGCCGGTCTTGGCGGGGGAGGCAGGGGCTTCCGCGGAGGGCGGGCCTTCGCTCATCGTAGAGAGCATTCTAGCATTCGGCGCCGGCGTGGGCGGCCCGTGGCGGGCTCTCTCACCAGACTCACATTTGCAGGCCGCCGACTTGCCCGCCGCCGCTGTCTGACGTATCATCCGCGGATCGGAATCCCGATTATCGTCGGCCGGCGCATATCGCCGACTCACGTCCCCCGACGTCGGCCAAAGAGAGGTGTCATGAAGCGCATCTCCAGGGTCGGCCTCCTCCTGGCTTTCGCCGCGCTGGCGGTGCCGCTGCCCGCCCATGCGCAGTGTGGCATTCCTGGGCAGTATCAGGCGGCCGATGGGACGTGCCAGTGTCCGCCCGGCTATTACCACGACCGAAGCACAGTGGCCTGCGAGCAGACTGAGTGCCCCGCCGGTGCCGGCAGAACGTACACGCTGGAGTGTGCCTGTCCGGAGGGTACAGTCCCCGAGTACACCGGGATGACCACCGAGACGGGGCTGCCCTACAACCTGATCACGGCCTGTGTGCCGCCGGGAGAGAGCGGGGCGGAGGGGGCGGGCGTGGTCGAAACGATTCTCTTCCCCTCGGCGATCTTCGTGTCGCCCCGGGATCGGATGCGGGACGGCTGGGACTCGATGACCCGGGGGCACGGTCTTGAGCGGCTGGCGGGGGCGGCTTCGCTGGCGGGGCTGCTGGCCGAGGCCGGGCTGTCTGTCGTGACCCTTGGCGGCCTGGCGACCGCCGCTGCCACCCGCGTAGGCGGAATGTGGGCCGGCCGACAGGCGGGCGCTGCGGCAACTCGGGCGGCAGGGCACCTCGCCTCCCGGGCTGCGGCCGCCGAGATGGGGCAGATCGCTTCGCAGACCCGGGGGCCTTTGCAGGAACTGGTACGGCTTATGGGGGAGGCCGGGATCCCGGTCAGTCCGGACAACGTCCTGCGCCTGATCAATGAAGCGCGCGGAGCCCAGGGATTGGCCCCCTGGGGCCGGAGCAATCTGGCGATTATCCGCCGCGGGATCGGCCTCGTGCGGTGAGGGAGGGCGGTTGATGAAGTCGCGCAGAGGATGCCTGTGGGCCGTCTGGTTGGTTCTGGTCGTCGGACTGTGCGCCTTCGCCGGTCTTGGACGCTTGGCGGACGGCGCCGGCGTGGTTCACGCTGCCGGTTACCAGCTCCCTTGGTACCCGGGTGGGCTGATCGGGTGTTTGTGCCTTGTGGTCCCGACCGCCGGTGCCGGGGTGGCCCTGGGTTTCCTGCGCGGCCGCCGAACGCCGAAGGTGGATGTGGATCGCCTGCTCGATAGGCTCGATGAGGATCTGGCCCGGGACGCCGCGAGTTGAAAACCAGCCAGGGCACGGTACAATAAAAGTTCGGGGCGGTTAGCTCAGTTGGTTAGAGCGTTGCGTTGACATCGCAAAGGTCGTAGGTTCGAGTCCTATACCGCCCACTCAATCGAAGAAGGATGAAGCGCGACGACCGGGACGAGTAACCGGCGCGGATCCGACAGCAAGCGGAGCCCCGGCTGAGAGCCCCGCAGGAACCCGCCCGGCGAAAACCACCCGCGAGCGCTCTCCCCAACCCTCGCCACCTGCAAAGGGCTTGCCCTGAGCGGAGTGAGGCCTGAGCCCGGCGAAGGCCGAGCGCAGTCGAGGGGAGAGCGGCTCAGCCCCGTTATCGGCTGCTGGAGATGGGCCGCGGCTTTGGCCGTGGGCCAACCTGGGTGGAACCGCGAGAGCTTCGGCCCTCGCCCCAGACGGGCGAGGGCCGTTGTGTTGGGAGGGAGAGATGACTGGATCGACGGTCGAGCGCTATGAGGACAGCCAGCTGTATCGGGTGCGTCATTCGACGTCCCACGTCATGGCCCAGGCGGTGCTGGAGATGTTCCCCGGCCAGGCCAAGATCGCCATCGGCCCGGCGATCGAGAACGGTTTTTATTACGACTTCGACTTGCCGCGCCCGCTCACACCGGACGATCTGGCGCAACTGGAGCAGCGCATGCGCCAGATCCTGAACGGGGATCATCCGTTCGTGCGGCGCGAGCTTTCGGCCGAGGAAGCTCGCCGGCTGTTCGCCGACCAGCCGTACAAACTCGAGCTGATCGACGGCCTGGAACACGGCGGCCTCGACGAGCACGGCAACGAGACCGATGAGGCGCCCGTCCTCTCGACCTACTCCCACGATACCTTCACCGACCTGTGCCGCGGCCCGCACGTCCAGAACACGCGCGAGATCAACCCCCAGGGAGTGCGCCTGCTGAGCGTGGCCGGTGCCTATTGGCGCGGCGACGAGAAGCGACCGATGATGCAGCGCATCTACGGGACAGCCTGGGATTCGCCCGAGGCCTTGGCGCAGCACCTGGCGATGCTGGAAGAGGCCAAGCGGCGCGATCATCGCAAGCTAGGCCGCGAGTTGGAGATCTTCATCTTCGACGACGAGGTGGGACCCGGGCTGCCGTTGTGGCTGCCCAACGGTGCGGTGATGGCGGAGGAGCTCGAGCGCCTGGCGAAGGAGACCGAGGGCCGCGCCGGCTACGTCCGGGTGCGCACGCCGCATCTCTCCAAGGAAGACCTGTTCCTGCACAGCGGGCACCTGCCCTATTACGCCGCCAGCATGTACCCGGCGATGGAGATGGAGGGCACGCGCTACTACGTCAAACCGATGAACTGCCCGATGCACCATAAGATCTTCGCCAGCAAGCCCCGTTCCTACCGCGACCTGCCGCTGCGCCTGGCCGAGTACGGCACGTGCTATCGCTACGAAAAGAGCGGCGAGCTCTTCGGCCTGCTGCGGGTCCGATCGATGCAGATGAACGACGCCCACATCTACTGCTCGGAGGAACAGTTCGAAAGCGAGTTCCTGGCCGTGGCGCGGCTGTACCTGGAGTACTTCCGCATCTTCGGCATCGAGAAGTACGTCATGCGGCTGAGCACGCACCATCCGCGAGGCCTGGGCAAGAAGTACGTTGACAACCCGCGGCTGTGGCAGAAGACGGAGGAAATGGTGCGCCAGGCAATGATCCACGGCGACGTGCCGTTCGTCGAAGTCGCCGACGAAGCCGCCTTCTACGGGCCGAAGATCGACGTGCAGATCTGGAGCGCCACCGGGCGCGAGTTCAGCCTGGCGACGAACCAGGTCGACTTCGCCCAGCCGCAGCGATTCGAGCTGAGTTTCGTCAACCGTCAGGGCGAGTCCGAGACCCCCCTCGTCATTCACCGGGCGCCGCTCGGGACGCACGAGCGGATGATAGGATTCCTGATCGAGCATTATGCCGGCGCCTTCCCGCTGTGGCTGGCCCCAGTGCAGGCGGCGCTGATCCCGATCGCCGACCGCCACTTCGAACCGGCCCAGCGCGCGGCGGCGCGGCTGGCGGAGGTCGGGCTGCGGGCGCAAGTCGACGACGGCCCGGAGCGAATGAACGCCAAGATCCGCAACGCACAGCTGCGCAAGATTCCCTACATGCTCATCCTCGGCGACCGCGAGGCGGCCGAGGCGGCGGTGGCGGTCCGACTGCGCTCGGGCGAGGACCTGGGTGCGATGCCGCTGGAGGCCTTCGTTGAGCGGGCGGTGGCGGAGGTGCGAGAGCGCCGCTAGGACTCGAGCCTGCCGGGCCGAGGGCCCACCTCTCACGCGTGTCTCACCCAGTTCTTGCCTGCCGCGCTGGTAGAATGCCTGCGCACCGAACACGACCATGCGCATTGACCTCGCTCTAGTCCTGATGTTGCCGTTTCTCACAGCGAGCGGCCCGCCCGATGTCCACCTCTGCCCGCCGCGGGTCCAGCTGCGGCATCCGGAGCTGTGCCAGGACCTCGGCCCGGGTGCGGCCGTCGTGGAGTTGGCCGAGCGCGGCCTGTATCCGGCGATGCCGCTGCCGACAACGCCGCTCGACCCGAGCCTGTACAACGTCCCCATGACCTACCTGCGGGCGGGCAACAAACCCGTCCGGATCTACGCCAGCGCCGAGGACGCCTTCAACGGCGGCAACGAGGTCGACGAGATCCCGCAGGGCTTCGTCTACCTGTACTACGTCGATTCGGTGCAGAGCGATGGTCGGAAGGTGTACCTTACCAACCGCGGCTATGTCCGTTCAGGCGATGCCGGCGACTTCAAACCCCCCAACTACCACGGCCAGGCCTTCAGTCGAACCCCCGAACGGCCTTTCGGCTGGGTCATCTCGGGGACCTTCGCTTCGGCTGCGCCCGAGAGCGACCTGACCGAACACTGGCTCAGCAAGTTCGACGTCGTTCAGATCTTCGATGTCCGGCGCGTCGGCGAGTGGGACTGGTATCAAATCGGCCGCAACGAGTGGATCGAGCAACGCAACGTGGCGCGCGTCATCCCCGATCCGACCCCTCCGGCCGGCGTCGACAGCGACAAGTGGATTTCGGTGAACCTGTACGAGCAGACCATCACCGCCTACGATCACGGCCAGTTGGTCTATGCCACGATGGTCTCGACCGGCCGCAACGGATTCTGGACCAGGCCCGGCTTGTTCCAGGTGTGGGCCAAACTCGAGCGCGACCTGATGACCGGCGGCATCCCCGGCGAAGCAGGCTTCTATTATCTGGACAGCGTGCCGTGGGTTCTGTACTTCGACAAGGCGCGGGCGCTGCACGGCACCTACTGGCACGCCAAATTCGGCACGACGACCTCGCGCGGCTGTGTCAACCTGCCGATGACCGACGCCCAGTGGTTCTTCAACTTCGCCGAGGAGGGGACCTACGTCTCGGTCACCGATCCCTCGGGAAAGACCCCGACCGACCCCTCGGCCTATGGCGAGGGCGGCGCGTAGCCCCGCCCCATGTAGGGTGGACCTCTCCGATATCAAGGCAGGCCCCCACGGCTGGCGCCTCGCCATCCAGGACCCACCACCCCTGGTACAAAAGTACTGTCGCTCACCGACTCCTGCGGACTCTACAATTCCCGCGAGCTCCACCCGCCGATATCCTGCACCGCCCGACGGAATCGAGTGGATGTACGCCGAAAACGAACTGCTTTTCCCGCCCTACGTCATCCCTCATCTGGCGCGCGCTGGCGGGGAGCGCTGGCGTGCCCTCGTCGACCGGATGACGTCGCTGCCCCCCGATCACGCCGAGGCGCTGGCCTTCTCGCTGATGATGATCCGCCTCGACGGCTGCCTGAGCTGCGAGACAGACTCGTATCGCGCCATGCGCGGCTGCGCCGCCTGCGCGCTGCAAACGCTCCACCGCTTCAAGGGAACAGATCAGGACCTGCTGCAACGATTCCAGAAATCGCTGCAGGACGTGCAAGCCTACCTCTCGACCCATCCGCTCCCGGCCCCCGTCGAAATCCCCGAACAGGCCTTCGCCGCCTGACCCGTCACCGCCGTACCTGACGCCAACGCCAGGCGCGCTATGCCAGCTTGCCCCGAGCGCAGTCGAGGGGTCGAAGCGCGCCTGGCAAGAGGGAAAGCACCGCTCGTCGCAGGGATGACGCGGGCGCTGTGATACACTCGACCGGCAAGCGCATTCGGCCAACATCCCCCGCCTATCTCCCGCCGGAGAAGAGCCATGCTCACCCCTGTCGAGAGAATTCTCTTCGTACTGGCCGCCCTGATCAGCCTGAGCCTGACCGCCATCGCCGCCCGGCGCATCGTGCGCACCATCGCCCGCGGGCAGGGCCAGCCCGAACTCGGTCAGCTCGGCCGCCGCGTCGTCGAAGCCCTGGTCAAGTTCGTCACCTTCTCGCCCACCTTTCGAGTACGGCGCTGGACCAGCCTGTTCCACGCACTGGTGGGTTGGGGCTTCACCTTCTATCTCCTGGTCAACCTTATCGATGTCACGGAGGCCTTCCTCCCCGGGGTTGTCTTCCTGGAGCGCGCCACCCTGGGCGATCTCTTCCGTGTGGGGGCCGATATCTTCAGTGTCTTCGTCCTGGTCGGGATGGCCTACCTGATCGTGCGCCGGTTCATCGTTCGGCCGTCGTCGCTGAGCGTGCGAAGCACGACGCTGCTCCATCCGAAGGCGCGCTTGGGCATCCGTCGCGACTCGGGCATCGTCGCCGGTTTCATCGTGTTGCACGTCGGCGCCCGCTTTGTCGGCCAGAGCTTTCTGCTCGCGCTCGACGGCCCGGATGCCTGGCAGCCGTTCGCCTCGACGCTGGCCAGCGCCTGGGCCGGCTGGAACGAAGCCTCCCTGGTGGTCGCGCTCCACGTGTGCTTCTGGTTCGCCCTCGGTCTGATCCTGGCCTTCCTGCCGTACTTCCTCTATTCGAAGCACCTGCACTTGTTCTTCGCCCCGATCAACTTCCTGTTGAAGCCGCGCCGGTCGTCGATGGGCACCCTCGACCGCTTGAACTTCGACGACCCGTCGATCGAACAGTTCGGCGCCAGCCGCCTGGAGCAGCTGTCGTGGACCGGGTTGGTCGACGCGTATGCCTGCATCATGTGCAACCGCTGCCAGGACGCCTGTCCGGCCTACGCCACCGGCAAGGTGCTTTCCCCGGCGGCGCTGGAGATCAACAAGCGCTACTTCCTCAACCAGGAGGGCGGCCGTCTGGCCGCCGGCCAGCCCAGCTCCCAATCGCTGCTCGAGTTCGCCATCACGCCCGAGGCCGTCTGGGCCTGCACCGCCTGCGGGGCCTGCATCGACGTCTGCCCGGTGGGCGTCGAACCCATGCGCGACATTCTTGAAATCCGGCGGCATCTGGTGCTGACCGAAGGCGCCTTCCCCGAGCAGCTCCAGGCCGCCTTCCGCGGGATGGAGCGCACCTCCAATCCGTGGAACCTCGGTCCGGAAAAGCGGCTGGAGTGGGCCGTCGGACTCGACGTGCCTCTCGTCTCACAGGCGCCCGACGCCGAAATCCTGTGGTGGGTCGGCTGCGCGCCGGCCACCGATGCCCGCGCCCAGAAGACGGCCCGCGCCCTGGCGGAGGTGCTGCACGCCGCCGGAGTCCGTTTCGCCGTGCTCGGCTCCGAAGAACGCTGCAGCGGAGATTCGGCCCGGCGCAGCGGCAACGAATACCTGTTCCATGAACTGGCCCAAGCCAACGTCGAGACCCTCAATCGCGTGTCGCCGAAGCGGATCGTGACCACCTGCCCGCACTGCCTGCACACCCTCAAGAACGAGTACCCGGCTTTCGGCGGTACCTACCAGGTGATCCACCACACCGAGCTGCTGCAGGAGCTGATGGCACAGGGGCGTCTGAAGCTGCAGGGCGCCGCGCCGCAGGAGCTGCTGACCTTCCACGACCCGTGCTACCTCGGCCGGCAGAACGGCGTCGTCGAAGCGCCGCGTCAGGCCCTGGGAATGGCCGGGGCGAGGCTGACGGAGATGGCCGATCACGGCCGCGGTTCCTTGTGCTGCGGCGCCGGCGGCGGACAGATGTGGAAGGAAGAGGAACACGGCGACCAGCGGGTGAACCAGCTGCGCCTGCAGCAAGCGCGAGCCACCGGCGCCAAGGTCGTTGCCGTCGGATGCCCCTTCTGCCTAATCATGCTGGGCGATGCGGCGCGCGAGCAGGCCGACCCGCTGGACGTACGCGATATCGTCGAAGTCGTTGCCGAGCGCGTCGTGCCGCGCGCCGGCTGAGCCGGACCGAGGCCGCGCCCTTCGGTTATGACCACGCCTCCTCCGCCCACACCCAGGCTGAGGAGCATCATGCTCGGCATCCTGGTCGTGGTCACCCTGATCGTCTTTCTCTGTTCTGCCTCGGTTATTGTCAAATGGGCCGGCACGACGTTCCTGGTGCTTCCCCGGGTGGTCGGACTCCTGGAGAGCGTGCGCGGCGACGAGATCGTGGCGCTTCCGATGGACTCGTCGCCGACGGCCGTCGGTTTCCCCCGAGCCGAGAGATACCAGGTCTACACCAGCGACCTCGAACTTCTGGAAATCGCCGCCAGTCTGCATGCCTCGGACGCCACCCCCTGGCTGGTCGTGCAGCGAGTCGAAACCGGCGAGACGGTGGCGGTGTCGTTCGTCGGCCGCGGTCTGATGCCCTACGATGACCCCCGGGCGCCCGGCCGGCCGATCCTCGCTTTCGAGATCGCACAGCCGGGGACGTACGCCCTGTCCCATCCGCGGCGTGAGATGACGGTCTCCCTCGTCCCCGATCGAACGACAGGCAAGGAAGTGTTCATCGCTCTGGCGTTCTTGGCGCAGGCGGCGCTGCTGGCTGTACCCTTCGCCCTCATCTTCGGCCGCCCATGGTTGAAGCGGCGACGAGCCTGGCGGCGGCATCAGCAGGAGCGGCGCCGCGCCTCCGAGAGGTTGTTGCGCGGCCCGTCCGGCCGCCGGGGCTGAGGCGCCCGCCTCCTGCAGCCCGGATCGGCAGACGAAGAACCGTCGCGGCGGGCGTCATCGGGAATGCTTGAGATTCCGGACTGAACCGGATAAGATTCGCCGACTGCCGCCTCCGACCCTTCTATGGAAACCAGAGCCTATTGTTGCGTGCCACCCTGGCGTCTCGCCGGCGGATCGGTCAACGAGTGGAACCGGGCGCGGCGGGCGGTCCGAGGCAAGCGGCGGAGGCGTTGAATGGCGCTGCCGAAAGAAACGCTTCTCGAAATGTACCGGGTGATGGTGCTCTCCCGCCGATTGGATGAGCGGGCCTGGGTGCTTCATCGCCAAGGGAAGATCGCCTTCCATATCTCGGGCATCGGACACGAGGCGGCGCAGATCGGCGCCGCCTTCGCTTTGCAGCGCGGCCAGGACTGGGTCGTCCCCTACTATCGCGACCTGGCGATGCTCTTGGCCCTGGGCCTATCGCCGCGCGAGTTCGCCCTGGGGCTGATGGGCAAGAAGGGTGAGCCGTCTTCGGGGGCGCGCCAGATGCCCAGCCATTGGAGTCTGCGCCGGGCCAACGTCGTCAGCCATTCGTCGCCGGTGGCCACGCAGACGCCGCACGCTTCAGGGATCGCCTTGGGGATCAAGATGCGCGGCGACTCGGCCGTCGTGCTGACTTCGATCGGCGAAGGTTCGACCTCCCAGGGCGAGTGGTACGAAGGGGTCAACTGGGCGGCGGTGCATAAGCTGCCGGTGATCTTCCTGGTGGAAAACAACACCTACGCCATCTCGGTTCGCCAGGAGATGCAGATGGCGGTGGCCGGCGCCGCCGGCAAGGCGGCCGGCCTCGGGCTGCCGGGGGTCAGCGTCGACGGACTGGACGTGGTCGCCGTGTACCAGGCGGTGGCCGAAGCCGTGGCGCGGGCGCGCCGCGGCGACGGGCCGACCATCGTCGAGCCGCGCGTCCATCGGCTGACTCCGCACTCGTCGGACGACGATGACCGATCGTACCGCCCGCGGGAAGAAGTCGAGGCGATGAAGGCCGGCGACCCGCTGGCGGCCTACCAGCGGCAGCTGCTCGAGAAGAAGATCCTCACGCCCAAGGCGCAGGCCGAGGTCGAAGCCGAAGCGGCCGCGGCAGTCGATGACGCCATCCGTTTCGCCGAGGCGGCGCCGTATCCGGACGTGTCGGAGGCCGCCTATCCGGTCTACGTCGAGGACATCCGCCGTGGCTGAGATGACACTCATCGAGGCCTTGCGCCAGGCGATGGAGGAGGAGCTGGCGCGCGACGACCGCGTCTTCCTCGTGGGGGAGGACGTCGGGCGGCGCGGCGGCGTCTTCCGGGCGACGCAGGGGCTGTACGAGAAATTCGGGGCGGGGCGCATCATCGACTCGCCCCTGGCCGAGCTGTCGATCATCGGCATCGGGATCGGGGCCGCCCTCTACGGGTTGCGCCCGATTTGCGAGATCCAGTTCGCCGATTTCATCCATCCGGCGTTCAATCAGATCGTCAACGAGGCCGCCAAGATGTGCTACCGCTCGAACGGCGAGTGGACCGTGCCGCTTGTCATCCGGGCGCCGTACGGCGGCGGCATCGGCGGCGGTCTCTACCACTCTCAATCGCTGGAGGCCTTCTTCGCCCACGTCCCGGGGTTGAAAGTGGTCATTCCATCCAATCCCCACGACGCCAAAGGCCTGCTGAAAGCGGCCGTGCGCGATCCAAACCCGGTCGTTTTCTTGGAGCCCAAGAAGGGCTACCGCCTGATCAAGGGTGAGGTCGCCGGCCCGGGCGAAATCCTGGAGCCATTGGGTGTGGCCCGCGTCACCCGCTCCGGCACCGACCTGACGGCGATCGCCTATGGGATGATGCACCACTACACGCTGCAGGCGGCCCAGGCGGTGGCCGGCGAAGGTCTATCGGTCGAGGTGGTCGATGTGCGTACGCTGCTTCCCCTGGATAAGGCCACCCTGCTGGCCTCGGTGCGCAAGACCGGGAAGGCTTTGGTGATCCATGAGGACAATCTGACAGGAGGCTACGGTGGTGAGATCGCCGCCATCCTGGCCGACGAGGCCTTCACCGACCTCGACGCCCCGATCCGCCGGCTGGCCGGGCCGGACGTGCCGGCGATGCCCTACAGCCATCCCCTGCAGGATTGGTTCATGCTCAACCCGGAAAAGATCGCCGCGGCGATGCGGGAGTTGGCCTCCTATTAGCATGCACAGCATCCGCCTCACCCCC
>CAZMVJ010000006.1:0-1844 GCA_964569445.1 uncultured Anaerolineaceae bacterium | reverse complement strand
CCCCCATCCCCCATGAATCCTCCCCCTCCCCAGCCTGTGCCTTCGAGTGGAAAGAGCGCTTTGTCGGGGGAGGGGGAAGGGGGTGGGGGTCGAACCGAGCTCTCGCCTCGATGCAGCAGGGGACCACGTAGGGGAGATACACATGTCAACCCAAGTCATCATGCCGCAGCTGGGCGAATCGATCGTCGAAGGCACCGTCTCGAAGTGGCTCAAGGTCGAGGGGCAGTCAGTCAACGAGTTCGAGCCGCTGCTCGAGGTGAATACCGACAAGGTCGACACCGAGATCCCCTCGCCGGCCAGCGGCGTGTTGCTGCGAATCGTCGTACCTGAAGGTCAGACGGTCCAGGCCGGGACGGTGCTGGCGATGATCGGGGCCGCCGGCGAGGCCGTGCCGGAAGGACTCGCGGCGGCGCCGGCTGCCCATCGAGCGTCGCCGGCCATGGCGCCGGCATCCACTCCGCTTCCCCCGCCTCCGGCGCCGGTCACACCGGCCGACGTTGGTTTCATCTCGCCCGTCGTCGCCAAGATCGCCGCCGAGTATCAGGTCGATTTGTCGCAAGTGCGCGGAACGGGGACGGGCGGGCGCATCACCAAGAAGGACGTCCTGGCGCATGTTCGCGATCTTCCAGCGGCGGGGTCTATTGCCCCGGCGTGGGAACAGCCGGCCTCGGGGGAGCTCTTCCGCCCGACGGAGGAAGTTTTCGGCCCGCAGACTCCTGCGTCGACGCCCGCCCCGGGCCAGGTCATCCCTCACGACTCGGTCCGGCGCCAGATCGCCGAGCACATGCTGCGCTCACGCCGCACCAGCCCGCACGTGACGACCGTGATGGAGGCCGACCTCAGCCGGGTGGTCGCGCATCGCCAGGCCCACAAGGAGACCTTCGCCCGCGAGGGGGTCGACCTGACCTTCAGCGCCTATTTCGTCGTCGCCACCGTAGCTGCTCTCAAGGCGGTGCCGTGGGTCAACGCTTCATGGAGCGACGAGGGGATCGTCCTGCATCGACCGGTTCATATCGGCGTGGCGGTGTCGCTCGGCGAGCAAGGGTTGATCGTGCCGGTGATTCAGGACGCCGACCAGAGATCGCTGCCGGCGATCGCCGTCGCCATCAAGGACCTGGCGACGCGCGCACGGGGGCGGAAGCTCAAGCCGGACGAGGTGCAGGGGGGCACCTTTACCATCACCAATCACGGCGTGAGCGGTTCGCTCTTCGCCACTCCGATTATCAATCAGCCCCAGGCCGCCATCCTGGGCGTCGGGGTGATTCAGAAGCGGGTCGTCGTCGTCGAGACCCCGGGCGCCGAGGCCTTCGCCATCCGGCCGATGGTCTACCTGACGCTGACTTTCGACCATCGAATGCTCGATGGCGCTGTGGCCGATCGCTTCCTGTCGGTCGTGGTCGAGCGGCTGGAGAAGTGGACTTAGGGTAAACGGACCTCGGACGCTGCGCCAGCCCTCTCCGCTCGCTCTGTACTCCGCACCCATAAGATGAATGGTGGATCGAACCGGCGGATGCGGGCGTCCCGGCCGGAGAAAGAGAAGGAGGATGAACTGAACATGCTTCCTGTGCGGATCGCCTGGAAACAGGCGATGCTCGTCACCGTCTTGGTCGTCGCTGGTGCGTGGCAGCTATCCATCGTGGCTCAGCGGACCCTTCTGCCCTGGACAAAGGCGACCTGGCGGACGCGGGAGTTGAATGGGATGGGCCGCAGCGCCCGATTCTACCTAGGGAGGGCCGGGGCGGAATATCTCAATTTCCTCCGGTCGGTCGTCCCGGAAGATGCGCCGATTGTCATCCCGCCGGGAGCGGTCCAGTTCTCCGAACAAAACGTTCTTCAGTTCTATC
>CAZMVJ010000005.1:27149-33742 GCA_964569445.1 uncultured Anaerolineaceae bacterium | reverse complement strand
TACTCGCGAATGAAACGAGACAAATCGGGGAAGATCAGCGTTTGACGTTCGCCGCGGCCGAGCGTGGCCTTGTTGGCAGTCTCGAAGTTGCTGTGGACCTCGCGCATCGCCCGCAGCTGCCAGGCGGGCGGGTCCTGGGTGAAGACAACCAGCGCTACGGTGTACTTGCCCGGGATGAGCAAGTAGGACGAACCATCTTCGGCCTGCATCCCGAGCATTCGGCCGGGTTCGGCCTGAGGGCCGTCGGGGCCGAAAGTGCCCAGCAGACGGAAAGCGTGCTCCGCCGCCGGAGGCAACTCCCCCTGGGAGTAGATACGCGCCCGTGTGCGCAGGTCGTACAACGTGAAGCTGCGCAGGACGGCTTCGTTGAGCTGCAGTAGAAAGGAAGTCTTGCCTTCCTCGAGAACGACGCGCCAGCGATCGCTGTCGGGATGGGCGCGCTGGAGTCGGACGGCCACCTGGCGCTGGTCGAGGTAGTGTTTGCGAATGGCCCGGTACTGCGAGGCGTTGATCCGCCCTTGCTGCAGGTCGGTCTCCAACCCCTTGATCTTGCCATCGAGCGTGACCAGCATGTCGCGCAGCTCGGGGGAAACGTCGCCCGGGAGATCGGGCACGGCCTCCCACTCCAACGGGCTGGCGGGTTCCACCACATGGACGACGCTGGCCGCCGGCGGAGGTTCTTCGACGAACGGCGGAACAGGATTCTGGGTCAGCGCCGCGAGACGACTCTCCTGCTCGCGCAGCAGCTCGCGCACCGCCCGCATCTGGCCGGCGCTGATCGAGCCGTCGCAGAAAGCCACTGCCGCAGAGAGCAGCCGGGTACGCGACCGCTCGAGCTGCTCCTCCGACTCGTGCACCTGCGTCTCCCAGTCGAGACGCTCCTGGCGCGGGTCGCGCAGGCTCCCCGTCTTACGTTCCCGCACCAAGACGCGAGAGTCGAAGGAGCCCTCCGGACGGCTGCTCATACTGCCATGATACGTCCGGGGGTGGGGCCTGCGAGAGGACGGCAGTACCAGCCCCGGGAGGCATGGTCGAGGCGAGCCGCGGGCGCTGCCTGAGAGCGGTGTGTGAACCGAGGTACGATCGGCTCGCCAGGCGTCGGGAGCGCCCATCCCCAAAAGCGCTGGATACTGGAACCGACTCGCATCGGCTTTGGTATACTCCCGCGCCGCTGTGAAGAGACCCAGCAGGAGGCACGGAGCGATCATGCCCAATCAACGAATGAAGTGGACGGGGGCGCTCCTGATCATGAACCTGTTGGCCGGATGCCGCGGCGCCTCGGGGACGCCGACCCTCTCCAGCGACGACGTCCTGCGGACGGCCCAGGCGATCGCTGAACAGACGCGCAGCGCCCCGACCGGCACTCCGACGCCGGTCCCTCAGACCGCCACGCCGACCATCCCCCTGCCAACCTCGACCCCGACCGAGACCGCCACGCCCAACTTCGCCGCCGCCACGGCGAAGTACAACGTGTCGGTCCGCAGCGGGCCGGGTGAGGAATACCCGATCGTCGATTTGTTTCTGCAAGGACAAACGGCCCAGGTGATCGGGCGCTATGACGACTCGCCGATCGGCACCTGGTACCTCGTGACGAGGATCGGTCAGGGGATCAACGGGTGGGTCTGGTCGGGGGCGGCCGATGTCTCCGGCGACCTGGCTACTGTGCCGGTCTTGGAAGCGCCTCCGACGCCCGGGGCTGGGGAAGCAACTCCCTCATCCTGAGAACCCCCTCCGCGCTGAGCGGAGGCCGAATCGCCGAAGGCGATCGGCCGCAGTCGAAGCGTGAGCGCAGGGCTGACGCCGATCAGGCGTCAGCCCGAAGTTCCTCGCTGCGCTCGGGATCGTATCGAGGCGCCCTTCGACTTCGCGGTCACTCCGTTACCGCTCCGCTCAGGGAGGAAACGCGGCAGCACAAGGCAATTCCTTCGTGCTGAGTTGCGCTCGGGAGCGTATCGAACCGCGCTGCGACGGAGCCCGAACGTCGGATGAGCAAGCTACTCCCCGAACCGGATTCCCTGCGCTAGCGGCAACTCGTGCGACCAGTTGATGGTGTTGGTCTGGCGGCGCATGTACTGCTTCCAGGCATCCGACCCCGACTCGCGCCCGCCGCCGGTCTCCTTCTCCCCTCCGAAGGCGCCGCCGATCTCGGCTCCGGACGTCCCGATATTCACATTGGCGATCCCGCAATCCGAACCGCCGGCCGAAAGGAAATGCTCGACGGTGCGCATGCTCTCGCTGAAGATGGCGCTCGACAGACCCTGCGGAACGTCGTTGTGCAGGCGGATCGCTTCGTCCAGGTCGCCGTACTCAAGCAGGTAGAGGATCGGGGCGAAGGTCTCCCGGCGGACGATGTCGGTTTGCGCCGGCATGTGGACGATCGTCGGCTCGACGAAGTTCGGTCCGAGATTTGAAAGGGCTTTGCCACCGGCAAGAACGCGACCGCCGTCGGCCTGCACCTGTTGGAGCGCATCGAGCATCTCTTCCACCGATGCGCCTGCGACCAACGGTCCCATGAGCGTCGCCGCCTCGAGCGGATCGCCGATGCGCACTTGTTGGTAAGCCGCCACCAGGCGTCGCGAGAGCTCGGGCAGGACGGCGCGCTGGGCGATGATGCGACGCGTCGAAGTACAGCGCTGGCCAGCGGTGCCCACGGCGCCGAAGACGATGGCGCGCACCGCCAGGTCGAGGTCGGCATCTTCGGCGACGATGATGGCGTTGTTGCCTCCGAGTTCGAGGATCGTTCGCCCAAAGCGCCCGGCTACCATCTCGGCCACGCGCTTGCCGATCTGGGTCGAGCCGGTGAAGGAGATCAGCGGCAAGCGAGGATCGGCCAGCATGCGGTCCCCGATCTGCCGCCCGGTGCCGATGACCAGATTGAAGAGCCCGCGGCGGCCGTGGTCGGCCGAAACGCGGTTGGCCAGGTGCGTGACGGCGATCGCCGCCAGCGGTGTGTACGAGGACGGTTTCCACACGACCGGGTCGCCGCAGGCGAGAGCGATGGCGGCGTTCCACGACCATACCGCCACGGGGAAGTTGAAGGCTGTGATCACGCCCACTGGGCCGAGCGGGTGCCATTGCTCGTACATGCGATGCTGCGGGCGCTCCGAGTGCATCGTCAAGCCGTAGAGCTGACGGGAGAGGCCGACGGCGAAGTCGAAGATGTCGATCATCTCTTGCACTTCGCCATGTCCCTCGGCTCGGATCTTCCCCATCTCGAGGCTGACCAGGTCTCCCAGCGGTTCCTTGACCTCCCGCAGCAGGTCGCCGAAATCGCGCAGGAGCTGGCCTCGCCGCGGGGCCGGGGTGGCGCGCCAATCGAGGAAGCTCTCGCCGGCGGCAGCCAGGACCCGGTCATAGGTCTCGGGCGTCGCCTGGCGGATGCTGGCCAGGGGCTGACCGGTGGTCGGGTTGAACGACACGAGCTCGGGGCCCGCAGGGTCGTCGATCCATGCCTCAGGCCCGGCGCACGCGCCGGGATTGACGGCCTTGATCTGCAGCTTCTCGAGGATGGCTTCCATACTTCCCTCCCTGGCCTGAGTACGCCAATCTTACTTTCCTTCGCTGGAGGGAGTCTCGAGGTCTTGCGCCCGCTCCGGGTCGCCTGCGCGGGCACTGCCCCGCAAGACTCCTCGCGCCCGAGGTCCCGCTGGGGAGCGCGCCTCGGGGATTCCTCGCCCCGCTGCGCGGGGCTCGGAATGACATGAAGAGAGAAGCCCCTCCGCAATGTCATTCCGAGCGAGCCCCGAGCCGTAGGCAAGGGGCCGAGAGAGGAATCCCCAAGGCGCGCCTTTCGCTCACGCCGCGACATCGTCCTGAGCGAACACGAAGGATTACCGCTCAGCCGCCTGACTCTGCAGCAGGCGCGTCAGCGAGCGTGTCGCCAACAGGTCGGACGACACGATCCCGACGACCCGCCCGCCATCGACGACCGGCAGGGCGCTGTATTCGTAGTGCTCGAGCCGCCGCAGGATCTCCAAGAGGGAATCGCCGGGTGCGGCGGTCACGACCTGGCGAGTCATAATCGTTTCGATCGGGGTATGGGGCGGCGTGCCGGCGGCCGTCGCCCGAACGAAATCCCATTCGGTGATGACGCCGGTCAGCTTCTGCGACTCATCGACGACGGCCATCAGGGGGCAGCCGCATTCGACGAGCGCGGCGGCCGCCTGTTGGAGCGGGGTGGAGGCCTCCGCCAGGCTGATCTCCCCCATGATGTCGGCGGCGGTCCGCTCGCTCTCACCGGCGGCGATGCGCCGGACGCTGATGCGCTCGGCCGCTTCCCAGGGCAGCCGGTCGGCGTCTTCGATCAAGAGATCGACCAGCTCGCGCATGTTGCGCCGGATCACGTTCTCGCGGTAGGCCTCGCCGGCCTGCCGCCGCTGCTCCGCCAGCGCCTGGAGGGCGTCCCCATGGGCCTGGAGCCAATGGCTCACGGCGGCGCGGTCCCCGAGGATCTCTTCGGGAAGGCGCAACTCGGCCGGCGTCCGGATGATGTGTTCCTGCGCGGCGAAGATGACCCCGCCGGAGTTCACCAGGTAGTCCGTGGCGATCAACGTGCCGCGCTGTCGATAGACGGCCCGCTCCATGCGGGCGCGCGCCTGGCGTCGAGCGGGGTCGGGAGAGTAGGTGTTGGCGCCTTCGATGATGACCGCCCATCGCCCGGCGCGGTCGACGGTCATCGAGGGAGCGGAGGCCGGATCGACATCGAGATAGTTGGCAACCGGCGCGGCCGGTATCAAACAAAAGGCCGACTCGCGCAGCAGGTCGTTCGGCTCGGTGGAGAGTTTGACGCGCGGGCCGATCGCCCCGCCGTCGAGCTGCGGCCGTCCGAACTCCAGCGTCACCAGGCCCTTCTCTTTCCACAAACCGAACAGCTCGGGGACAGGCAGGCCCTCGGCGGAGTACAAATAGCCCTGGACGTCGCTGGCGCCGACCAGGCGGGCGCCCGGCAGCCGTTCCTGGAGGAGCCGAGCGGCATGCGCGCCGACGGCGCCGAACCCCTGGAGGAGCACCGTCACATCCTGCGGCGCCGGTACGTGCAGCCCGGCGAAGGACGGGTGCCGCGCCAGCCGCGGCATTTCCTCGAGCAGGGCCTGCAGGGCGATGATGCAACCTCCGCCGGCGGCGCCGAGCTCATCGATCCGATTGCCGCCCATGTCGGCCGGCTTCGAGACGGCGCTGTCCAGTCCGTTCTCGATGGCGACGGCGCGCATGTCTTCGTCGTTGGTCCCGACGTCGGGGCCGGGAAGGTAGATCTCCCGATAGCGTCGGATCAGCCGGGCGAAACCGGTGACCACCGCCCGGTGTTCTTCGGCGGTCAGGCGCGCGGAGGCGACGATCCCCGACTTCCCGCCGCCGAACGGCAGCTGGGCGGCGGCGTTCTTGAGCGTCATCCCGCGGGCAAGGTTATGGATGGCGGCCGGCGTCAGGTCGGGCAGCATGCGGATGCCGCCCATCGACGGGCGCCCCATCGACAGGTTGTCGATGACCAGGTAGCCGCCTATCTCGAGAGGTGATTCCTCGTCCCACAGGCAGGCCACCAGGAACGGGCCGAGGGCGTCGACGGTGATCCCCAGACGTAACAGGCGCTCGATGTCGAGCGGGCCGAACTCGATCGAGGCCAGGCTGCCCTCCCGGCGAAGTCGTCGGTTCCACGTTCGCTCCGGGAGGCGGTCGCGCAAGAACGCTTCCATTGCCTTGGGGATCATTCATTCCTCCGAGGAGAGTCCCACGATGCAGCCGACGAGCTGGGAGCCGGCAGGGAAACCGCCTTCGGCCTCACCCCCTGACCCCCTCTCCGCGGAGAGGGCAACTCCCGGTGCAGGCGCGTGGCGGAGAGGGGGGAGGTTCTTGAGAAGGGGGGAGAGCGAAGCTCTCCCCCCTTCTCAAAGACTCCTCCCCTTCCCCGGCTTCGGGCCACTGAGCGGTAAGACTCTGCCATGACGGGGGAGGCCCACAGGGCTGCTTCGCAAGGGCAAGGGGTGGGGGTTGGGGAAGTCGACATGATCGTGATCGGATGGAACGCTCGGCGACCCGTCAGCGATGCAGCCGCGTGGCCGCCACGAAGGCGAGCCCGGCCTCGGTGAGCGCACGGGCCGTGCGGTTGGTCGAGTCGACCTTGTCCAGGAAGTTCTGGCGCAGGTGATCCCAGTCGCCGGAGGCGATCACCTCTGACTTGTCGCGGAAGTAGTCCAGGATATCCGACGGGTGCGGTCGGGTCGGCTCGATCTCCGGCTCGCCGCCTTCATGTTTCGCCGAGATGTTCGGCACGCGGCCGGCGATCTCCACCAGTTCGCCGCGCCGGTTGTAGGGCTGGCGCACGATGCTCTTCCAGGTCTCGGTGATGTGGTGTTCGAAGCGGACGACCGACTCGAAGCCGAGCGCCTTGCGGAAGGCGTTGGTGCGCTCGAGCGTGCCGTTGTCGATCGAGTTGCTCCAGTTGAAACCGATCAGCGGGGAGCTGCCGTCGTCGCGCGAAAACAGCTTGGCGCCGAGCAGGGTCCACAGGGCGGCGTACGGGTTGTCGTTGCCGACGAAGACCGAGATCTTGAACTCGATGTCGACGCCCAGTCGATGGAGCATGTAGCCGAGCAGGA
>CAZMVJ010000005.1:0-27139 GCA_964569445.1 uncultured Anaerolineaceae bacterium | reverse complement strand
GGATCGTGCCCGAGTTGACGTTGAGCACCTGGCGCACGCCGTAGGTGGTGTAGTAGTGCAGGTACTCATCGAGCCATAACAGGGCGTGCTCGTTTGGCTGGCCGACCCCGCCGAAATAGCCGGTGATCGTTTCGGGACCGCCGAGATGGACGTTCGAGCCGTCGGTGCCGCGCGTGTCCAGGGTTTCGACGATGCTGGCGCCGATGATCAGCACCCCGGCGGCAAAGGCCGCCAGGTCGCCGTCGGCCTCCTGCTCTTTCATCTTGCGCACGCGGATGAACCGGCCGGGCACGAGCGTCTTGTCGGCGATGGCCTGGCGGGCACAGGCGATCAGCCACGGGAAGTACTGCGCCGCGCTCACTTCCAGCGTCACCGCCGACGATTCGTCGAAGCGCTGCCTGCCGGCGCCGTCGCCGAGCACCTGGCGGCGATAGTCGGCGATCGTAATGAAGGCGCCGCGGTCGCGTTCCTGCTCCAGCCAGGCCAGATCGGCGGCGAATTCGGGGGTCTGAGCTCGCACGCGGTGGATCAACGCCTCGTACGAACCAGCGGCGGCCGCTTTGCGATTGATCTCCTCCGGGGTGCCGTATTTCGCCACGATCGCCAGGAACTCTTCGACGACTTGAGCGTCGGGGCTGAGCAGTAGGCTGTTCAATGCCTCGAGTCGCTGGGTCGGAATGGCCAGGCGGGATCGCAGATCGGTCGTCATCGGGCTTTCTCCTGGGGCTCATGCCTCCCTGAGCGGAGGCCGCCTCGGGCCACGCACATAGCCAAACTCCCTCTGCGGCCGCAGTCGAAGGGCCCTTCGACTGCGCACGCCCTTCGCCAAGGCTACGGGCGTGCTCCGCTCAGGGAGGGCTCAGCCGAGCATCTCGAGCAGCTCGTTGTACTCGTCATCGCCCATGCCGAACCAGTTCTCCGGCTGCGGGAAGGTGCGCTCGGTCACTTCCTTGACGTACTGCTGGAGGCCGCCCAAGATCACCTTGCCGGCCTCGCCGAAGACCTTGGCCATCCGCGGCTTGAAGCGCGGGTAGAGTCCGAACATATCGTGGTAGATCAGCAGTTGGCCGTGGGCGTGGGGCCCGGAGCCGAGGCTGATGATCAGGCAGTGCTCGGCGCGCTCGGTGACCAACCGGCAGACGCGATCGGGGACCATCTCGAGCAGCACGCCGAAAGCGCCGGCCTGTTCGAGGGCCTTGGCATCGTCGATGATCTTCTTGGCTTGCCGGGCGCCCTTGCCCTGCACCCGGAAGCCGCCCAGGGCGCTGACGCTTTGCGGCGTCAGCCCCAGATGGCCCATGGCGGGGATGCCGGCGGCGACGATGCCGGCCATGCGATCGGCCATCTCGATCCCGCCCTCGAGCTTGATCGAATCGCAGGCGGCTTCGGCCATGAACCGTCCGGCGTTGCGGATGGCCGATTCGACGCTCGCCTGGTAGCTCATGTACGGCATGTCGCCGATGAGCCAGGCGTTGGACGTCCCGCGCCGCACGGCCTGGGAGTGGCGGATCATGTCGTCCATCGTCACCGGCAGCGTCGATTCATAGCCCAGCATCGTCATGCCGAGGCTGTCGCCGACCAGGACGATGTCGATCCCGGCTTGCTCCTGAAAGGTCCCCGTCGGAAAGTCGTAGCAGGTCAGCATTGTGATCGGCTGCCCGGCTTCGGCCTTCTGGAACAGCAGCGGGAGAGAAACCTTCTTGCGTTCCGTCATTCGCCGACCTCCAGGTGCAGGCGTGGCGCGCCCCGTACGCCAGGGTGCCAGCCGGCATGATTGAGGGTAGGAGCCTTAAACGTCACGGGCAAGTGCCTTCCTTCCGGGGGCGGCAGGATCAACGTGGGAGGGGCCCTCAATGGCTGTCATTGCGAGCCGGGTCTTCCCGGCGCCTGCCCAGAGCGCAGCGTGGGGTGGCAATCGCCTCAGTGAGGAGATAGCCACCCCTCGTTTTCCTCGGGGCAGGCTTGCCCCGAGCCTTGCTCGGGGCTCCTCGCAATGACGCTGTGGTTCGTGCGCCCGTGGTCAGTCGGACCAGGCGACTCGTGTCCCCGGCCGCCCGCCGAGTAACGCCGACCGCAGCTGGCCGGGGTCCTCGCCGGTGAAGATATGGATTTCGACACCCGGGTCCGCTCGGGACCACTCCAACGCCGTGCGGACCTTTTCGGCCATGCCGCCGGTGACATCGACGGCGGCCGAAGCGCCGACGCGCTGCTGCGCCAGGTCGTGTTGGGAGACCTGTGGCAGCAGGCGGGCGTTGGCGGGGAAGTCAGAGAAGACGCCGGCCTCGGCTCCCGCCAGAAGGATGCGGCCGGGGCGCAGGCGCGCCGCCAGCCAGGTGAAGACGCGCTCGGTCGACAGGATGCAGGCGCCCTGGACCGAGTCGAAGGCGACGTCACCTTGTACAAGCGGGATCAGCCCGTGCCCGAGAGCGCGCTGAATCGGGAGGTCGGCCATCTCAGTGACCTCGCCGGTGCGCGCCAGCGCAGACGCCGACGGTGGGAAAGCGAGCACCGGCAGTCCGGCGTCGCTGAGCGCGTCGACGACGATCCGGTTCAGCCGGTTGGCCGACCGCCAGACCTCGACGAAACCGAGCCACTGCTCGGGCGTCGAGGCTCCGTGTTGAGTGGCATGGCGGGCAGCCGCCTCGTGGCCGAACGAGCCTGAGCCGTGGCCGATGAGGAGGCGAAGGGCCGGGTCCGCCTGCCGGGCATCGGCGATCTCCAGTGCGAGGCGGCGCAGCACGTCGAGGCGCGGGGTTTCGGCGTGCGCCTTCTCGGTGATGAGCGAGCCGCCCAGCTTGAGGAAGATCACGGTTCCACCTCGGTCTGCAGGACGCCGACGGCGCCGGCTCGCCGAAGGGCCTCGGCAACGGACTCGCGCCGATCGACGGAGACGAGGGCGATCATGTTGCCACCCATACCGCCTCCCGACATTTTCGCGCCAAGCGCGCCGGCCGCATCGGCCGCCTGGACGAGGCCGTCCAACTCCGCCGATGAAACGTCGAGCTCCCGGAGGAGCGCGTGGTTGCGTCGCAGATCGGCGCCAAGCCGATCGACGTCTCCGAGCAGGAGGGCCTGTCGGGCATCCAGGACGAGAGCAGCGATTCGGTCGAAGGACGCCTCCAGAGTAGGGGGATCCGCTTGCCAGCGCTGCCGGACCCGCCCAACGGCCTCGGCCGTAGGAGCGGCGACCCCGGTGTCTCCAATCAGGAAATGGAAGGAACCGCCGATCGCCAGCGGTTCCGGTGTTTCGCCGCGGCGGAAGAAGACCGGTCGGTCGAAGGCGACGACGGTGTTGTCGATCCCCGAGGGGGTTCCGTGGTGGATGCGCTCCACGTCAAACGCCAGCTCCGAGACGCGACTATGCCCAAGCTCCCCGCCGAAGTGCTGGATGAGCGCTCGGGCAATCGCCACGGAGACGGCGGCGCTCGATCCCAATCCGGATGCGACCGGTATGGTGGAGGTGATCGTTACCCGGATCGGAGCGAATGGGCCCGGCTCGAGGGCAGCCAACGCCGCCTGACTGATGGCCGCCAGCGGATGGCCGGCGGGGAGGTCGCTGAGCCAGGACGCCAATGCCAGGTCGGGCGAAACGAGCAGGACGCCGCCCGGCGGGCCGGACCCGGCCGCCTCGACCCGGGCGCATGCCTGCACCTGCCGAACCGGCACGGCCAACGCCGGCCGGCCGTAGACGACCGCGTGTTCACCGAGAAGGATGATCTTCCCGGGCGCACAGGCGCTGGTCATGTCCCGAGGTAGAGAACCCCGACGGCGGCCAGGCCCCACAGGAGGAACGTCGCCAGCAGCGGCCGATCGGTGAGGATCAGCTCGTCGGGCGCCCCGCCCGCCGCTTCCACCTGGATCAGCCAGAGATAACGGAAGAGGCCGTACATCACGAAGGGGATCGTCAGCATCATCAGGTGATTGCCAGGCAGGTTCTCGGCCGAGAAAGTGTAGAGGGAGTAGGCCATGATCGTCGCCCCGCTGACGATGATGATGAGCTGGTCGAGCAGGGGCAGGGTGTATCCATCGAGCACCCGGCGGTGCTCGCCGGCCGATTCCGCCAGCAGCTGCAGCTCGGCGCGGCGCTTGCCGAAGCCGAGGTAGAGGGCGAGCAGCGTCGTGCAGACGTACAACCACGGCGAGAAGCGCATGACGGTGATCAGGACGACGCCGCCGGCGACCCGCAGGACGAATCCGGCGGCGATGGCGAAGACATCCAGGATCGGGACGTGTTTGAGACGGAAGGAATAGACGACGAACAAGAGCACGTAGGCCAGGACGATGCCGCCGAAGGCGGGTTCGAGCAGGAAGGCGCCGCCGATCGAGACGACTGCCAGCACGGCGGCCGCCGCCCAGGCCAGGGAAATCGGGAGGCGGCCGGACGGCAGCGGACGGTTGCGCTTCGTCGGATGGCGTCGGTCCTCTTCGAAGTCGCGGATGTCGTTGATCAGATAGATGCTGCTGGAAGCCAGGCAGAACAGGACGAAGCCGAGCGTGGTGTGGAGCAGGGCGGGGATGTAGCTGAGCTGGCCGTCGAAAACGAGGGCAGCGAAGACGAAGCCGTTCTTGATCCATTGCTTCGGGCGAAGAGAAACCAGCAGGGCGCCCATCACGGCGGTCATGATAGCAGGAAGGGGAGGGCGCGGCAAGCGAAGGGACGTGGCCCACTATAATGCGCAGGGGACCAGGCACCCGCGGTTTCGTCGACCTCTCGCTAGGCGAACCCCAGGAGGATCACGGCATGGGCTCTCCTCGGCAAGTCAGGCGGCGGCGACCCGGACGCCTCCAATCGTTCGATTACGCGACGCCGGGCGCCTACTTCATCACGGTGTGCACATGGGATCGGCAAGTGATCCTTGGTGAGGTCATGGGCGAGCGGGTTATGCTGAGCGACGCGGGTCGCATCGTGGAAGGGACCCTGTCGGCTCTCCCCGTGCATTATCCCGAGATCGGGTTAGACGCGTTTGTCGTCATGCCGAACCATGTGCACGGAATCATTATCCTGGAAGTTGTAGGGGCGGGTCTAAGACCCGCCCCTACGGATCCCACGGGGGGTGACGCTCAGCGGCATGCTCTGCCCGAGATCATTCGCGCTTTCAAGTCGTTTTCCGCGCGGGGCATCAATGAGCTGCGTCGGACACCGGGACATCCTGTCTGGCAACGTGGTTACTACGACCACGTGATTCGGGAAGAGCAGGATCTGAAACGGATCCGTGACTACATATCCTCAAACCCACTCGCATGGTCAACGGACCGGCAAAACCCGTTGCAGAGCGGGTCCGACCCATTCGAGGATTGGCTTGCCAAGCAGGGCCGGATTCCAGCTCTGAAATCCAGGCCATAGATGGGGGGAGTCGCGAAGGGCGAGCGCGAACGGCTCGACCAGCTTCTCGTCCAGCGCGGGCTGGCGGAAAGCCGGAGCCAGGCGCAGCGGTTGATCATGGCCGGGCAAGTGCGCCTCGATGGGGAGGTCATGCTCCGGCCATCCAAGGAAGTGCCCGCAACGGCGGCGATCGCCGTCGACGCCGGCCCGCGGTTCGTGTCCCGGGGCGGCGAGAAGATCGAAGCGGCCCTGGAGACCTTCGGCCTTTCCGTCCAGGGAAAGGTCTGCGCCGACGTCGGCGCTTCGACCGGGGGCTTCACCGACTGCCTGCTGCAGCGCGGCGCCCGGCGGGTGTATGCCATCGACGTCGGCCGCGGGATCCTGCACTGGAAGCTGCGCAACGATCCGCGCGTTGTCCTGCTCGAGGGGACGAACGCGCGCCATCTCGAGCGGCTGCCGGAACCGATCGACCTGGTCTCGATCGACGCCGCGTTCATTTCCCTGGCGTTGCTCCTTCCGCCGGCCGCCGGGTGGCTGGCGCCGGGCGGTGACGTCGTCGCCCTCGTCAAGCCGCAGTTCGAAGCCGGCCGCGAGGCGGTCGGCAGAGGCGGGGTCGTGCGCGACAGCCGCATCCACCGTGAAGTCCTCGAACGTGTGGCGACCGAAGCCGCGCACGCTGGCCTTGGGCCGCAGGCGATCCTCCGCTCTCCCCTCCTGGGCCCGCGGGGCAACGTCGAGTTCCTTCTCTGGGCGGTGAAGGGCGGTGAGGCGAGGTCGCTGGAAGGGGATATTGAGCGGGCCGTGGAGCTGTCAGCTATCGGCCATCAGCAAACAGCAAGGGCCAAGGCTAAGCCTGACGAATGATTTGTGGAGGCTGACGGCTGACGGCTGTCCGCTTCCTCCGCCGGGTATACTTCGCCGCGTCGCTTCGACAGGCGCACCCAGTCCCGGTGTCCTGCCGGGAACCCAGCCTTGGATACATCCCACATCCGCAACTTCTGCATCATCGCCCACATCGACCACGGGAAGTCGACTCTGGCGGATCGCCTGCTGCAGCTCACCGGCACCGTTTCCGATCGGGAGATGACGGAGCAGATCCTCGACACGATGGACTTGGAACGCGAGAAGGGGGTCACGATCAAGGCCTCGGCGGTCCGCATGAGCTACCGCGCCCTCGACGGCCAGACCTACGAGATGAACCTGATCGATACGCCGGGGCATGTCGACTTCGGTTACGAGGTCAGCCGCGCGCTGGAAGCCTGCGAAGGCGCCATCCTGGTGGTTGACGCCACGCAGGGGATCGAGGCGCAGACGTTGGCCAACCTCTACCTGGCCCTCAACGCCGACCTGGAAGTGCTCCCGGTCATCAACAAGATCGACCTGGCCTCGGCCCAGCCGGACCAGGTGGCGGCGGATATCCACAACTTGCTCGGGACGCCGCCGGAAGAGATCCTGCGCATCTCCGCCAAGGAAGGGACGAATGTCCCCCAGGTGCTGGAGGCCATCGTCCGGACGGTGCCGCCGCCGGGCGGGGACGCCTCGGCGCCCCTGCGCTCGCTGATCTTCGACTCGCACTACGACTCGTACAAGGGCGTCATCGCCTATGTGCGGGTCGTCGAGGGTCGCGTCAGTCTTAGCGACGAAGTGCGCATGCTGGCCACCGGGGCGCTGGCCAAACCGCTCGAGATCGGCTACTTCGCGCCGCAGATGGCCCCGGCGGACGGATTGGGAGCCGGTGAGGTCGGCTACATCGCCACCGGGTTGAAGACCGTGCGCGAGTGCCGGGTCGGGGACACGATCGCCCTGGCCTCCGACGCCGGGGCCCAACCGCTGCCCGGCTATCAACATCCGAAGCCGATGGTCTTCGCCGGTTTCTACCCGGTCGAAGGCGAGGACTACGCCAACCTCAAGGAGGCGTTGGAGAAGCTCCAGCTGAACGACGCCTCGCTGGTGTACGAACCCGAGACGTCGCAGGCGCTCAACTTCGGCTTCCGCTGCGGCTTCCTGGGACTGTTCCACATGGACATCGTCCAGGAGCGGCTGGAGCGCGAGCACGACCTGGACCTGATCGCCACGGCGCCGTCGGTGGAATACGAGGTGGCCCTGACCGACGGCCGCGTGATCCGGATCGACTCCCCGGCCGAGTTGCCCGACGCCAGCACCATCCTGGAGGTGCGCGAGCCGTGGATGCGCATCCAGATCTTCACGCCCGACGAGTTCTTCGGCACGGTGATGGACCTGGCCACCAAGCGGCGCGGGTCCTTGCTGGAGCAGGAATACCCGGCGCCGAAGCGGGTGGTGCTCTCGTTCGACATCCCCCTGGCCGAGCTGATCGTCGACTTCTACGATCAGCTCAAGTCGCGCACGCGCGGTTATGCCTCGCTCGACTATCAATTCAGCGGCTATCGACCGGAGGACCTGGTCAAGCTGGAGATTCTGATCAACGAAGAGCCGGTCGATGCGTTGGCGATGATCGTTCACCGCGAAGACGCCTACGCCAAGGGCCAGGCGTTGGTGTCGAAACTCAAGGAGCTCATCCCGCGCCAACTGTTCACCGTTCCGATTCAGGCGGTCTCCGGCGGGCGCGTGATCTCGCGGGCCAACGTGCGGGCGGTGCGCAAGGACGTCCTGGCCAAGTGCTATGGGGGGGACATCACGCGCAAGAAGAAGCTGTTGGAGAAGCAGAAGAAGGGGAAGCGTCGTCTGAAGCGGGTGGGCGCCGTCGAAATCCCGCAGGAGGCCTTTCTGGCGATCCTGAGGCTGGAAGAGTAACGCCTCGGGGCGCCCTGGTGTAGGGGCACGGCACACCTGCCCTGGCGGGCGGTGCCAGGGTGCCGTGCCCCTACCAGCGAGGAGCAGGCATGCTCTACATCGTAACTGGTGGCGCAGGTTTCATCGGATCGAACACGGTCCACCGCCTCTTGCGCGAAGGCCACCGCGTCGTCGTGATCGACAACCTGTCCCGTCCGGGAAGCCGCCGCAATCTGGACTGGCTCCAGCAGGCCGGCGGGGACCTGACCTTCGTGCTGCAGGATATCCGCGATTTCGACGGGTTACGGCGCGCCGTGCGCCCGCACCCGGCCGAAGCCGTGCTCCACTTCGCCGCCCAGGTGGCCGTCACGACCTCCGTCACCGATCCCCGCCAGGATTTCGAGATCAATGCCCTGGGTACGTTCAACCTGTTGGAGGCGATGCGAGCGGAGAGCCTCAACCCGATCGTGCTCTTTACCTCCACCAACAAGGTCTACGGTGCGCTCGCCCACCTGAAAGTGGAAGAGACGAAGACACGCTATCGCTATGCCGATCTGCCGGAAGGCGTGAGCGAGGCAACTCCCCTCGATTTTTATTCACCGTATGGATGCTCGAAGGGGACGGCCGACCAGTACGTCCATGACTACGGACGTATCTACGGGCTGAGGACGGTCGTTTTTCGCAATTCGTGCATCTACGGCACGCGGCAGTTCGGAATTGAGGACCAGGGATGGCTGGCGTGGTTCGTCATCGCCGCGCTCCAGGGGAAACCGATCTCGATCTACGGTGACGGCAAACAGGTACGGGACGTTCTCTTCATCGACGACCTGGTGGAGATCATGCTTCGGGCAGTCGCCCGCCCGGAGGTCTCGGCCGGCCAGGTCTACAACATCGGCGGCGGGCCGAGCCGAACGGTGTCGGTCTGGAAGGAATTCGGACCGATGCTCGAAAGACATATGGGGAAGGCAATCCCGGTGGGTCTCCACGATTGGCGGCCTGGCGACCAGAAGATCTACATCAGCGATATCCGCAAGGCCTCGCACGATTTCGACTGGGAGCCGAAGGTCGACGTGGATGAAGGCGTGCGCCGGCTCTTCGATTGGGTGAAGCAGAACCACGAACTCTTCGAGTCCTAGCGCCGGACTTGGGCTGGGAAGTGTCAGTTCAGAGGCACGGCACACCTGCCCTCCCGGCAGGACAATAGTGGCGGGCGGTGCCATGGGGCGCAGGTGCAGGTGGGAATCCCTGAAGCCCGTCACGCGCCATGCCCCATCCGGGCGCGCATCGCGCTACCGAGGGTGTCGAATGGAGAGGCCCCTTGGGGATTTCCTCGTCGGCCCTTCTGGCCTCCTCGGAATGACAATCAGAGGTGGCCCTCCCCGATTGGCCTTCCCTGGGGAGGCATCATCGAGCCAGCCGCCCTCGCCATGTCATTCCGAGCCCCGTCCTGAGCGAAGTCGAAGGGCGGGGCGAGGAATCCCCGAGGCGCGTCACGCGCCACGCCTCATCCGGGCGCGCATCGCGCTCCCGAGGGTGTCGACGGAGAGGCCCCATGGGGATTCCTCGTCGGCCCTTCTGGCCTCCTCGGAATGACATCTTTCCGATCGGGGCCGTACCTCTCAATGTTGTCGAGGCCGATGCTATAATGCCCCTTCGGGTTCCGGACGTTCCGTTCCGGACCTTTGTTTGTGTGCGATGAGCGCCCCAGGGAACCGCGAAGGATCGTCTTCGGGGAAGAAGCGCGACTGGAGCTGGCTCCTCGGCGTGGGAGTCAGCCTGGCAGCGCTGCTCATCGCTGTCTGGGGGATCGATGTCCAGGCCTTCGCCGAAGCGGTCACCCGGGCGTCTTACCTCTTCCTGATCCCAGCCTATCTCCTTCAATTCGTCGGCATCGCCAGCCGGGCCAAAGGCTGGAACACCCTGCTCGGGCCGGAGGTTTCCTATCGCCGGGCGTTTGGCGCCATCAACGAAGGTTACCTGCTCAACAACATCCTCCCCTTCCGTCTGGGCGAGCTGGCCCGGGCGTTCCTCGTCGGTCACAGCGGCATCGGCGCCTCGCGGGCGCTGGGTTCGATCGTCGTCGAGCGGATGATGGATGTCTCGATCGCTGTCTTGTCGATCGTGCTGACCATCCCGCTCTTCGGGCCGCCGGCTTGGGCCACGCAAGTGGCGCTCGCCGTCGGCCTGGGCGTGGTCTTCTTGATCTTTGCGTTGCTCCTGGCGAGCCGTACCAGCGCCACATGGATGCGATGGATGGAGAAACTCCCGGCATCCATGGGGACGCGCCTGACGCCGATCGCCGGGAGGTTCCTGCTTGGCCTGGAGGAAGCCCGCAGGGGCGCACGACTTCCCCGGGCGTTCGGCTGGCTGCTCCTGGGCTGGGTCTTCGCCTGGGTCCAGCTCGACGTCTACCTGCGCATGTTCGGCGAGACCGGCGGACTGGGCGTGGCGATGTTCAGCTTGGGGGTGATCGCCCTCGGTGGGGCGGTCCCGTCCTCCCCCGGCGCCGTCGGCGTATACGAGCTGGCTGGCGTCGCGGCGCTGACCTTCCTCGGCTATCCGCGCGAGGTCTCGCTGGGCCTGGTCATCGCCGGACATCTGGTCCAGTATTCGCTCGTCCTGCTCCTGGGTGGGATTTTCCTGGCGCGCGAGGGCCGCTCGGTCGGCGACCTGGCGCGTGCGGCGCGCAGCCTGGTTCTGCGGCCGGCCGGGTGAGCGCATGCGAATCCTGACGGCGCTCACCTACTATCGGCCCTACGTCTCGGGCCTGACCGTTTACGTCGAACGGCTGGCTCACGCCTGGGCCCACGCCGGGCACCAGGTGACCGTCCTGACTTCGCAGTACGATGCCCGCCTGCCGCGGCGGGAGACGATCGGCGGCGTCGAAATCCTGCGCGTACCGGTGGCGTTTCGAGTCAGCAAAGGCGTGATCATGCCGACCATCGGGCGGGAGGCAACCCGCGAGGTTCGGGGGTTCGACGTCGTCAGTCTGCACTTGCCTCAGTTCGACGCCGCCGGGATTGCGCTCCGCGGACGGCTTCAGCACAAACCGGTGGTGCTCACCTACCACTGCGACCTGCGACTGCCGCGGGGCCTGCTCAGTCCGGCGGCGATGGTCGCCGTCGATCTGGCTAACCGAATCGCCGGCGCCGCCGCCGATCGCGTGGTGGCCTACACCGACGATTACGCCCGCCACTCGGCCTTCCTCTCGCGCCAGAAGGACAAACTGCGCGTGATCCCGCCGCCGGTGGAGGTGGTCGTGCCGACGCCGGAGGCGCAAGCCGATTTTCGCCGCAACCTGGATGGCGGTGGGCCGACGATCGGGATGGCGGCGCGACTGGCGACCGAGAAGGGCGTCGAAGTCCTCGTCGAGGCGATGCCCCGCATCCTGCAGCAGTATCCTCGAGCGAGGGTGCTCTTCGCCGGACAATACCAGAACGTCCTGGGCGAAGCCGAATACGCGCGGCGCCTGGCGCCGCTCATCGCCGGCCTGGGTGATGCCTGGAAGTTCTTGGGCGTTCTCGATCCGGAACGGATGGCGATGTTCTTTGGCGCGTGCGATGTGACCGTCCTGCCAAGCCTGAACAGCACCGAGAGCTTCGGTCTGGTCCAGATCGAATCGATGTTGTGTGGAACACCGGTGGTGGCCTCCGATCTGCCGGGCGTACGCCAGCCGGTGCTCAGCACCGGCATGGGGCGGATCGTCCCCCGGCGCGACGCGGCTGCCCTGGCGGCGGCGATCCTCGACGTGATCGCGCATCGGCAGGAGTTGACCGTCGACCCTGCGGTTCTGCGATCGATCTATGATCCGGCCGCCGTGGCCGAGAAATACGTGGCGCTGTTTCAGGAACTTCAGGACCGGAGCGGCCGGCGATGAAGCGCGACTTCCTCTGGCCCCACCTGCAGGCCCTGCCCTACTTCCGGGCGCTGTTGCGGGGGGTCGAAGCCTCGCTCGTCCACCCCATCGACCTCCCACCGCCGATCCTGGATGTGGGCTGCGGCGACGGCCACTTCGGCAGCGTCGCGTTCGACCAGCCGACGACGGTGGGCGTCGATCCGTCGCTGGCGTCGCTGCGCGAGGCTTCCCGCTTCCACGCGTACCGCTGGCTGGTGGCGGCCGGCGGGGAACAGATGCCGTTTGCCGATGGCGCCTTCGCCAGCGCCTTCAGCAACTCGGTCCTGGAACATATCCCGCCGCTGCAAGAGGTGCTGAACGAGGTTGGCAGAGTCGTCCGGCCCGCCGGCAAGTTCGTCTTCACCGTCCCCAATCCCGGATACCTCGAGCATCTGGCCCTGCCGCGAGTCCCGAGGCGACTGGGGATCAACCGCCTCGCCGACGCCTATGTCGAATGGTTCCGCGTCGTCACACGGACAGTGAACCTGGAGTGGGAGGACGACTGGCGCCGGCGGCTGGAGAAGGCGGGCTTCACTTTGAGGCGGTCGATTCGCTATTTCCCGCCGCGGGCGCTGCGGGCGTTGGAATGGGGACACTACTTCGGCCTGCCCTCGCTGCTGGCGCGCAAGCTGACCGGTCGTTGGATTCTGTGGCCAAGCCGGTTCAACCTTGGGTTGACGGAACGCTTCGTCCGTCGGTACTATCGGGAGCCGCTGGCGGGGGATGGGACCTACACGCTGTATGTCGCCGCACGGTCCTGACGGCGCGGGGCGGAGGTGAAAGGGATGACGGGCGAATCCACGCCGGTCGAGCCTTCGGTTCTCGACTGGCTTCGGTCGCTCCTGCGGGGTCGACCGCTCCCGATCCCCGCCTCGCCGCGGGGCCCGAGCGCGCCCTACCTGGGCTCGGCTGCGCCTGCGAGCGAAGCGAGGCGAGTTCCCGCCGCCCGCCTCAGCACCCGACAATTCCGTCTGTTGACGATCCCGATCCTGTTCCTTCTTATCCAGGCTGGATTGGAGTCGTGGGAACCGAGAAACGAAACGCCCTGGGCCTGGGTCATCGGCCTGGTGGTGGCGGCCGAACTCCTCCTGTGGTCTCTCCTGCGCGGAGATCTGCCCCTGGGGGAGAGAGGCGCCGATGCCGGATTACGCGAGGAGGCCCCGGTGCGCGGCGGCTACCTGGCGGCCGGGGCTGTTCTGGCTCTGCTCACATTCCTTCTTTCCACGAACAACACCTTCCGGCCGTTGACCGTCGCGGTATGGGCAGGCTCGATCGGGAGCCTGATGATCGGCTTCTGGGAAGGGGAGTCGTTCCTGCGCCGCGGGTGGGACCGTCTGGCCGCCTGGGTGCGCCATCCGAGCCTCCGGCTGTCCCTCGATGGATGGGCGCTGGCCTTGGGGGTGGCGCTTGGCGTGGCCGCCGTCTTCCGCTTCTATCTGCTCGACCGCCTGCCCCTCGATATGTGGAGCGATCACGCCGAGAAGTTGCTGGACGTGATGGACGTCCTCCAAGGACGGTACTCGATCTTCTTCCTGCGCAACACCGGGCGCGAGCCTCTGCAGTTCTATCTGGCGGCGGCGACCGTACGCGCGTTGGGAACCGGGGTGTCCTTCCTCACCCTGAAGCTCGGGACGGCGGTCCTGGGATGGCTGACGCTGCCTTTTGTCTACCTCTTCGCTCGGGAGTTCGGCGGCCGGCGGGTGGCGCTGGCGGCGGTGTTCCTGGCCGGGGTCGCTTTCTGGCCGAACCTGCTCGGCCGCACCGGCCTGCGCTTCACTCTGTATCCCTTCTTCGCCGCGCCGGCATTGTTCTTCCTCGTGCGCGGCCTTCGTGAACAGCGACGGAACGACTTCCTACTGGCCGGCCTGTGTACCGGCCTCAGCCTCTATGGCTATAGTCCGGCTCGCATCCTGCCCTTCGTGTTGATCGGCGGAGTCCTCGTCTATTTGGCGCACGCCGTCGCCCGCGGGCGTCGGATGCAGATCCTCTTCTGGTTAGCGACGGCCGGAGTGATCGCGCTCGTCGTCTTCGTGCCGCTGGCCCATGCCGGGTTGACCTATCCCGATCAGTTCTTGTCGCGGTCGCTGACACGCTTGACCTCGGCCGAGCACCCCCTGCCGGGCCCGGCGCTGGTCATCCTCGTGACGAATGTTTGGAACGCCCTGAAGATGTTCAACTGGGACAGCGGCGATATCTGGGTCGTGACCATTCCCCATCACCCGGTGCTCGACGTCGTGAGCGGAGCGCTATTCCTGATCGGGATCGGGATCGTCGTCGTGCGTTACGTTCGCCGCCGGTCGTGGATGGACCTGTTCTTGCTCCTGTCGATCCCGCTGCTGATGGCGCCGTCGATCCTGTCGCTGGCCTTTCCCGTCGAGAATCCCGCGCCCCATCGGGCCGGCGGAGCCTTGATTCCGGTCTTCACTGTCGCCGGGCTGGCGCTGGTGGCCGTCCTGAGCGGCTTGCGGGCGGCCTGGCCGCGCCGGGCCGGCCTGGTGCTGGCGGTGTCGGCAGGGGCCTTGATGGCCGGCCTGGCCATCTCTGACAACTATCGCATGCTCTTCAAGGACCACGCCGCGCGCTACCGCAATGGATCGTGGAACACGAAAGACGCCGGAGACGTCATCCGCGGATTCGCCGATTCGATCGGCACGACGAGGACCGCCCACGTCGTTCCGTATCCGTATTGGTTCGACACCCGCCTGGTCGGCTTCCAGGCCGGGACCCCGGGCGTCGACTACGCCCTGCCGCGCGAGGCGATCGACGGCCTGGCGGGAGAGTTGGCGGCGCAGCTCTTTCTGGTGAATACTCGCGATCTCGAGACCATGGAGAAATTGCGTCAGGTGTTTCCCACCGGCGTGGCGCAGAGCTTCGTCTCGGACATCGAGGGCCGCGACTTCTGGATCTACTTCGTGCCCCAGCGAGGCATGGAGCCATGAATCCGTCTCAGGCCGGCGAACCTGGGATGACCCGTCGTCGCTGGCTCGATCTGCTGCCGCTCGCTGCGCTCGTTGCGATCCTGGTCGTGGCGGCCGCCTTGCGCCTGTCCGGCCTGGCCTGGGACGAGAGCGCTCACCTGCATCCGGATGAGCGCTTCCTGACGATGGTCGAAACCAGCCTGCAGTTGCCGTCGAGCCTGGCTCAGTACTTCGACACCGCCCAGTCGCCGCTCAACCCACACAACTCGGGCTACACCTTCTTCGTCTATGGGACCTTCCCGATCTTCCTGGTGCGCCTGGCGGCCGGGTGGCTGTCGCAGCTTGGATACGACGAAGTCCATCTGGTGGGCCGGGCCGCGTCGTCACTCTTCGACCTGCTCTCGTTGGTCTTCTTGTACGCGCTCGGCGCTCGCCTCTACAGCCGCAAGGTGGGCCTGCTGGCCGCTCTGTTGGGGGCCTTCACCGTCCTGTTGATCCAACACGCGCATTTCTTTGTCGTCGATCCGTTTGCCAACACCTTCATCGTCGCCGGCCTGTACGTGGCCGTGCGCGCCCAGGATGAGGGTCGACTCTTCGAGTACGTCCTTTTCGGCGCGTGCGTCGGCGCTGCCGCCGCCTCCAAGATCAGCGCGCTTCCGCTGGCCGGTGTGCTCCCCTTGGTCGTCGCCGCGCGCGTCTTCCAGGCCGATCGCGGTCGGCGGGAAGCGGCAGCCCTGTCGGCCTTGTGGGGCCTCCTGTTGGGCGGCGCGGTGGCCTTCGTCACGTTCCGCGTCCTGCAGCCGTACGCTTTCCAGGGGCCGGCGTTCTGGAACATTCTCCCGAACCGGGAGTGGCTGGCGGATCTGGCCGAAGTGCGCATTCAGTCCTCCGGCCTGGCCGATCTGCCGTTCGCGCTGCAATGGGCCGCCCGTCCACCCGTCCTCTTCGCGTTGGAGAACTTGCTGTACTGGGGCATGGGCCTCCCGCTGGGGATCGCCGCCTGGCTTTCCTGGGGTGGGGCGCTGGTCCAGGCTTTGCGCGGACGTTGGCAGCGCCACCTGATCCCGGTCGTGTGGACCGGCGCGTATTTCCTCTGGCAATCGACCGCCTTTACACCGGCGATGCGCTACCTGCTTCCGGTTTACCCGACGCTGATCCTCTTGGCCGCCTGGGGCGTGGTGACGGCTTGGGGTTGGGTGCGGGATCTGCCGCGTCCGGCACGGGGATGGGCCACGCTCGGATACGCCCTCGTCGCCGGACTGTTGCTCGCCGCCCACATCGCCTACGGGATCGGTTTCAGCCAGATCTACACCCGTGACGTCACTCGCGTCGCCGCCACGCGTTGGATCTTCCGCCGTTTCCCCTCGGCGATCAACCTCAGCCTCGTCCAGGATGGCGCCCCATTCCTTTTCCCTTTGTCGACGACGCAGGACTTCATCATCGGACGCGGCCCCGGCTACGAAGCATCCTTTCGCCCTCCGGTCGAAGGTCAGCTCAGCTCCGTCTCCATCCCTCGTCTTGCTCGCCTGGGCCCGGCGAACTCCCCCGCCGCGATCCACATGGAAGTGCTCGACTCGTCCGGCGTCCCGCTGACGGTCGCCACCTTGGTCATCCCGGGCGAGAGCGCGGAGACCTCGACCGTCGTCTTCAACCCGCCGCTCGATATGGTCCCCGGCACCTCTTATGGCGTGCGCCTCTCGATCGAAGGGTCTCCGGCCGCTGCGCTGGACGGCAACTTGGAGCTGCACTACGCGTCGGGAGGGGCGGAGGTCAACCAGACTCTCAGCCTCGAACAGGAGGATCTGCCCCTGGCGCCGGGACGACCCCACCTGGCGACGATCGAGGGCGCCCAGGGCACGCTCCAGGCCGTCACGCTCGGGGCGGCGCGCAGGCTCGATCCGGCCTCGGGAGCAACCCGGCTCACGGCGTTTTTGCTTGACGATCCAACGGCGGACGTTCCGCTGGCTGTAGCCACCGGGCAGTGGGACGCGTCTGCGGTCGAGGCGCCGGCGGTCCAGTTGACCTTCAGCCGGCCGGTCCAGCTCGACCCGGAGCGGACGTACTGGCTTCGCACCGAGGTCAGCGGCAGCCCCCTGGCGGCCCGCGGGACCCGCATCATCAGCGAATCGAGCTGGGACGACGGCCTGCCGCTGCGCATCGACAATCGCGACGGCTACGGCGGACTGTACATCGGTCTCACCCAGGAACTGTATTGGCCGGACGACGAGGACGCCGACGCTGACGGACGTTCCGACAAGCTCGAACGGATTGTCGACACGCTGGCCGAAGGCGACTACCTGGTCATCACCTCCAACCGGCAGTACGGCTCGATCGCCCGCGTCCCTGCGCGCTACCCCCTGACGACGGCCTACTATCGACTGTTGTTCGATTGCCCGGCGCCGACGCCGGTCCACGTCTGCGCCTCGCGTGCCGAACCCTCGGAACAGGCCAATGCGCTCGGCTACCGGCTGATCGAGACGTTCCAGTCCAACCCGACTCTCGGTCCGTTCGAGGTCAACGACCAGACGGCGGAAGAGGCCTTTACGGTCTACGACCATCCCAAGGTCCTGGTCTTTGCCCGCGCACCCGAATTCTCGAGAGCGAAGGTCGAAGAGCTGCTGGGGGCCGTCGATCTGAGCCGGATCAAGCCGCTGATCCCGGCGGAAGTGGGCCAGCCCGACCTGATGCTGCCGCCCGAGCGGTTGGCCGAGCAGCAAGCCGGCGGGACATGGTCGAAGCTCTTCCCGCGCGACAGCCTGGTCAATCGTTCGCAGCCGGCGGCGACGGTCGTGTGGTGGTTGTTGATCGCCGTCCTGGGCTGGATCAGCCTGCCGCTGGCGCGGCTGGTGCTGCCGGGCTTCGAGGTCGGGGCCTACGCTCTCTCACGCACGCTGGGGATGCTCGTGCTCGCCTGGGGCACTTGGTTCCTGGGAAGTTACCGGGTGGCCTTCCAGACCACGACGATTCTGGCCGTCCTGTTGTTGATGCTGGCGGTGGGCGCCGGGCTGGCTTATCGCGATCGCGATGGGCTGCGGAGCTTTCTGCGTCAACGCCGCCGTGAAATCATGTGGATCGAAGCGCTGGCGCTGGGCCTCTTTCTGCTCGATCTGGCCATCCGCATCGCCAACCCGGATCTGTGGCATCCATACAAGGGCGGCGAGAAGCCGATGGACTTCTCGTACTTCAACGCCGTTCTGCGGAGCACTTCGTTCCCGCCCTACGACCCGTGGTTCGCCGGCGGCTACATCAACTACTACTACTTCGGTTTCGTCCTGGTGGGCGTGCCCGTTCGCCTGCTCGGCTTGAACCCAGCCGTCGCCTACAACCTGATCCTGCCGACGATGTTCGCCTTGCTCGCCGTCAACGGGTACGCCGTTGCCTTCGAGCTGGCCCGCCGGGCGACCGGCTTCGTGCGCTCTCTGTCGCCTCGCCTGGCCGGCGCGGCGGCGGCCGCCTTCCTCGTCCTGCTCGGCAACCTGGGGACGGTCGTGATGGCCTACCAGGGTCTGAAACAGATTGGTGCCGAGGGCCAGCCAACGGCGGAGCTGCTGGCCGGAATCCCACAAGCGGCCAGGGGCTTGCTGAAATTCGTCAGCCTGCAGTCGCCGCTGCCGTACCGCATGGACGAATGGTATTGGAACCCGAGTCGGGCGATCCCGTCCGCGTCGGGCGACGTCGATCCGATCACCGAATTCCCTTTCTTCACCTTCCTCTACGCCGATCCGCACGCGCACATGTTCGCCCTGCCGCTGACGGTGCTCGGGCTAGGGTGGGCGGTTTCCTGGATGCTGGCGGCCGACGAACGGAGGAGATTGGGGCTGGCGGCGAAGGCGGTCGGATTGATCGCCGCCGGATTGATCCTGGGCGCACTGCGGCCCACCAACACTTGGGATTACCCGGTCTACCTGGCGATCGGCCTGTTGGCGACCCTGGCTGCGCCGTTCCTGCGCGAGCGCCGCTGGACCTGGTCGACGGCGATCGAGGCGGCGCTGACTACCGGCGGGCTGTTGATCGCCTTTGCCGCGTTGTACGCCCCGTACACCCACTGGAATATCCAGGCCTACGGCGACGTCGACATCTGGGGCGGCTCGCGCACTTCGCTGCGAGCCTACCTGACCGTCCACGGCGTCTTCCTCTTCTTCACCGCCGCCTGGATGGTATGGGAGACCGTCGCCTGGATGGCCTCGACGCCGATCTCGGCGCTGGCGCGGCTGCGTCCCTACCTGATCGCGATCATGGCGGCGGCCATCCTGTTCGCTGCCCTCATCCTCTTTGGAGCCGCCGAGGGTGTGCGCGCCGTCCTGGTGGCGCTGCCGCTGATGCTTTGGGCGGCCGTCCTGTTTTTCCGGCCGAACTGGCCGCTGGCGAAGCGCCTGGTCCTGGCGATGGTCATTCTCGGGCTGGCGTTGACGCTGGTGGTCGAGATCGTCGTGCTGCGTGGCGACATCGGCCGGATGAATACGGTCTTCAAGTTTTATCTACAAGTGTGGACTCTGTTCGCCATCTCGGCCGCCGCCGGATGGTTCTGGTCCCTGGCCGATGCCCCGGCCTGGCAACCGTCGGCCCGAACCGTGTGGACCGTCGGCGGGGCGGCCCTGGTCGCCGGGGCGCTGCTCTTCCCCCTGACCGCCACGCCGGCCAAGATCCGCGATCGGATGAGCGCCGACGCGCCCCACACGCTCGACGGTCTGGCGTTCATGCCGTATTCCACCTACGCAGACATGGGCAGGGATTTGCACCTCGACAGCGATGCGCGCATGATTGCCTGGCTCCAGGACAACGTCGAGGGCTCGCCGGTGATCGTCGAGGCGCATACCGAACAATATCGTTGGGGCGCCCGTACGGCGATCTACACTGGCCTGCCGGCGGTGCTCGGCTGGAGCTGGCATCAACAGCAGCAGCGGGCGGTCGATTCGACTCCCGTCCTCGAGCGCGCCGCGGAAGTGGCCGACTTTTACACCCGCTATACGGTGGCCGAGGCGCAGGCGTTTCTCCACAAGTACGGCGTTCGGTACATCATCGTCGGCGAGATGGAACGGGCCTATTATGAAGAGATGCAGCCCTGCTTCCCGACAGCCGACTCGTTCGGGGTCTATTGCGACATGGCCGGACGACCTCTGGTGACCAAACCGCCGCTGGTCGGCGCGGACGAGTGCCTGGCGGTCGATCCACAGCTTCCCGAAGGCGCGCTGCGCTGCCCGACACACGGGCTCGAGAAATTCCAGACGATGGCCGCCCATGGCATTCTGCGCGAAGCCTATCGTGACGGAGACACCGTGGTCTACGAGGTCGTCCGATGATCGGGGGCATCCTCGCCTGGTGGGTGGCCAGCACCGTCGCCGGCGCGGCGGCCTTCCCGATCGCCTGGCGCGTCTTCGATCGGCTCCCGGACCGCGGCTACGGGTTGTCCCGAACGCTCGGCGTCCTGCTCGGCGGCTACCTCCTGTGGCTCTGCTCCAGTTTGGGGATCCTCCGCAACAGTCCAGGCGGGGCGGTGGCGGCGATGTTGATGGTCGGGGCCGGGGCCATCCTGGCCGGCCGCGGTCGCTGGCGCGAAATGGCCGGCTGGCTTCGGGCGAACGCCGGAACGGTACTGGCCATGGAGACGCTCTTCCTGGTGGCGTTCGTCGCCTGGGCGGTCGTGCGCGCTTTCAATCCGGAGATCGTCGCCACCGAGAAACCGATGGAATTGGCGTTCCTCAATGCCATCCTGCGCTCGCCGCAGTTCCCGCCGCAGGATCCATGGCTGGCCGGAAACGCCATCTCCTACTATTACCTCGGCTATGTCCTGCTGGCCTGGTTGACCTGGCTGACCGGCGTCTCGGCCGGCGTCGCCTTCAATCTGGGCAATGCGCTGTGGTTCGGACTGGTGGCCGTCGGCGCCTATTCGGTCGTCTTCAATCTACTGGGGCTGCGTAGCGGTACGCGCCGCAGGCTGGCGGCGCTTCTCGGGCCTCTGATGGTCCTGATCGTCGGGAACCTGTCCGGCGTCTTCGAGGTCATGCACGCGCAACATTGGTTCTGGGAGGCTCAACCCGACGGCTCGCAGACATCGACTTTCTGGACGTGGCTGAACCTCGACGATCTGGCGAATCCGCCGGCCGGGGACCCGGCCTTCCCGCCCAACCGCTTCTGGTTCTGGTGGCAAGGGGCGCGCGTCGTCAATGACATCGATCTCGCCGGGGACCATATCGAAGTCATCGACGAGTTTCCATTCTTCTCGTTCCTGCTGGCCGACAACCATCCGCATGTACTCTCGCTGCCCTTCGCCGTTCTGGCGTTGGCGGTTGCGCTGCAGGCTTATCGCACCGCCAGGCCGCAGGGGTTCCGCCTGGCCTGGTTCCGGTTGTCTCCCCGCATGCTGCGCATCGGAGTGATCGGCGCCGCGGCGATCGTCGTCCTGGCCGCACTGGCCAAGGCAGGGGTGGTCCTCGCAGGAGGGGGTGTCGCTCGAGACGCGATTTCCGGCCTCGTTCGGTCTTCCCTCCTGGGATTGGCCGGCATCGCCGCGCTGGCAGCCTTTGCCTGGCTGGTCACGGGGGGGACGAGATCTGCCTTGCCGACCAGGGAGCTGGTGTTGGTGGGCTGGCTGTCGGGAGCGCTGGCATTCCTCAACACGTGGGACCTGCCGATCTATCTGGCTCTGATCCTCGGCGCCACCGTGTGGGCGATGATGGGAGATGGTTTGTGGATCGCTGCTCGCCGCGGCCTGTGGACCGGCGTTGCGGTCCTGGTCGTGGCTATCCTGACTGTGCTTCTCTGGATTCCGACCTTCGCCTCTCAGGCCGGCGGCATCCTCCCCAACATGATCTTCCCGACTCGGATGCCTCAATTCCTGATCATGTTCGCCGTCCTGCTCGTGCCCGTGGGGTTGTGGCTCGTTTTTCGAACTCGAGACGAGATGCGGCGGCCCGGGACTTGGAAAGTGGTCCTCGGGCTGACCTTCGGGATTCCGGCCGCGCTCTGGGCACTGTCCTGGCTGCTGGGCGCTCTGATGGCGGCCCTGGCGCCGAACGAGATCCAGGCGGCGATCAGCGCTTTGAGGGCCACCGGGCTCGCGGAATTGGCGGCCGAGGCCGTCGCTCGGCGCCTGGACGCGCCCTCCGTGGCGCTGTTCCTATCCCTCCTTGTGGCGCTCGGCCTGCTCTATCTTCGGCGCGCTCGTCGCCAGACGGCGTCAGGCCAGAACGATCAGGGAGTCGGAGCCTTTGTCGTTCTGATGGTCGGGTTGGGCGCGGCGTTGGTGATCATCCCCGAGTTCTTCTACCTGCGCGACTCGTTCGGCTCGCGCATGAACACGGTTTTCAAATTCTGGTACGCCGCCTGGCTGTTGTGGGCCGTGGCGGCGGCCTACGCGCTGGCATGGCCCTGGGAGGGGTTCGGCCGCTGGGGGCGACCCATGCTCGTGGTCGCGGTCATCCCGGTCTTCCTCGGACTCGTCTACACGACGACCGCTCTGTGGGAAAAGACCTCCCAGTTCCAGCTCCCTGGTGGGCCGCAGCTGGACGGGACGGCGCATCTGGAGGTGGACGACCCGGGTGATTCCGTGGCCATTCGCTGGATGCGCGCCGCCCTGGCTCCAGCCGTGGTGGCCGAGGCGGTCGGGGGCAGCTACACTCAGTACGCGCGCGTCTCGGCGCACACCGGCTTCCCGACCGTCCTGGGCTGGGACTTCCACGAGTATCAGTGGCGTGGCGACTGGGCGCCGCAAGGGACGCGGCGGGACGACATCGCCCGTCTCTTTCTGACCAAGGATTGGATCGAGGCTCAGGCGATTCTCGAGCAGTACGGCATCACTTACGTCTACGTGGGTCCGCTCGAGCGATCGACCTATTCGCCGATCTCCACCCGGAAGTTCGACATCAATATGGACAAGCTCTTCGAACAAGGCGATGTGACGATTTACGGTCGACGCACGCAGGTTGGCTCATGAGCCACGACGAGGCGCGCGTGAGCCTTCGTCATCTCCTCTTCGCCGCGATCTTCCTGCTGGCTCTGGGGATGCGGCTGTCCCATTTGGGGGCCGTGCCGCTCAACGATGCCGAAGCGACGCAAGCCCTGTGGGCCGCCGAGGGCACGCCCGAGGACTCTGTCTTCTGGCCGCAGGCCGACGGCTCCGTATCGAGCGCCGCCTACCAGACTGTGACCTGGGCGATCTTCCAGCTGGGCGGCGGAAGCGAGGCGACGGCGCGGTTATTCCCGGCGGTCATCGGCGCCTTGATCGTCCTGCCGCCGTGGCTGTTACGGCGCAGGCTGGGCCTGGCCGGGGCGCTGGCGGCATCGTTCCTGCTGGCGATTTCGCCGACATTGGTTGCGACCTCGCGCACTGCCGACGGAACCAGTGGTGCGATGGTGGCCGCCGCGTTGGGCACTGCGGCGCTGATCCTGGCGCTGGATGAGCAGTGGAGCCCGAGGCAGGCAATGGCCCTGCTGTCCGGAGCTGTGGTGCTTGGATTTGCCTCCGGTCCGGCTTTCTACCTCGGCTTGTTGAGCCTGGCGCCGGCGGTCGGATTGATGCTGGCGACGACGCCAAGGCCGTGGGCCGGCGGTGAATGGAGCCGGGTGAGGGCGAAGCTTCCAGCCGCCATCGGGACCGGCATCTTGGGGGCGATCGTCCTGGCGGTGGCGGCCGGCTTGCTGCCGCGCGGCCTGACGGCGCTGGCTGAAGGCCTGCGAGTCTGGCTGCTGGATTGGATAGGCCCGGGCGGCATGCATGCCCTCTCGCCGATGGCCATTCTGGCCGCGTATGAGCCTCTCGTCCTCGTGTTCGGAATCCTGGGCGCCGTGACCGCCATCCGCGGTCGCGACTCCCTGTCCGTTGGAGCCGCCTGGTGGGCTGCCCTCGCACTCCTCGTGACCGTCCTCTACCCCGGTCGATCCGGGGAAGCCGTCGCGTGGATCACGATTCCGCTGGCCTTATTGGCCGGTCCCAGCCTGGCTGGCGAGGCGGAGCGTCTGAGGCGCCTTCTATCGCCGTGGCAGGCGTTCGGGGTCGCTGCGCTGGTGTCGCTGCTTCTGGTCTACGCAGGCGTTCAGCTCTCCGCTTTTGCCAGGGGGATCGGCCCTGGCGCCAGCCCACTTGTGCCCGAGGCGCGCCTGGCCGTGGCGGCGGGAGCCGTCATCGTCGCTATTCTCGCCGTCGTCCTGATCGGTTTAGGCTGGAGCTGGGGCGTAGCGCGATCGGGCGTGGCCGCTGCCGGCGGGTTGCTGCTTGTCTTCCTCACCTTGTCTTCCGGGTGGCGCCTCAACTTCTTCCGCCAGCGCCTTGGGGCGGGCGAGCTATGGACCGTTTCGACCCCGACCTACGGGATTCCGAGGATCGCCTCGACGCTGGCTTCGCTGTCAACGACTGCCCGAGGCGTCCCCGACGAGCTGCCAATCGCCATCGACGCTCAGGCGCCTCCGGCGTCCCTCGTGTGGGCGCTGCGCGCTTTCCCACGTTTCACCACGAGCGACTCGGCCGTCGCCGAGAGCCCGCCGGTGATCCTGATGCGGCAGACGGTCCTCGAGCCCCAGCTGCGAGCCGACTACCTGGGCCAATCGGTGGTCATCGGCGAAACCTGGGATTTCGCCGGGGCTTTCCCGCCGGACGCCCTGCAGTGGTGGTGGCGTCGTCGGGTTCCGGTAGTCGAAGATTCCTGGCTGCTTCTGGTGCGCGCCGATATCGCCACGCTGGGGGAAGTCGAGTCCGGTGAGGGACAGCCGTGAGCCCGGGCAGCCTGTGATGCCGGCCCGCGCCATCGCCATCGACGGCCCGGCGGCTTCGGGGAAGACGACCGTTGCGCAACGGCTGGCCCAGCACCTGGGTTACCTCTTTTTCGATTCGGGCGTCATGTATCGAGCCGTGACTCTCTTGGCGCTGCGGCGGGGTGTCGCTCCCGAGGATGAGACGGCCGTCGTGGCGCTGGCCGAGTCGATCATGGTCGACGTCAGACCTCCGAGTCTCGCGGATGGCAGGCTGTACGACGTGATGGCCAATGGGAAAGACGTGACCTGGGCGATCCGTGCCGAGGAGGTTGACCGGCATGTCTCGCGCGTGTCGGCCTATCCCGGTGTCCGCACGGCGATGACCCGCCAGCAGCGGGACATCGGGCTGCGCGGCGACGTCGTGATGGTCGGGCGTGATATCGGCACGGTCGTCCTGCCCGAGGCGGACCTCAAGCTCTTCCTGGTGGCCTCGGTCGACGAACGCGCTCAGCGACGCTATCGCGAGCTGACCGAGCGCGGCCAGCCGGCGGAACTGCCGGCGATCCGTTCGGCGATGGCGGCGCGGGACGAATATGACTCGTCGCGCGCGCTGGCGCCGCTCAAACCTGCGCCGGACGCCGTCATCCTGGACACGACCGATCTGACGGTCGACCAGGTGCTGGAGCGCGTGCTGACTCTAGCCGAGGCCTGAGGGACGATGGAAAAGGCTGCCGGCGCGATCGCGCCCTCGCTGCGCTACGACCACCAGGCGCTGGAACCCCGGCGGCGCATCCTGCGCTGGGTGATCGACAACATCGGCTGGCGCTTCCTGGTGAGGATCGGCCGAGTCGAAGGGCTGGAGTACTTCCCGCAACAAGGCCCGGTCGTCGCCATCTACAACCATATTGCCTTCGTCGACCCGGTGGTGGTTCTCGGGAATCTGCCGCGCAATGTCGTCCCGCTGGCCAAGGTCGAAGCCTACAGCTATCCGTTGATCGGGATCATCCCGCGCCTGTGGGCCGTGATCCCGGTGCGCCGCGGCGAGGTCGACCGCCAGGCGCTGGCCAAAGCCCGCGACGTCTTGGCAGCCGGGGAGGTGATTCTGATGGCGCCGGAGGGGACGCGCAGCCCGGCGCTGCTCGAAGGCAAGGAAGGCGTAGCGTTGCTGGCCGACCGTTCCGGCGCGCCGGTGGTACCGATCGCCGTCGAGGGCACGGACCAGTTCCCGACGACTTCTCTCAGGAAGTGGCGGGGCACAGGCGCACTGATCCGAATCGGCCGGCCGTTCCGTTACCGGCCGGCTCCCGGAGGAAAGGCCGATCGCCAACGGCTGCGATTGATGACGGATGAAGCGATGTACGTACTGGCGTCGCTTCTGGAGGAGCGGAGGCGCGGTCATTACCGCGACCTGTCGAAGGCCTCCTCAACAACTTTCGATTTCGTATAGACACCAAAACGGACAGCCCTGACGCGGCCAGTTCGGCGGGCGATCGCAGAGGTCCGACAAAGTCTCCCTTGCGTATAATACGGGTCCGAAGTGGAGGGAGGTCGGCGACCGGGAGCAGGAGCAAGGAAAAGCGCAGGACCCCATCCTGCGAGAGCTTTCAGGATGGGGTGACGAGGTAGAGGGTTCCCTGCCGCAGGGCAGGGCCAACCGGAGACCGCGGCGGTTCGCCCCCGCCGCGCCGGGAAAATCGAGAGTTCAGCGGATGCCCTCTGGGCGGCTCACCGCCCAGCCCCTTCATGGGGCCGAACCCCGAGGTCCAACGCCGGGCGGCGACGCACCGGACAGCCCCCCGGGGAGTGAGATTCAACGCCGAAAAGACAGCTTCGGGAGGTTTCCATGTGCGGCATCGTGGGCTATATCGGCTCGCGCGATGCAACACCGATCATCACCGCCGGGCTGAAACGCCTGGAGTACCGCGGTTATGACTCGGCCGGGTTGGCCGTAATCGAAAACAGCCATATCGAAGTCCGGCGCGACGCCGGCAAGCTCAGTCGGCTGGAGGCGCTGCTGGCGGAGAAGCCCATCCACGGGCCGATCGGCATCGGACACACCCGCTGGGCGACCCACGGGGAGCCCAGTGCTCGCAACGCCCATCCGCATCTGAGCGCGACGGGCGACGTGGTCGTCGTCCACAACGGCATCGTCGAGAACTTCGCCGCGCTCAAGGAAGAGCTGGCGGCGGAGGGCGCCGAATTCCGGTCCGACACCGATACCGAGGTCATCGTTCACCTGGTGGAACGCTACCTGGACGCCGGCAGCGATCTACCGTCGGCCGCCCGGCAGGCGATCCGACTCCTGAAGGGGGCGCACGGCATCGTGCTGCTGTCGTCGCGCGAGCCCGACAAGATCGTCGCCGCCCGCGTCGGCAACGCCGGAGGCGTCGTGGTCGGGGTGGGGGACGGGGAGATGTTTATCGCCTCCGATATCCCGGCCATCCTCGAGCACACCCGGCGCATGGCCTTCCTCGAGTCGGGGCAGGTGGCGATCGTCCGACGCGACGGCTTCGACGTCACGAACCTCGAGGGAAAGCCGCTGGAGGTCGAGGTCCACGACGTCGC
>CAZMVJ010000004.1:16987-39528 GCA_964569445.1 uncultured Anaerolineaceae bacterium | reverse complement strand
TCGGACGAGCTGAACCACGCCAGCATCATCGATGGCAGCCGACTGTCCGGGGCGACCATCGTCCGCTATGGCCACGCCGATCCGGACGATCTGCGCCGGACGATCGAGGCCAACCGGGACAAGGGCTACCGCCGCAGCCTGATCATCACCGACGGTGTCTTCAGCATGGACGGGGACGTGGCGCCGCTCGATCGCATTTACGAGGTCGCCCGGGACCACGACATGCTGCTGATGGTCGACGACGCCCACGGCGAAGGCGTCCTGGGCCGCGGCGGGCGCGGGATCGTCGACCACTTCGGCCTGCACGGCAAAGTCGACATCGAGGTCGGGACGCTGTCGAAGGCCTTCGGGGTCGTCGGCGGCGTCGCTGCCGGAAAGCCGGTCATCGTCGACTGGCTGCGCCAACGTGCCCGCCCATTCCTCTTCTCCTCCGCCATGACCGTCCCCGACGTGGCCGCCTGCCTGGCCGCCGTCGACCTGCTGGAGGAGAGCGACGAGTTGGTGCGCCGGCTGTGGGCGAACGCCGAATCTTTCAAGCAGCAGATCCGGGCGATGGGCTTCGACACTGGATCCAGCACGACTCCCATCACGCCGATCATGCTTGGCGAGGCGCCGCTCGCTCAGGAATTCAGCCGCGAGCTCTTTCGCGCCGGGGTCTTTGCCATGGCCATCGGCTTTCCGACGGTCCCGCGCGGCAAAGCCCGCTTGCGGGTGATGATCTCCGCCGCGCACTCGCCGGACGATCTCCGCCAGGGGCTGGAGGCGTTTGCCGCAGTCGGGAAGAAGCTGAAGGTCGTTTGAGTTTCCCGCGAGGGCGAGCGCCCCCTGCGACTTCACCGGGGGCGCTCGTTTCGTCTGACCCAACGAGGAGGAGAGAGTCAGCGCACCAACCAAACCTCGATCACGCAAACGGATCGTATCCGGGCCAGTTCCCGGCCCAACAGCAGGCCGGGCGGTCGAGGGCATTGCAGGTGAAACCTTGCGAGCAACGGTGGGCCAGAATCCGGCCCGGCTGATCCGGCAAGACTTCCGCCGGAAAGATGACCAGGGCTTCGAGAGCCACTTCCTCGCCGATCCGGTCGCACGACGCCGTTTTCAACGGTTTCCAGATCTGTTCGCGCATGGCATCCCTCCGCCTAACTCATTTTTCCGCCGACCGGCCTTGGAAACGTAGTGCTGACTGTCACAAGCAGATTGGAGCAATTTCATCCAATCAGCCGGAGAAACGGCTCCGCCCCTACGAAGAGGGGCGGAGCAGAGTTTCCAGGCCCTGGCCAGGCAGCGGTGGGATCCGGCGGCGGTGCAGCGTCAGAGCGGGATGGGCCAGGGCGCCAGCATTGTACTATCCTTCGTGAAGCCCGTCACATATTGTCTGAACCGGCCTGTCCGCTCAACTGCCCGGTTCCATCTCGACGGCCCCGATGTCACACAGGGCACCCGGCGCGCTTCGATATAATCCCGAGCCCTGCGAGGGACGGAGCCTGCCCTGAGCCTTGTCGAAGGGCTCAGCGCGCCTGTGCGCGTCCGGCATCCTGAGCGAAGTCGAAGGATGCCGGTGAATCGCTCGAGGTAACCGGCGCCGCCGCCGATCAGGGTGTTGTCGAGGGAGGGGTAGGTGTTCGGCCAACAGCCCTCCGGCGGCGGGCTGGCTCAACATACACTGGGGACCTTCGCGGCGAAGGTGTCAGCGCGCGGTTCAGAATTGGAATCGGCCGAGGAAGGGCACGATGCGGCGGTTGTAGTTGGCGACGAATTCCTGCAGGCGCGCCTCGAGGTCGACGAAGTCCGCCGAGGCCAGCACGTCGTCCATCGTCCGTCGATCGGAGGCGATGAACCCCGCCAGCCGCAGCGGGTAATCGCCGTAGGCCGTGTGCCATGCTTCGGACATCTTCAACCCCATTTGCTCGAGCGCCGGCACGAATTCACCCAGGACGTAATTGAAGTAGGCCTCGCGCCGATCCGGGAGCGGATCGTAGGTCAGCAGCATCTTGACCGGGCCGTCGGGTTCCATCCAAGCCGCCTCAGCGCACCGGTCGAGGCAGACGCTGATACAGGTCGGTCGGACCGCCGACGCGCACCGAAGCGGGCGACTCGCTCCAGACGCCGGGGACGCGCGAGCCGCAGTGCGGGCAGTTGCCGTCGGCGGTCAATCGATAGGCCAGCAGGGCATAGCCGAGCCGTTCGATGACCGGCTGACGGCAATGGGGGCAAAGCGTGTGTTCGTAGCCGCCGACCCGTCCCGGCAGGTTGCCGGCGTAAACGAACCGCAGCCCGGCCTCCTGCCCGATCTCGGCCGCCCGGATCAGGGCGGAGGCGGCGGTGTTCGGCGGGTCGATCATGCGGTAGTCGGGGTGAAACGCGGTCACATGCCAGGGGATCTCGGGCGAGATCGACGCCAGGTAGCGCGCCGCGTCCATCAGCTCGTCGGTGCCGTCGTTGAATCCGGGGATGACCAGGGTGACCACCTCGACCCAGAAGCCGAGCTCGTGGGTGCGGCGGATCGTCTCCAGGACATGATCGAGGACGCCGCCCAGGCTGCGATACGCCCGGTCGCGCATCGTCTTGAGATCGATCTTGTAGGCCGTCACCCACGGCCGCAGGTACTCGAGCACCTCCGGCGTGGCGTTGCCGTTCGACACGTAGGCGCACAGCATGCCCGCCTGCCGCGCCGCTTCGAACACGCCCCGCGCCCACTCGCTGGTGATCAACGGCTCGTTGTAGGACGAGACGACCAGCCGCGCCCCCAGGCGCTGCCCATGCTCGACCAGTTCCCGGGGCGTGATCGGCCGGAAGGCTTCCACGGCGATCTCGGAAGCCGGATCGCGCATCGCCTGCGACGTGACCCAATTCTGGCAGTAGCCGCAGTGGAAATCGCAGCCGAGCATGCCGAAGGTCAGCGCATCGGATCCCGGCAGAACGTGGAAGAACGGCTTCTTCTCGACCGGATCGCATTGCAGCGCGCCGACATAGCCCCACGGCACGCGTAAGGTCCCGCCCTCGTTGAAGCGCACCTGGCAGATGCCGCGGCGTCCCGGTCGGATCAGACAACGGTGGCCGCAGGCGTAGCACTCGACGGCCCCGTCCTCCAGCCGCCGCACCAACTCCCCCTCGACGGTATGTGCGTCGAGGACGTCGCCGAGCGTGGTCATGCCCTCACCCCGCGCGCATTATATCGCGGCCCGCTCGCCGTTCCCGGGAAGTACAATCACCGGCGGTGGCAGATCAAGGCGTGCCTCCGCACTTTCGCAAGTCTCCCACTCGCCTCCAGCGCTGGGTGCAGCGGCTGGCGATGATGGCCTGGGTCACGCGGCTGGCAGCTCCGCTCGTCCACGCCATCGATGGGCGCCTGCTGGCGTGGAGCGGCGATCGATGGTGTCTGACGACGCCCCTCACCGGACTGCCCGTCCGGCGCATCACGACCACCGGCGCGCGCAGCGGCCGGCCCCGAACGCATCCGTTGACGACGTTGCCCGAGGGTGAACGGCTTGCCCTTATCGGCTCCAACTTCGGCCGCCGCCGCCTCCCGGCCTGGTACCACAACCTGCGCGTTCATCCGGACGCTCAGGTCCATTCGGCCGGTACCGCCGAGCGCTTCGCCGCACGCCCGGCGTCGGCCGAAGAGTACGATCGGTTCTGGCTCCGCGCCGTTGCTCTTTACCCGGGGTACGCCGCGTACGCCCGGCGTGCTTCCCCCCGGAAGGTGCCGATCTTCGTGTTGACGCCGGTTGACCATGGTTGAGTCGGGGACGGAGTGGACAGTGGTCAGTGGTCAGTGGTCAGAAGGGCCCCACGATCCACTGTCCACTGACCACTCACCACTCCCATGGTGACGTTGGCGATTCAGGCCGGCGGACGCTCCAGCCGCATGGGCCGCGACAAGGGTCTGGTCGAACTGGCCGGCAAGCCGCTCGTGCGCCACGTCATCGATCGGCTGGGTGCGCTGGCCGGCGAGGTCCTGGTCACGACCAACCAGCCGCTGGCCTACGCCGCCTTCGGCGTGCGTACCGTCGGCGATCGCCGACCCGCGGCGGGCGCGCTCGACGGCCTGCTGACGGCGCTGGAAGCGGCCGAAGGCGATCCGGTGCTGATCGTCGCCTGTGACATGCCGTTCGCCAGCCGCTCGCTGGCCGATCACCTGTTGAGCCTGAGCGCGGCGGCCGAGGCGGTCGTTCCCCGCCCAGGCGGTGAATACGAACCGCTCTTCGCCGTCTACCGGCGCACCTGCGCCACGGCGATCCGCCGCGCCCTCGATGCCGGCCAGCGGCGCGTCATCAGCTTCTTTCCCGACGTCCGCCTGCGCGTCGTCGAAGCCGCCGAGGCCCAGGCGATCGATCCCGATCCCTGGTGCTTTTTCAACGTCAACACCCCGGACGACCTGGCCGAAGCCGAACGCCGGCTGCGCGCCGCCGGAGCGAAGGAGATCGCATGACTCTCGACGTGACCGCCGTCCGCCGGCAGTTCCCCGCCCTGCAATCCGAGACGGTCTTCTTCGACAACCCGGGCGGGACCCAGGTGCCGCAGGCGGTGCTTGACCGTATGCTCGGCTACCTGACGAAGAGCAACGCCAATCGCGACGGCGCCTTTGCCACCAGCCGCGAGTCCGATCGGCTGCTGGAGGCGAGCCGCGTCGCCATGGCGGCCCTGCTCGGCGCCGCCCGGCCGGAGGAAATCGTTTTCGGACCCAACATGACCAGCCTGACGTTCCAGATCAGCCGGGCCCTGGCACGCGAGTTCCTCCCGGGCGACGAGATCATCGTCACCCGGCTCGACCACGACGCCAACATCGCCCCGTGGCGCCTGGTGGCCGAGGACCGCGGCTGCCTGGTGCGCTGGCTTGATTTCGATCCGGAGGACTGCACCCTCGACCTGGCCATGCTGGATACGCTGCTCGGTCCGCGCACCCGCCTGGTCGCCGTTGGCTTCGCCTCGAACGCCGTCGGCACGGTCAATCCCGTGGCCGAGATCGCCCGGCGCGCCCACGCCGCCGGCGCGCTGTGCTACGTCGACGCCGTCCAGGTTGCACCCCACCGCCGCATCGACGTGCAGGCGCTCGATTGCGATTTTCTGGCGGCCTCCGCCTACAAGTTCTTCGGCCCTCATCTGGGAGTGCTCTACGGCCGGCATGAACTGCTCAGCCGACTGCGCGCCTACAAGGTGCGGCCGGGTTCCGATGCACCGCCGGGGAAGTTTGAGACGGGCACCCAGCTGCACGAGAATATCGTCGGTGCGCTGGGCGCGGCCGAGTACCTGGCCGGCCTGTCGGGCGCGGCGTCGTCCGATTGGAGCGCGCGCTTCGACCGCGCCTTCTCGCTGATCGAGGCGCACGAAGCCCGCCTGACGCAGCGGCTGGTCGACGGCCTGCAAGCCGTCCCCGGCCTGCGGATCTACGGCATCACCGACCCGCAGCAGATGGCCGATCGCCTTTCCACTGTTTCATTCACGCTGGAGGGGAAAACCCCCCGGCAGGTGGCCGGCAGTCTGGGCGAAGCCGGCATCAACGCCTGGGACGGCAATTTCTACGCTCAGGCGGTCACCGAACGCCTGGAGCTGGAAGACCGCGGCGGCCTGGTTCGTATCGGGGCGGTCCACTACAACACCGAGGACGAGGTCGAGCGGCTGCTGACGGCCCTGGCCCATGTCGCCTGACAACGGGGAAAAGCACAGGCAGACATCTAGGTGAGGGGGGCACCCAGACGTCTGCCTGTAGCTCTAGTATACCGAATCAGAGGGGACCGTCAAGGGGACCCGTGGCATTCATCACAATCCGACACCCGGTCGACGGGTGACGGTCGTCAGGGGGTCCCGGACGGATTGTACTGAGCCGGCCGGCGGCCGACGGCTAGACTGGTTTCACCTTGCCGCCGGACATGCCCGTTCCCGACAGCCCCCCATCTTTCGAGGACATGGCGTTCTTCCAAGGTCTGTCGAGCGCCGACCGAAAGCGCATCCTGGCGAGTTTCCGGGCGGAGGACCACCGGGCCGGGGAGGTCTTCTTCCAGCAAGATCAACCCGCCGACCGACTTTATTTGCTTGTCTCGGGCCGCGTCGAGATCCGCTTCAAACCGTACGACGGCGAAGCGCTGACGGTCAGTATCATCGAGGCCGGCGGTGTCTTCGGCTGGTCGGCCGCTCTGGGACGATCGAGTTACACTTCCGGCGCCGTCTGCACCGCCGATGGCCGCTGCCTTTCGATTCGGGGACGCGATCTGCGTCGGATCTGCGAAGATCACCCGGCGACGGGCGTCATCCTGCTCGAGCGCCTGGCCGAGGTGATCGCCTTGCGGCTGACGAGCACGCATGATCACGTGATGGAGCTGCTGCGCCAAGGGGTCCGTCCAGGCCGGGAGGTCCGCAACCCATGACCGAAAACGCCCACAACCATCGCCTCGATGTCTCGGATCAGGAACGGATGCAGGCCCTGCTCGAACGGCTGAGCTCGTACATCGAGCAGTACCACGGGGGTTGGGTGCGGCTGGTGGATTTCGACGGTCGCCGGCTGCGGGTGGAGATGGGCGGCGCCTGTGCCGGCTGCCACCTCTCGGCGACGACGCTGCAAGGCTGGGTGGCCGGGACGGTGCGGCAGTTCTTCCCCGACCTCGAGAAGATCGAACTCGCCTGACGGGGTCGCTCGAAGGCGCTCCACATCCCACAAGACGAACCTGGGAAGACATCGTCCGCGGAAGCCCGCCTTCGCGGGCATCGCGGTTTCTTGGCTGTCGCCCCCGCGAATCGCGCTTCGCATCCCGGAGGGGAAGCGGGGGCCCAGTTTTTGCTGGCGCCCTGGATGCCCGCCTTCGCGGGCATCGCGGTTTCTTGGCTGTTGCGCTCGCGAGTGAAGGGATGTCGGGCTCAATCCGCGGGCGGCAGCCCCTCCATCTTCAGAATCACGACCGGTACCGGACACTGCTGGCGGAACGTCTCGGCGTCTTCGGCGCTGCCGGCCACCCCGGCGCCGTAATGCATCGGCACCGCCACCCGCGGCCGGATGACCCCGGCGGCGCGGGCCGCCTCTTCGGCCGTCATGGTATAGACCCCGCTCACCGGCAGCAGGGCCACATCACAGGCCAGACCGGTCATCTCGGGAATCAGATCGGTGTCGCCGGCGAAGTAGAGACGCTCGCTTCCCAGATGCACGATGAATCCGATGTGCCCTTCGTCGCGGGGGTGGTACTTCTTGTCGAGGTTATAAGCCGGGACGGCTTCGACCGTCACGCCGGCCACCATGATCGACTTGCCGGCTGGCAGAACTCGCACCGGTGATCGCAGCTTTCCCGCCGCCGTAGCGTTGGCAACGACGATCGTCGCCTCATGACGGATGCTCTCGACGTCTTCCGGCGAACAGTGATCGTTGTGATGGTGACTGACCAGGATCAGGTCCGCCGGCCGGCTCCCGGGAGGCAGCTTCCATGGATCGAGGTAGATCGTCACCGGTCGATCGATGCGAAAGGTGTCGTGGCCGAGCCAATGCAGGTGCTCGAGCAGCGCCGGTCGGTCCCCCGGCTGCGCACCCTGATCCTGTGTCATCGCCTGCCTCCTAGCGCTTTTCGTCGGCGCAGACTGCGCCGCATGATCGGCCGGTCAGGCCGAGGCCGGGCGACCTCGTGGAAGCCCTCGGCGCGGAACGTCGAAGCGATGCCGGTGTAGCCGGAGTCGCCGGTCAGCCGGCGGTCGCCGCATTCCAACGGGTAACCCTCCAGCAGGGTGGCGCCGTGCTGTGCGGCGTACTGCGCCGCCGCCCGCAGCAGGCGGCGCATCCATCCCTGGCGGCGCTGGTCGGGCCGCACGACGAAGCACACCACGGACCAGACCGGTTTATCGTCCACCCGGCGCAACAGGCGCGAAGCTTCCAGCGCGGCGAAGTCGGTGCGTGGCCCGAGCGAAACCCAGGCCACCGGCTCACCGTCGACATAACCCAACAATCCCGGGCGGCCGCCGCGGCGCACGATCTGGCCCATCCGCCGACGGTGCTGGTCATCGCTCGTCGCCCCAAATTCCTTGTGCGGCTGCCGCCACCACAAGCACCAGCAGCCGCGATGCGGCCCCGGGCGATCGAGCAGGTTCTCCAAGTCGTCCCAGCGATCGGGGTCGAGCGGAGCGATGGTCCAGCGGCGACGCGCCGCTTGCGCTTTCATCGGCGGTCCTCGCCCAGAAACTCGTCGATCGCCGCCAGCGCCTGGTCGGCGGCGGCATACTCGAGCAGCTCCAAGCCGGGAGAGTCGTTGCCGGTGATCATCTTGGAGACCCGCGCGCCGCGTCGAAAGCAGCACAGTACTGGCTTGCCCAGGCCGAGGGCATAGGCGATCTCGTAGCCGACGCCGTGGGACGGCGTGCTGACCTCGGCAATGACGGCGTCGCAGGCCTCGATCCATGCCGTGTCGCGGGCGTAGATCTCGGCCGGCTCTACGATCTTCTCGAGGTCCATCACCTTTGGATCGGCCAGGTGCGCCGTCGGCACGTCGTGTCCTCGCGCCAGCAGATGGTCGACGATCGCCGCATAGACGGCCTCATCGTTGCGTCCGCCGGTCAGCGAGCAGGAGAAGTAGACGTTCACGTGGGCCGCGATCCAGACCTCTATTCTACGTCGACACCGGGACATGCCTTCCTCGGTTCTCCGGCGAGCCGCATTCCAACCCCCACCCTTCCCTCCCCCTGCATCGGCCGGAGTACCAAGTGTGGAGGCGAGGCAGGGGGAGGAGGGATCTCCCGAAGGGACGGGGGCGGCAGGGCCGCCCCCGTCCCTTCGATCATTCTTTCCCCTCCCCGAACTCCCTTCCAACCCAAGGGAATATCCCAGCGGGGAGGGGGATAGGGGGTGGGGAGGGAGAGTTTCCTGGCCACAAGACCTGGGACAGCAGTGGCACGCGATAGCCGTCAGGGTGTTGCCTCGGACGCCCCGTCTTGACTCGCCCTACTGCCCGTGATACGATGCCGCCCGTGCTGGACGAAGTCTGAACGAGGCAAGGTCCGTCAACCGCCGCTCGTCCCGGGGCGGTTTTCTCTTTGTCCGTCGGGCTCCCGCCGGCACGATCTCGCCCAGGAGGCAGAAGCAGAAATGACCGATCGATTTCGAGGAACAGTGAAGTGGTTCAATGCGGTCAAGGGCTACGGCTTCATCGGCCGCGAAGACGGCGAAGACGTCTTCGTCCACTTCTCCGCCATCCAGGCGGAAGGCTACCGCAAGCTAGAGGAGGGCCAGCAGGTCGAGTTCAGCGTCGAGTCTGGACCGAAGGGCCTGCAGGCAGCCAACGTCGTTCTCGTCTGATCCCCCTGCGATCCCGCCGCGCCCCGTTCGCTCAGGGCTCAGCCCAGGACGGGGCGTTTGTTTTCCACCCCGTTTCGCCGCCGCCGCTCCTGTGCTATCATGCCCGACGATGACCCTCTCGCCCGAAACCAGCCCGCTGCGCATGCTGCAACTCGAGGTGACGCGCCTGAAGGAGGAGAACCGCGAGCTCCGCTCCGAGCTGTCGGTGCTGCACTCCTCGATCCGCGCCTTGAGCGCCCTGCAGGATCTGATCCAACGCCTCACGCCGACGACGGATGTGCTGGCGCTGCTGGGGGACCTGCTGGCCTCGGTGCTTACCGTCGTCGGCGCCACCGACGGCTCGTTGATGCTGGTCGATGAAGAGACTAAAGAGCTGGTTTTCGCCGTGGTGCACGGCCAGGCCAAACAGCGCCTGACCGGCTATCGCCTCTCCCACGGATCGGGCATCGCCGGCTGGGTCGCTTCCCACCGCCAACCGCAGATCGTCCAGGACGTCCAACACGACGCCCGCTTCTCGCCGCTGGTGGACGAGACCTTCGACTTCCAGACCCGCTCGCTCGTCGCCATCCCGCTGCTCGACGGGGAGCGCGTGCTGGGAGTGATCGAGGCCCTCAACAAGACCTCTGAGCGGGCCTTCACCCAAGTCGATCACGATCTGCTGCGCGTTGTCGCCCAGCTGGCGGCGACGGCGCTCATCCGGGCCGAGACCGTCACCGGCGAAGGCCCCGGCGTCAAGCGCTAGTGGCCAGTGGTCAGTGACCAGTGGCCAGAGCAAAGGAACTGACCCCTCACCACTGACCACTGATCTTCTACATCCTCAGCTTCGCCCCAAGGCTAGTCTTGACGTGCGCGATCAACCGTTCCCGCACCTGACGCACTTCGGCGTCGGTGAGGGTGCGGTCGGGCGCCTGGTACGTGAGGCTGTAGGCCAGGCTCTTCCGCCCGGGCTCGATCGGCGCTCCCTGGTACAGGTCGAATAGGCGCACCTCGGCCAGCAAGTCCCCGCCGGCCAGGCGCAGCTCGGCCTCGACGCGCTCCGCCGGCAGGTCGGCGTCGACGATGAAGGCCAGGTCCTCCAATACCGGCGGATAGGCCGGCACGGGCCTGATCGTCCGCCGGGATGGTCGCGCCGACAGGAGGATTTCCACCTCCAGCTCGGCCGCCAACACCGGAGTCGGTGGGAAATCGAAGCGGCGGCGCACAATCGGATGGATCTCGCCGAAGACGCCGGCCTGGCGCTCGCCAAAGGCGACCTCGGCACACTTCCCCGGATGAAAGGACGCATGCGTTGCGGGTGTGAAGCGCGGCGACGGCAGGTGGAGCGCAGCCGCCAGCCCTTCGATCACGCCTTTCATGTCGTAGAGGTCCATCGGCGCCTCATCGGCCGGCTGCCAGCCGCGCAGCGCCCGCGGCCCGGTCAATACCACCGCCAGGCGCGCCGATTCGCGCGGCAGCGCCGCGCCCGTTTGGGGCAGGAAGACCGGCCCGATCTCGAATAGCGCCTGGCGCGTCCGCTGGCGGGCGTTGCGTTCGACAACCTCCAGGACCGACGGAAGCAGGTGGCGGCGCAGAACGGTGCGGTCGCTGGCGATGGGGTTGGCCAGCACAACGTGCGACTCATCGGCCGGCGCTTCCAGCAGATGGCGCCGGTCGCCTTCGGGGCTGGTCATCCGGTACGTGACCACTTCCTGCAGCCCCATCCCGGCCAGCGTCAGACGCACTTCGTCTTCGGCGTCGGCTTGCGGATGTCCGACCTGCGGCGGCAGCGCGTCGGCGATGAGCGTCTCGGGAATGCGGTCGTAGCCGTACAGGCGGGCGACCTCCTCGACCACGTCGGCCACCCCCACCAGGCCGTCGCCGATGTCGAGGCGGTGATCGGGCGCGGTGATGCGCAACCCGCCGGCCAGCGGCTCGACGGCGAACTCGAGCCGCCGCAGGTGAGCGGCGATCTCGTCCAGACCGAGGCGGACCCCCAGCGCCCGCTCGACGTCGCCGGCGGTCAGGGTCACGACGGAGGCGGCGGGCGGGCGCGGGTACGCATCGACCAAACCCTCGGCGATCGCTCCGCCGCCCAGGCGGGCCATCAGGTTCAGCCCGCGGCGCACACCGCGCTCGGCCATCGCTGGATGGACTCCGCGCGAGAAGCGGTAGGCCGCCTCCGACGAGAGGTGTTGCGCCGCCAACGTCCGGCGGATGTTGGTGACATCCCAGGCAGCCCCCTCGAGCAGGACGTTGCGCGTCTCCGGCCCGACTTCCGTTTCGGCCCCGCCCATCACGCCGGCGATCGACAGCGCACCGGCCGAGTCACAGACCAGCACGGTGAATTCGTCGAGCGTTCGATCGACGCCGTCCAGCGTCGTCAAGCGTTCGGCGGAGCGGGCCCGGCGCGTCGAGAGGCGCGGCGCCTTGCCGGCGGCGCGCTGCTGCAGGACGTCGAAGTCGAAGGCGTGCAGCGGCTGTCCGATCTCGAGCATGACGTAGTTGGTGGCATCGACGATGTTGTTGATCGGCCTCATCCCGGCCAGGCGCAACCGCCGCTGCACGGCGTAAGGACTCGGCCGGAGGGTGATGCCTTCGATCAGGCCGAGAACGAAGCGTGGGTTGAGCTCCGGCTCTTCGATCGACAGCGAGGCACGGCCGGCGATGGCCGGCGCGGACCCTTCAACGTCGTACGACGGAGGGCGGAATGCCGCGCCGGTGAGCGCCGCCACTTCCCGGGCGATGCCCAGGATGCTGGCGTTGCGCGCCATGTTGGGCGTCAGGGCGATGTCGAAGACGGCGTCCCCCATATACTCCGCCAGCGGGCGGCCCACCGGCGCGTCGTCGTCGAGCAGGATGACCCCCTCGTGATCTTCCGAGATCCCCAGCTCCTTCTCCGAGCAGGCCATCGAATACGAGTCAACGCCGCGGATCTTGGCCCGCTTCAAGGTCATGAGCTCCCAGCCGGACTGATGCCCGTCGAACAGCCGCGCCCCCTCGCGGGCATAGGCGACTTTGAGCGGCTGCTCCAGACGCCCCTGACCCTTGAACGCCAGCAGGTTCGGGGCTCCGGTCAGGACGATTTGTTCTTGTGTCCCGTCGTCGAGACGGCACAACACCAGGCGATCGGCGTTCGGGTGCGGCATCACTTCCCAGACTGCGCCGACGACGATCTTCTCGGGATCCCAGCTCAGCCCCGTGACCTTGAGCCGTGGCGCCACCTCCGGGAGGGCCAGCCCGGCCAGGTGCACCGATTCGACCTCCAGGCCGGCCAGCGTCAGCCGCTCGGCCAGGTCGGGGATGGCGAGGTTGATGTCGACGAACTCGCGCAGCCAGGAGAGCGGGACTTTCATGCCTGACCTTCCGGACCGGGCGGCGGTCGGCTCGACCAGGACGACGTCGCCCGACCGAGCTCCTCGTTCATCTTGCGCAGGATCGCCGTCAGGTCTTGTCGGACTTTCGACTCGACCTCGCCCGATCGCACCCGTTCGCCGAACTCTCGGGCCTCCTGCTTCATCTGCTTCCCGGTTTCACTTTCGGCGAAATCGCGCGCCGCCTGACCCAGCGACTCAGCCAGCGCGCCGATTCCGGCCTCCATCTCCCGCTGCAGCCGGCGTCGGTCGTCGCTGTCCCAGGCAGCCTGAAAGGCGCTGCGCAGGTTCTCCCCCAGAGCGCGCAGCTCGTCCGAGAGTTCTCCGGTGGGCGGGGTTTCCTGATTCATGTCGCCTCCTTCAGAATTGCTCGAGGAAACGCAGGTCGTTTCCCCAGAAAGTACGGATGTCCTCGATCCGATGCTTGAGCATCGTCAAACGCTCCGGCCCCATGCCGAAGGCGAAACCGGAGAAGCGGGCCGGGTCGTATCCGCCGTTGACCAGCACCGTCGGATGAACCATCCCGCAGCCGAGCACTTCCAGCCAGCCGGTGCCCTTGCATACCGGACAGCCGACGCCGCCGCAGACGAAGCACTCGATGTCCATCTCGGCCGACGGCTCGGTGAAGGGGAAATGCGCCGCTCGAAAGCGGGTCGCCACCGGCGCGCCGAACAGACGGCGAGCGAAGGCGGTCAGGGTCCCCTTGAGGTCGGCAAACGTGATGTGCTGTCCGACGGCCAGCCCCTCCATCTGGTTGAACTGGATCTCGGAACGGGCCGTCACCTGCTCGTAGCGGTAGCACATGCCCGGCAGCACCACGCGAATCGGGGCCGGGGCGCGCTCGCGCATGACGTGGATCTGCCCCGGCGAGGTGTGCGTGCGCAGCAACACCTGCGGATCGGTGGTGTAGAAGGTGTCCACTTCGCCGCGGGCTGGGTGATGGGGCGGCATGTTGAGCAAGGTGAAATTGAACTCGTCGGTCTCGACCTCGCGCGAGAGGTACACCTGGAAGCCCATCTCGGCCCAGATCTTGGTGATTTGATGAATCATCCAGTGCGCCGGGTGCACCCGGCCGCGCACCACCGGCCGGCCCGGCAGGGTGACGTCGAGGGTCTCTTCCCGCAGGCGCCCTTCCAGCAGAGCGGCCTCGATCGCCTCACGGCGCGCGGCGAAGGCCGTCTCCAAGTGGGCTTTGAGCTCGTTCGCCCGCCTCCCGACCTCGGCCCGCTCGGTCTTGGGGAGGTCGACCAGGTGCTCCAGGGCGCGGTTCATTTCCCCGTTGCGCCCGAGGAAGGTCTGCATCCGAGCGGCGAGCCCATCTGGATCGCGCACACCCTCCAATCCGTCCAGGGCGCGGCGCTCGATGTCCGCCAGCTCTTTGTCCAACTCGGCTTTCGACAGCGCCGCCGCCTTGGCCGTTTGCGTCTTGGCCATCGAACCCTCCCCAAAGGAAAAGCTCCCGCCCCATCAGGGACGGGAGCTTCATTCCCGCGGTACCACCCTGGTTTTCCGTCATCCTTCGACTTCGCCCCGGCTGCGCCGTGGCTCCGCTCAGGACTCAGGACCACTCTGCGCCGTCCTTCGGCTTCGTCCCTCGCCTCCGGCTCGGGACTTCGCTCAGGACGAACGGCCCCTCTCTAACGGGGGGATCCGGCCCGGACTACTTGTCCTTCGACTGTCCCTTCGACATCGCTGGCCGAAGGCCAGCTCCGCTCAGGGCAAGGCTCGGGATTTCACCCGGGCGGCTCGGGAGGGAACTTCGGCTGGCTTCGCTCGAGCCGGGGTCTCAGTCGTGCCCCGGCCTCCCTGGCGAACCCCACCGGCCTACTTTCCTCCGTCGTCGCCTTTGACTGTGCCTATTTCCTTTATTATCCGCCGAACGACACGGTTGTCAATGAAGTGCACGGGTTTAGGGCATTTGATACATGCTGCGATACCCCACTGATTAAGGTGGGAAGCGAGATCACCCATAGGTCGCGGGACAGGCCTGCTTTCGGCCTCACCCCCTGCCCCTCGCGACACCTGCACCTGCGGCGCACCGCAGGTGCGGTGCAGGTGAGCAGCCCTGTGGGCCTCTCCGCGGTGATGCGGCTGACCCCTAGAAGGCGACCTGCGGAGAGGGGGTGGAGTCTTTGAGGGGCTGGGGGCTTCGCCCCTAGCCCCTCAGAATCCTTCCCCCTCCCCCTGCAAGACTCTCTGACGCCGTCACGCCCCCCAAGCAGGGGGAGGGGTATGGGGAGGGGGTTCGAAGGACGCTCGCGGGGAAAACGAGACTTCTCCAGCGCATCAGATCGGTCACGATAGAGATCAGCCGGGACTCACGCCTGGGGCTCCGTGGGCTTCTTCTCACGCGACGTCAGGCTGCGCAGCAGCGTCGAACCGTTCACCACCAGGATCCCGGCCACCACCATCGCCGCCCCGATCAGGAGGCTCGGGGTAACCGGCTCCTGCAAAAAGACGATCCCCAGGACCAGCCCTACGACCGGGAAGACGTACGTCACCATCGTCGTGCGCGTCGGGCCGACGCGGTGGAGCAGCGTAAACAGCAGCAGGTAGGCGACACACGATCCGAGCAGCCCGAGCCAGACAAGCGCGAACCAGGTCAGCCCGGATGTCGGGGCCAGCACCGGCGCTTCGGTGGCGACGGCTCCGGTCCAGATGAACAGGTCGGCGACCACCAGCGGTACGAAGGACTGCACCACCGGCGACAAGCCGTGCAGGTTCTTGCGGGCGAAGACGGTGCTGAACGCGTACAGGATGGACGCCACCAGCACGGCCAGCTGACCCAGGCCGCCCGCCCGCACCTGGCCCGGCACCAAGTCGCCCGACATCAGGACGATCACGCCCAGGAAACCCAGGATCAAACCGGCGACGCGGGCGCGTGTCATCCGGTCGTCCTGCAGGGCGAAGTGGGCGAAGACCATGGCGAAGAGCGGCACCGTGCCGTTGAGGATCGAGGCCACCGCCGAATCGATACTCTGCTCACCCCACGAGATCAGCAGGAAGGGCAGCGCCGTGTTGGTCACCCCCAAGAGCGCCAGCAATCCGTAGATGCGCAGCCCGCGCGGAAACGTCGGCCGCCGGAACAAGACGACCAGCGCCAGCCCGGCGACCCCGATCAGCAGCCGCCAGGCCACCAGGGTGAACGGGCCGACATTGTCCAGGGCGATCTTGATCCACAGGAACGACGAGCCCCAAATCAAACCGAGCGTCCAGAACGTCACCCAATCGCGAAGTTTCATTCACACCTCACCGTTGTTTTTCTTCTTTCGTCCTCAGGGGAGTGCCGCCCCCTCCAGCGCCAGCAGCCGACGTTTCGTGCTCAGCCCGCCCCGGCCCGAGTAGCCACCGAGCGAACCGTCGGAGGCCAGCACCCGGTGGCAGGGGACGACGATTGGCACCGGGTTGCTCCCCAACGCCTGCCCGACCGCGCGCGCTGCGCCCGGCTTCCCGATGCTGCGCCCGATGTCGCCATAGGTAGCCACCTGCCCGCGCGGCACGGACCGCGCCGCCTCCAACACGCTGCGCTGGAAGGACGTCACGTGACGCAGGTCGACCGGCACGCTGAAGGCCTTCCGCCGGCCGCGCAAATACTCGACCAGTTCGCTGCGGGCGGCGGCGGTTCGCTCGGCCGAACGGACCGGCGTCGAACGCAACCGCCGACCGACCCAGCCGGCAAACTCGGTTTCACTCCCGCCGTAGGTCACCGCCGCCAAGCCGTGATCCGTCACGGCGACCCACAACGGACCGACGAGTGACGATTTCACCCGGTCATAGTACACGCGAGGAGCGCTGGCGATCAACCGATCCTGCAGCCGCTGCCGCGACTCGCGCCAGGTCGCCGCCTGCGGGCCGGCGGCGTAGGCCGCGTCCAACGCTCTGGCGAAGGCCGGGGTCTCTTCGGGCTTGGCCGACCCGGCAAGCCAGCGCTCGAGTTCATGCTCGGGGAGGTTCTTACGCTTGCTCATCGAGTTTCCTCCGGAAACGCCTTCTTCAACTTGAGCACAGCCTGGTAGACGTTCGCCCGCGCCGCCTGGGCGCTACCGCCCACTACCCGGGCGACTTCGTCATAGCTCAGCCCCTGATAACGGCGCAACACGAGCGCCTGGCGCTGTTTCGACGGCAGGGACTCGACCACCCGGCGGACCGCATCCACTCGATCCATCTCGTGCACTCCATCCGGGGCGGCCACGTCGATCTCGGGCATCGCTCGTCTTTCCCCTTCCGTGCGCCGACGTCGTAGCTGCGAGCGGGCGACATTGCCGGCGATGGCGTACAGCCAGGCGCGCGGCTCGAGAATCGGTGCGGCTCGGCGATGGCGCAGGACTCGCAGGAAGGTTTCCTGCAGGGCGTCGTCGGCATCCTGCGCATCGCCGAGCATGCGCCACAGGTAGGCGTGGATCTCCTTCCCATGTCTATCGGCCCATGCTTCGACCTGATCGGGACGTGCCACGTGGCCTCGCCCTCCTACCTCATATGACTCTGGAGTGCCGGCAAATGTGAAATCGAATGTCCCGAACCAGCTGAGAGAACCTTAAGAGCGCTGCGGGATGAAGAGTGGCCGCACTTGGGACCCCCCACCCCTTTCCCCTCCCCCTGCTGAAGCGGCACCCGAAGATACGGGAGTCCCGCCGGGGGGTGAGGTGGTCGGAGGTTTCTTTCATCAACCTGTCAAACGGCTCAGCTCGGCGGTCCCTGCCGTCCGCAGCCTAGACGAGCGGCCCAACGCCAGAAACATCAGCGCCGAAGCCAGCGCCAGCAGACAGGCGCCATACCATATTGCCACCGGCGCCAACCGGTCATTCAGCACGCCTCCCAACACCGGGCCCAGGCCGACGCTGATCGTCCAGGTGAGACTGTACAGTCCCATGTAACGGCCCCGCATCTCGGTCGGCGCCAGGTTGGCCGTCAGCGTCGTCGAAGTGGGGACCATGATCAACTCCCCCACCGTCAGGATGACCATGCTCATCCAGAACGCGCCGAAGCCGGCACCCAGCGCCACGCTTCCCACCCCGGCGGCATAGAACAGCGAACCCAGCGCCAAGACCGGCAGCGCCGGCCGGCGCGACGTCCAGCGCGTCACGGCGAATTGGCACAGCACCACCATCGCCGCGTTGGTCGCCAGGATGAAGCCGTATTGCCGCTCGACCACGCCGAAGTTCTCCTTGGCGTAGACCGGCAGCAGCGCCATCAGAATGACGTAGGCCATGCCCGACAGCGCAACGACGCCGATGAACTGTACGAACGGCTTGTCGCGCAGAACCGGACCGTAGCTGCCGGACGCCGCCGCGCGCGCGGTCGAGCGAGGCGGCATCGTCTCCCGAGCGCGGAGGGAAAGCAGGCCAGCATAGATCAGACTGGCGCTGGCCGAGGCGTAGAAGGCGATGTCGTAGGAGACACTGGTGACGAATCCGCCGATCAGCGGCCCGATGGCGATTCCCAGGTTCGAGATGACGCGCAGCAACGCGTATCCGCCGGCGCGTTCCTGGGCTGGGAGCAGATCGGCCACCATCGAGTCGGCCCCGACCCGATAAAGCGGGTTGAACGCGCCCAGGAAGGCCATGGCGGCGATCCAGGCCGGCAGCGAGGCCGCCAGACTCATCCCCACCATCGCCCCGCCCTGGCCCACCAGACTTACCAGCATCACCGGCTTGCGGCCAAAGCGATCGGCCGCCGGCCCGGCGATGGCCAGCCCGACCAGGCCGGCGGCCGAGTTGACCGTCAGCAGCAGCGCCACCGTCGTCATCGGCAGATCCAGCTGCTGGCGCACGAAGATCAGGAGGAACGGCCAGAACATGCTGGAGGCCGAGCTGATCAGCAGGACTCCCCAGAACAACAGCCAAAACTGCCCCGGATAACGGCCGCGTAGCTCACGCGCCCGCGTCACCCAGGCGGTCAGGGCCGTGCTCCCGTCCGCCGTCGAGGCGCGCGGCGATGGTCCGGCGCCCAGGCAGCCGGCGTCCCTCGGCCTGTCGCTTTGGTCATAGAGTTGGGTCCGCCGTCAGGGGAAGCAGCAGCCCGGGCAGGTCGACGACGGTGTCGACCGTCCACTCGGGGAAGACCTTGTCCTGGAACTCGGCGTTGAACGCCGCGTCGGCGTCGGCCCGCACCCAGACCTGGTGCATGCCGGCGCGCTGTGCCCCGAGGATGTCCTCGCCCAACAGGTCGCCGACCATCACCGCCTCGGTCGGCTCGATCCACCACTGCCGCAGGATCCCTTCGAACAGCGAGGGCGTCGGCTTGCGCACGCCGGCGGCGGCCGAGATGACCACCGGGTCGAAGACGACCGGCAGACGGGCACTTTCCAGGAGTCGTTCGACGTTGTCGACGTCGCTGGCATTGGACAGCAGGCCGAGCCGCAGGCCGCGCCGCTGCAGAGCTGCCAGCGCGTCGTGGACTCCGGGGACCGGGGACCAGCAGGCCTCGCTCGGCGCATACAGCCGACGCAGCGCCTGGCGCACGTCTTCGTCCGGCACCGACGGCAGGCCGACTTGGGCCAGCACCTCGCGCAGGATCTGGCGCGAGGCCCGCTCGCGGTGATCGTGATGCCGATCGCGGAAGCTGGTCTCGAAGGCCTGCTGGACCGCCTGGCTGAACGCCTCCACCTCGACGGGGTACCCGGCCCGCTTCAACCAGGCTGCCATGTCCCGCCGGCCGCGGCTCAGGACCTCGTCCCAGTCGCCGCGGAAGCGGATCAGGGTCGAGCCGAAGTCGAAGATGACTCCACGGAGCACCGCCATCGTCAGTACCCGCGCCGGGGATCGAACTCGTTCAGCAAAGGCTGGTCGGTCAGGTAGCGCTGCAGGTTGGTCGTAAAGAGGGCCGTGGCCTGCTCGAAGTAGTGGTCGGAGGCGCCGCCGATGTGGGGGGAGAGCAGAACGTTAGGCATTTCCCACAGCGGGCTGCTGCCCGGCAGCGGCTCAACGGGAAAGACGTCGAGGGCGGCGCCGCCCAGCCTCTTTTCCGACAGGGCTTCGATCAGCGCGTTGTGATCGATCACCCCGCCGCGCGACACGTCGACCAGGCAGGCGGTCGGCTTCATCTTCTGCAGCACGTTCCGTCCCACCAGGCCGCGCGTCTCGGGTGTGAGCGGCACCGTCACCACCAGGAAATCGCACTCGGCCGCCATCGACGCCAGGGCCTGGGGAGGGTAGAGGCGAGTCGGAAGCTCGGCCTGCGCATCCCCCTGGTGATCGGGACGATAGCCGTCGTCGGCCGGGTGGCGCAGATCGCGCTTCGTCGCCAAGACCTCCGCCCCGAAGGCGCGGCACAGGCGTGCCACTTCCCGCCCGACGCTGCCGTAGCCGACGATACCGACGGTGCTACCCTTGAGATCGCTCGGTCGAAAGCGCTCGAAGCGGTTCTCGGCCCAGCGCTTGTCGGTGCGATCGCGTTCCAGCCGGGGCAGACGCCGGCCCAGAGCGAGCAGCGCCATCAGGACGTACTCGGCCATCTGCGAGACGGCGGCGCCGCTGAGAGTCGTCACGCGCACGTCGCCGCGCAGCAGCGGATGCTCGGCGACGTGGTCGACCCCGGCGGAGTGAAACTGGATCCAGCGCAGGTTGGGGACCGCTTCCGGGTCCGGCAGGGTGCGCATCGTGTATAGGATTTCGACGTCCGGCAGGAGTCCGCCGGGAAGCTCGGCGGTGCTGGCGGCGGGATGGACTTCGACGTGGAGGCGAGGCGAGACGGCGCGGATACGCTGCATCAGCGCGTCGGGAAAACGCACCGTCATCAACACCAGCACATCCGCTTCGTCCGGCATGGCGGCGATTGTACATCAGCCGTCCGGACAGACAGGTTCGCGCGGCGCGCTCTGTCAGCCCCAGCCGGCGGCGACGATCATCGTCAGCGCGATCAGCGCCAGCAATCCGTCGCGCAGGATGTCCAGACCGCCGGCCACGGCCCCCAACTCGAGGGCCGATGCCGCCAGCAGCACCATCAGGGCCACCGCCTGCACCCGCTGACGCGACCATCGGCGCGGCGTCCCGTTCATCCTCGCCCTCCGGCCAGGGCCAGGGCGGTCAGGACTCCCAGGCCGAGCAGCAGCGGCGCGGCGTAACGCACCAGCCGGCGGATGATGCGCCCTTCCTGATCGGCGGCGGGCCCCTCCGCTTCGCTACGGGACGCTTCGCGAGCGCTGGTGGCGCCCACCGAGACTTTGGTCGGTGAGAGCACCGAGCCGATGGCGCCGCCGGCGGTCTGCGCCGCCAGGATCCAGGCAACATGGATCGCCAGGACCTCGGCCGTCCGACGTTGGAGCATGCCGAAGAGCAGGTTCGAGCTGGTGTTCGAGCCGCTGACGAAGGCGCCCAGGGCGCCGATCCACGGCGCCACCAGCGGAAAGGCGGCGCCCGAGGCCTGCGCCAGGCCGCGCGCCAGCACATCGGTCATGCCGGCATGGGCCATGATCGTGACCATGCCCGTCATCGACACGATGGCTACGCTCGAACCGAGAACGCCGCGGGCGGTGTCGACGGCGATGCGGCCGGCGGCGCGCCGCGGCATGACCCCCGCCCGGAGCAGGATGAAGTAGGTGAGGGCAGCGGCGTAGACCAGAATGGCGCCGGCATGCCGCAGCAGCACCAGGCTCTTGCCGGGCTCGGCCGGAGTCAGGACGCCGAGGCCGGTCGCAACCGCCGGAAACTGCGCCTGGACGACGATCGAGCCGAGGGCGGCGCGCAGCGGGACGATGAACTGAACGGCCAGCGTGATGACGACGAGCAGGGCATAGCCAGTCAGCGCCAGGACGATGAGGCGCACAGGCACGACTTCGCTCGCGGATGGCCCCGACGGGCTGCGAGTGGAGCGGGCCAGGACGAAACCGACCGCCAGCCCGGCCAGGCCGCCGCCGAAGCCGGCGATGTGCCACACCCCGCCGACGGCCAGCGCATACTGCGTCGCCGCCATCGCCAACCCCATCAAGACCACAGGGACCAGCAGCCGGATCCGACCCCGCGCCACGTGAAGCACCATGGCGCCGCATACCAGGCAGGCCGCACCGAGCAGGGCCGCGCTCTGGGCCGAGATCGCCGGCCCCGCGACTCCGCTGGCGGCGATCAGCGCCTGGAAGGACGAGCCGAGCGATCCGAACGTGACGGACCAGGCGTGTCCCAGCGATGGCGCCACGACGGCTGTCACCGGGTCGAAGCCCAAGCCGATCAGGATCGGCGCTGTCACCACGACAGGCACTCCGAATCCGCCGACGCCCTGCAGGAAGGAGGCAAAGGCCCAGCCGATCAGAAGGGCCTGCATGCCGCGATCCGGCGTCAGCCGCGGCAGCGCCGCCGCCAGGGTGGCGACGCCTCCCGCCTCATCGACGACGCGGTACAGCAAGAAGGCCGCCCACACGATCAACAGAACGTCGACCGCCAGGAAGAGGGCTTTTGCTTGAGCGACGGCGAGGACTTCCGGCCCCGCCCCGTAGCTCAGCCGGGCGATGAATGCCGCCGCCAACCAGCCGGCCGGTCCGGCGCGCGCCGCCGACCAGCCAAAGCCGAGGATGAGGACGACCAGCAGCAGGATGGGGAGAGCGGCCAGGAGCCAGGAGGTGAGCACGCTTCGACTGCGGGCCGCACCAAGTGCGGCCCTCCGCTCAGCGCGTCGTCGCGCCGGCCAGAAACCCGGCTATTCTAGCATGCCCCCTCTCAGCTTCCCGGAAGCTAGGCCTTGCGCCTTCCATCGAGATCCAAACGAAGGGTGCGGGGTAAAGCTTCCGGGAATCTTCCTCGATCGAAGGACCGCAGTACCAGCGAAGTGTTGCAGCCGTGCCCAACCCGCCTGGCGTAGGGATTCCGTAGGACGGGCGTCGGGCGCGCGCCGAGCAGAGCAGCCAATCCTGGGGGTATGCTGACCTCCGGAAGGGCGGAAACTCTTCTTCTCCTCCTTAGCAGAGAGCCGGGGTCGGCGTCCCCGGCTCTCCCGATTCT
>CAZMVJ010000004.1:14150-16887 GCA_964569445.1 uncultured Anaerolineaceae bacterium | reverse complement strand
AGAAGGCGGTGGGCCCAGGCGCCTCCGGCCCGCTTTGGAGCGGCCATGGCACCTTGCCGACGCAGCCTCGCAGGAATGCCTCCGGCCCGATTGGAACTTCCATCCCCCCCGCGGCGTCTACTCTTGTGACACCCCGGTGTCGAGCCCGAGCAGGTATACTGCGCCTGCCCAGGGTTCGCACTCTGCGTCCTGGAGAGGATCGCGCCGAGCATCCTGGAGAGGACGCCGGGCGATCTAAGAAGGGAGACCAAGATATGTTGAACCGACGCTGGAGGGCGTTGACCCTCTTGCCAATCGCCCTGGCTCTCGGCGCCTGCTCGGCGCTCGGGCTGGGCCAAGCCGAACGGACGATCGCCGTGACTGGCGAGGGCTCGGTCGTGATCCCGCCGGACACGGTCGTCGTCACCCTGGGGGTGCAAACCCGGGGCACGGAAGTCGGTCCGACGGTCGCCGCCAACAACGAGACGGCGGACAGGGTGATGCAGGCGGTCACCCAGCTGGGAGTGGCGCCGGAAGACGTGCAGACCACCTACTTCAGCATATCGACCCAGCCGCGCTACGACGAGTTCGGCAACGTCACCGAAGACGTGACCTACTTCGTCGACAACACCGTCACCGTCACGCTGCACGATGTGTCGATGCTCGGCACGCTGCTGGGCAACTCGCTGGCCGCCGGCGCCAACTCGGTGCAGAGCCTGAGCTACACCGTCGCCGAGCCGGCGGCGGCCCTCGGCTCCGCCCGCAGCGCGGCGCTGGCCGACGCGCGGCGTCAGGCGGAGCAGCTGGCGACGGAGAGCGGCGTCACGCTGGGGCCGATCCTGACCGTCGCCGAGAGCACGGGCGGCGTGTCGCCGGTCCCGCTCCCGTACGCCGGCGAATCTGCCCCCGCCGCCAGCGACGTTCCGACCGCGCCGGGGACGCTGGAGTACGCCGTCCAGCTCTCCGTCACCTACGGCATTCGCTGAGGGAGGAAGCCATGCGCACACGAGTGCTCTCCGTAATCCTCCTGACGGCCGTGCTGCTGGCTGGCTGTGTTGGCCAGCCGAAGGCGGAGCGATCGATCACCGTCCCGGGTGAAGGCTCGGTCCAGGTGGCCCCGGACGTGGTGACGGTCAACCTGGGCGTTCAGTCCCGCAACGCCGACGTGCAGCGGGCCGTGGCCGAGAACAACCGCACCGCCTCGGCGATCATGGACGCCGCCCGCCAGGTGGGCGTGGCCGACGCCGACTTGCAGACGGCCTACTTCTCCGTCTACCCGCAGTCCGAGTACGACCAGTTCGGCGTGCTCACCGATCAGATCACGTATTTCGTCGACAACAATCTGAGCGTCCGGCTGCGGGATGTGGCCAAGCTGTCCGAGCTGCTGCAGAACGCCGTCGACGCCGGCGCGACGAACATCTACGGGGTGACCTTCGCCATCGCCGACACCTCGGCCGCCGAGGTTGAGGCGCGGGCGGAGGCGATGGCCGACGCCCAGGCGCGCGCCGCACAGATCGCCGTCAACGCCGGCCTGACGCTGGGCGAGCCGATCACAATCTCGACCGGCGTCACCTATCCGGAGCCGATCTACTACGGCGCCGCGGCTTACGGCATGGGGGGCGGAGGCGGGCCGCCGGTGTCGACCGGAATGAACTCGGTCACGGTGAACGTCACCGTCAGCTTCGCCGTGCGCTAGCTCGGCCCAGACAACAAAAGAAATCGGGCCCGTCCTTCGACTATGCTCAGGACGGGCCCGGTCGCGTCAGGGGCCCTTCGACTGCGCCCGGTCCCCTCGGAGGGAACCGGGCTCCGCTCAGGGAGGAGGGGTATTCGCGCTGAGCGGAGGCCGAGTTTTTCGCGTCCCAACGAGATCATGACTGCGCGGGCCGCAGTCCCTCTCGACGTCGAGCAACCGCCGCGCGCCGGGCGGCGCCTCGGCCACCAGCGCCCGCAGCGACTCGGCCTCGGCGGCGTAGTCTTTGAAGCTGTAGATGGTGTCGTACCAGCGGGCGGCCTGACGGTAGGCCATGTTACCTTCCAATTTCATCTTGGGGAACTCCGCACTCGCCGGGCAAGCCTCCAAGTCATCCACTCGCCAGAAGCTTTATGCCCACCCCCTACCCCCTCCCCGAAGGTCGTGATGCCCCGTCCGATCCAGGAGGCGGGGAGGGAGAGGTTTTTCAGAAGAGAGGCCGGGGGCTCTGCCCCCGCCCCCTCTTCTGGCTTGTTCCCTCCCCCTGCGTTGCGCCTTGGAAGGCAGCCTTCGCTCATGCAGGGGGTCCCTCCGCTCCGCTTCGGGATGCTACGCGAAGGGCAGGGTGGGGGTAGGAAGCCGGTTCTTCCGCGTCGACGGCTCCCTACAGCCACCTGCGCCGGCGGAACCAGATGAAGAAGGCGAGCGGCGTCAGAGTCAGGACGAACAGGGTCAAGGCGAAGGACGGCAGCGAGGTCCATTCGCCGAACAGAACCGGCGGGGTGAAGTAGTTCATGCCGAAAAACCCGACCAGGAACGAGATCGGCATGAAGATCGTCGTGATCAAGGTCAGAGTCTTCATGATCTCGTTCATGCGGTTGTTGATGACCGACAGGTAGATCTCGAGCACGCCCGTCACCTGATCGCGCATGCTCTCGTTGATGTCGTGCAGCCGCACCAGGTGATCGTAGACGTCGCGGAAGTAGATGCGGTCCTTCTTGTCGATCACCCGCAGGTCGTCGCGGGCGAGCTTGTTGAAGACCTCGCGCTGCGGTCCCACGACGC
>CAZMVJ010000004.1:0-14050 GCA_964569445.1 uncultured Anaerolineaceae bacterium | reverse complement strand
CGCAGGTCGTCGCGGGCGAGCTTGTTGAAGACCTCGCGCTGCGGTCCCACGACGCGCCGCAGCTGCAGCAGGCCGCGCTTAAGGGCGAAGACCCCTTCGAGCGTCTTGGGCGTCGGGCGTTCGAATACGGCGTCCTCGAAGGTCTCGATGGTCTCATCGATGGCTTCAACGTGGCGCAGGTACCCGAGGATGATCTCGTCGGCCAGGGCATAAAACAGGTGATCCGGCCCGTCGGCCAGATAGCGGTCGTCCTGGCCGACGCGCTGCCAGACGCGATCGACATCCGGCAGCACATCGTCATGGTGGGTGACCAGGTAATTCGACCCGAGGAAGGCGTCGAACTCGTGCGTCGTGAGCGGGTTCTCGGCCTGCGGGTCGTACTGGATGGCATGGATCGCCAGGTAAAGGTAGTCGCCCCAGTCGTCGAGCTTGGGCACGTGCGTTTCCTGCAGCGCGTCGTCGACGGCCAGGGGGTGGAAGCCGAAGATCTGGAGCAGGATCGGCTCACACGCCTCGGGCGGTTCGCCGGCGAAATCCAGCCAGATCATTCCCGCCGGTTGTCGCAACAGACGGGAGAGCTCGGACGGCGCGACATCCTTGCGGATCCGGCCGTTGCGGTCGCGGTGGAGGAGACGGATCATCGGCGATCGGCCTGAGTTGGCCGGCGCGGGCGCCGGGTCGCTTCGCCGCGCCGGTCAACGACTACGTGCGGATGACCAGGCCGAGGAAGATCAGGCTGGCAACCAGCGTCCCGACGAAGACGATCGCCGGCGCCGGGTTGTTCTGGTCGACGGACTCCTGGCGGATCTCCGCCAGCGATCCGAAGCCGAGCAGCCGCATGGTGATGACGACGAAGGCCGCCGCCACGATGGCGACGATCGGCCCCCAGAAGGCGATCATCGCCAGGATGACCGGCAGGCGCGCGGCGAAGATATCCCACGAGGCCGGCGCCAGCAGGCGGGAGATGATCTGACCGAGGACGAGCGCGCCGGCCAGGGTCAGCAGGCCGATCAACCACTCACGGTTCTTACCCATCGAGACTCCTCCTGCGGATCACTTGACGGATTCGAGTTCGTCCCACGAGATCAACCAGCCGCGCCAAGCGGTGTCCTGTCCGCCGCTGCCTTCCTGGTAATCTTCGACAACCAGGGCATGGCCCTCATTGCCGCTGCCGCCGCGAGCGTGCAGGAAGCGCCCGACGGCGCCGGCCTGCAGGCGCAGCCCGCTGCCCTCGATGCTCTCCACCTGGAACTTGCCGATGTCGGTGACGATCCACGAGGCCGGCGGATAGGCGAAGGAGACCTCGGCCGTCTCATCGCTCTGGCCGAACTGCTTGGCGGCGGGCAGGATCTGCTGGGAGATCTCGGCGTCGGTAATGAGGTCGTATGAGTCGAGGATATACAGGCGGTCCTTCCAGTGATAGAGCAGCGTGTCGCCCAGCCAGTGAGCGGTGAAGATGTTGCCCGTCGGAATCCACGGCTCGCTGGGCGCCTTGCGACGCTGCCAGAGCTCGGCGTAGTGGATCGATCCCAGGATCGCCGCGCTCAAGGAGCCGCGCTCGGGGTGCTTGTACGTCAGGCGCTTCCCGGGCCCGGCAGCGCCGAACTGGCCGGCTTTGCCCGAAAGGGGACGAGCCATAGGCTTTCCTCCAAAGACGGCGGCGGGCGCCGCCGGCCCAGCGAGCGGCCGGCGCCGGCCGGGCGGCAGCGCCGGCGCCATCCGGTTCCCCTGCCGGACCAGATTGAACCCGGCGACCATCATAACGAGGCCGATCACGACAAGGAACATCGCCGCCCTACCATGAACCGCTGTCGGAGCCGCCGAAATCCCAGCTCCCTGAGTCAAAGCCGCCCGAATCCCAGCTGCCCGAATCGGATCCGCTGGAGCCCCAATCCCCCGAGCTCCAATCCGACGAGCCCGAGCTCCAATTGCCCGAGTCGAAGTTGTCGCTGAACCAGCCGCCGCCGTTCCCGCTCAGGCCGCCCAGCGTCGGTCCGACCAGCAGCGGCGTGCTCATCGAACAAACGCCGCAGATGAACACCAGGACGCCGAAGACGAGCAGCAGCCAGCCGAGGGTTGTCCTGCCGGAAGTCATTCGATGATCCGCCTCGCGCCCGTGGGGCCCGCGCCACAATTCTACTCACTTTGCCGGCCGGCGCTCGGAGGAGTGGCCAGTGGTCGGTGGTCGGAGGTCAGCGGAGGGAAGTCATTGCGAGGCGTCCCGAGCCTGTCGAGGGACGCCGTGGCAATCTCCGCGTTGATGAGATTGCCACGTCGCCCCGGTCGGAGACCGGGGCTCCTCGCAATGACAGGCCTGTGACCACTGCTCTATAATCCGGAGCCGTGGACAGCGCCGTCGACCAACGCATCGCACGCGCCGCCGGGGTGGTGATGTTCGGTTTCCTCATCGCCAGCCTCACCGGTCTGGCGCGGCAGATGATGGTCCTGTCCGCGTTCGGGACGAGCGCCGGCCTGGACGCCTACTTCGCCGCCCTGCGCCTGCCGGCCTTGCTCTTCAGCTTGCTCGCCGGCGGGGCGCTGGCTTCCGCCTTCGTACCGACCTTCACGGGCTTGCTGACGGGGAACGCTCGCGCCGCCGCCTGGCGATTGGCCTCGTCGGTCGCCAACCTGGTCTTCTTGGCGCTGACGGCGTTTGCCGCGCTGATCTTCGTGCTCGCCCCGTGGCTTATCACTCACGTCGTCGCCCCGGGCTTCGACGACCCCGAGCAGATCGCTCTGACGGTTCAGCTCCTTCGCATCCAGCTGCTGGCACCGATCCTGTTCGGCCTGAGCGGACTGCTGATGGGCGTCCTCAACGCGCACCAGCATTTCCTGCTGCCTTCGCTGGCGCCGGCGATGAGCAACCTGGGGGTAATCCTCGGCGTTGTCTTCCTGGTTCCGCGGATGGGGGTCTACGGCCTGGCCTGGGGCTATGCCCTGGGCGCCGTCCTGCACTTGGTGATCCAGCTGCCCGGCCTGCGGCACCGGCAGGCACGCTACCACGCGACGCTCGGCCTCTCGGATCCGTCGGTGCGCCAGGTGTTTCGCCTGATGGCGCCGCGCCTGCTGAGCGTCGGTATCGTCGAGATCAACTTCCTGGTGAACGCCATCATCGCCTCCGGCCTGCCGACCGGGAGTCTGACGGCGCTGACCAACGCCTTCACCATCATGCTCATGCCCCAGGCACTGATCGCTCAATCGACAGCTATCGCCGCTCTGCCCACCTTCTCGGCGCAGGCGGCCAGCGGCGCCCTGGGCGACCTGCGGCTGACGCTGGCGCGCACGCTGCGAGGGGTGTTGTTCCTGGCCCTGCCGGCGACGCTCGGATTGATGCTGCTGCGGACGCCGATCGTGGCGATGCTCTTCCAGCGCGGGGCCTTCACCGCCGAATCGACAAGCCTGGTGGCGTGGGCCTTGCTCTGGTACGCCGTCGGGCTGCCGGCCCACGCCGTACTGGAGGTCGTGGTGCGGGCCTTCTTCGCTTTGAAGGACACCTTGAGGCCGGCGCTCGCCAGCCTGGTCGCCATGGGGCTGAACATCATTTTCAGTTTGACGCTGACGTCGGCGTTCGCCCGCATCGGGTGGCAGCCGGTCGGGGGCCTGGCGCTGGCCAACAGCCTGGCCACAACGATCGAGGCGACGATACTGGTCATCCTGATCCGCCGTCGCCTCGACGGCCTCGTTTGGCGCCAGATCCAGCGCGGCGTGCTGGCGGCGGTCGGCGCCTCCACGGTGATGACCGTGGGATTGATCGCCTGGATCGCCGTCAGTCAGGGGCGCGGCGATCTGCTGATCGGCCTGGGTGGCGTGGCGTTGGGAGGAGGGCTCTACTACCTAGCGGCGCGGCTGCTGCGAGCACCGGAAGCGGAGCAGCTGCCGCGCATGGTGCTGCCGCGCAGCTCCCCGCGAGCTTGAAGCTCGCGGGGAGCTTGATGGTCACCCCGTCCGTGGGGCCGGGCCGGACCCAGGCTAACTGCGAAGCGTCCCGGAGGGAAGCCTGGGGCTACCAATCCCCGCCTCTTCCGGCGGTTTCACCCTTCGAAACGCGCGGTACAGCAGCACGTCGTAGACGATCTTCAGGCCTCCGGCCACGAAGAAGGGGACGGCCATCAGCCCCGGCAGCGCCATCAGCTGGGCGCTGATCGTCGGGGAGAGCAGTCCGCCGACCGATCGGGCGGTGGTCGTCACGCCGGCGGCCGCCGAACGTTCGTCCGGGCTGACGACGGCCATTGTGTAGGACTGGCGTGTCGGGACATCCATCTGCGAGATCGAGAACCGCAGGAGCAGCATCACCACCGCCGTCGGCAGGCTGGGCATCAGCGGCACCAACACGAGCAGGATGTTGGACGGCAAGTGGGTGAAGACCATCGTCTTGATCAATCCGAAACGCTGGGCCAGGCGGCCGGCGATCAGGCCGGAAAAGCCCGCCAGCAGGTTGGCGGCGAAGAAGATACCGCCCAGCGCCGCCGGCGGGACGGAGAAGCGCAGCGTCAACCAGTAGGCCAGCAAGCTCTGAATCAAGAACGCCCCGGCGAAGGCATCCAATGCGAACAGCCCGCTCAACCGAAGCACCGCCGGCCGGGAGCGGTGCAGCCCCAGGCGCCGCGGCCCCGCCGGCGGGGCGGCCGGAGCTTCCACCGCGGTTGACAGGCGCAGGAAGATCAGCGCCAGGAGCACGCCCACCACGCCATAGACGATGATCGTCGAGCGATAGGCCTCCCCGCGGGCCATGCCGGAAGCCAGCAACGCGGAGATGAGAAGGCCGCTGAACAACGCGCCGAGGGCGGTCGCCATCGAACCCGCCAGGTTGTACCAGGAGAACACGCGCGTGCGCTGGGAGTCGGGGACAATCTGGGAGAGAGCGGCCTGTTCGATGGAGAGGAACGGCCCGACTTCATTTCCGCTGGGGCTGAGGACCCCCACGAAGGCGGCGGCGCCAATCAGCCACAGGCTGTCGGTCGAGGCGAGCACGACGCCGGCGAAGACGATCAGCAGCGCGCTGACCAAGAGCATGCGCCGTCGACCGATACGGTCGGCCGACGTCGTGATCAGCAGGGAAAGGGCGACGTCGCCAAGCAAGGCCAGACTCAGCATCAGGCCGACGGTCGCCCCAGCCAGGCCGAGCCCGGTCAAGAAGAGGACGAGATTGACCGAAAGAAACCCAAAGCCGAACAGGCGGAGGGCCCGGCTGGAGAAGAGCAGGACCAAGTCAGTCCGGGGATGCCCCATGCGGCCGTCCCTGGCGGATCATCCCTTGGCAATAGGCGTAGAGCGCGTCGTAGACGACTCCCTCGGCGGCGTTGATCTCATGATCGTCGCGGAATCCGAGCTGACGAAAGCCCTCGGCGACCGCTGTCAGGCCGGGACCTTCCGGCTGGCGGTAGAGGGCGTTATCGGTGTCGGCGCCGTTGACGATCCGGCCGAGCAGCACCAGGGCCGGGTCGGAGGTCAGCTGATACTTGTCGAGGATGGCTTCGAAGGAACACCGCTGGCCATGATGCCCCAGCTCGGCGCCGGTGACGTCGAAAGGAATCGCTCCGAGCCGCTGCGCCTCATCCGCCACCCGGTCCGCCGGGACGAAGATGAACTCCGCCGCCGCATCGACGAACTTACGGATGAGCCAGGGGCAGGCGACCCGATCGACCTTGACGTGTTCGCGCGTGATCCACTTCATCGGACAAGTCTCCTGCCTCTCCAACGCTTCGACTGCGTCCGATCGCCTTCGGCGATTCGGCCTCCGCTCACGCTTCGACTGCGTCCGATCGCCTTCGGCGATTCGGCCTCCGCTCAGCGCGGAGGATGCCCTGGTGGAAAAGCTCATGACCTCCCTGAGCGGAGGCCGCTAGGCATCGTGGCCGAAGGTCGTCCCGTCCTGCGGCCGCAGTCGAAGGGCCGGCGCGCCCTCCCTATTCCTCCACCTCGAGGTCCTCCTCCTTGTAGCCGCTGCGCTCATCGGGGACGAGTTGGCGCAGCCGGAGCTCGGCCTGCTCGAGCAGCTGGCTGCAGCGATCGGCCAACCCCTGCCCGCGCTCGAACAGCTTGAGCGAATCCTCGAGCGCCAGCTCACCGGATTCCAGGCCGGCGACGACCTCCTGCAACTCCTCGAACGCCTGCTCGAATGTCAACTCCTCCGGTGACTTGGCTTTCGCCTTGGGCATCGTCGGGACTCAACCTTTCTTCGGCGCACCGGCCGTCGCCGGGAACGTGCCGTCGTGAACGCGGATGTCGAGAGGCTCGCCCGGACGGACCTGCGCCGCCGATCGAACGATGGCGCCGGTCGCCGTCTGTTGCACCACGGCATAGCCGCGCGCCAGGACGGCCGGCGGTCCGACGGCGCGCAGCGTCTGCGCCAGCCCGCGCACGGAGGCCTGTCGCAGCGCCAGCTGCGACCGCCACCCGCGCAAGGCACGCAGCTGCATCTCATCGACCCGCTGTCGGGCGTTGGCCATGCGGGCGCGCGGCGCACCCGCTGCGAGTTCGAGGCGCGCTTCCCGCAATGCGTCGCGGCGCGCCTGCAGGCTCTGCTCGAAGAGCCTCAGCGCCCGCACGCGGGCGCCGATGACGGCCTCGGCCAATTCGAGGCGGTCCGGGGTGATGAGTTCGGCCGCCACCGAAGGAGTCGGGGCGCGCACATCGGCGACGAAGTCGGCAATGGTGAAGTCGGTCTCGTGGCCGATCCCGCTGATGATCGGGGCCTCCGAGGCGGCGACGGCGCGCGCCACCTCCTCGCTGTTGAACCCCGCCAGATCCTCCAGCGAGCCCCCGCCGCGCACGAGCAGGATCACGTCGGGTGCAGCGTGGCGATTGAGCGCCTGCAGGGCCGCCACGATCCCGGCCGGCGCTTCAGGTCCCTGGACCGGCGTCGGCGCCAGGATGATCTCGGCCAGGGGAAAGCGGCGCCGCAAGACATGGATGACATCGCGCAGCGCGGCGGCGGCAGGCGACGTGGCGATTCCGATCCGCCTCGGCCATTCCGGCAGCGGCCGCTTGCGCGCCGGATCGAATAGCCCTTCCGCCTCGAGCCTGGCCTTGAGACGCAGGAAGGCCTGGAACAACTCGCCCTCACCCGTCGGACGGAGGGTGTCGGCGTAGAGCTGCACCTGGCCGGCCGATTCGTAGACCCCCAGGTGGCCGTGGGCTTCGATCGTCTCGCCGTCGCGCGGCAGATAGCGCTGCCGCACGGCGTCCGACCGCCACATGACGCAACGCAGCGAGGCGTCGGCGTCCTTCAAGGTGAAGTACAGGTGTCCGGAGCCGGGCCGGGAGAGGTTGGAGACCTCGCCTTTCACCCACAGATCCTGCAGCCGGAAGTCGGCTTCCACCGTTTGGCGCAGGTAGCGGACCAGGTCGCCGATCGTCCAGGTTCGAGGCGCGTACCCGGTGAACGAGAGTTGGGTCACACGCGGAGGATACAGGGCGGCGCGGGCGGTGTCAACGGACCCGGACGGGGGAGGGTCTTCGTCCGAGGACCCACCCCCACCCCCACCCTCGCCCTGAAAGGGAGAGGGGGCAACTCCCTCCCCCTTGAGGGGGAGGGTTGGGGTGAGGGTGAATCCCCATGAAGCCGCTACCGCCAGAGGGAATACAATCAGGGTCCTCTGGGAGGCGGGATGGCATGACTGAGTCGTTCGAAGCGCGGATCGGGGCAGCGCTGAGGTCCCGCGGCATGACCCTGGCGCTGGCCGAGTCGTGCACCGGAGGCTTGATCGGCCACCGTCTGACCAACATCGCCGGGTCGTCGGACTACTTCCTGGGGGGGATCGTCGCCTATGCCTACGATGCCAAGGAGCGGCTGCTGGGGGTGCATCACCAGACGCTCTACGAGCACGGCGCGGTGAGCCGCGAGACGGCGATCGAGATGGCCCGCGGCGCACGGCAGATGCTGGGCGCCGACGTCGGTCTGTCGGTCACCGGCATCGCCGGACCGACCGGCGGCCTTCCCGGCAAACCGGTCGGGCTGACGTGGATCGCTCTCAGCACGCGCGACGGGGAGACCGCCGAAGAGCACGTCTGGCAGGGCGACCGGCAATCGAACAAGGAACGCTCGGCCGAGGCGGCGATGGAGATGCTGCTGGCGGCGCTGGTGGCCACGAATGTCTGACGTTCTTCGCGGGTGAGCGCACGCTCGTTTGCATGAGGCGAACCTAGGTCCTATCCCGTGGCCGAGTCCGAAGCAGCTCATCAACCTCGCCAGCGCGCCGGCCGTTTGTGGACGGCGCTCCCTTATGTGATCTTCTCCGCGGCATGCCTGGCCTGGTCGGTCACGTTTATCCTGCGCAGTTCGACCGTCTCCTTCGATGGCCGACGATACTTCTCGCTATTTGACGACGCGATGATTTCAATGCGCTATGCGTGGAATCTGGCCCACGGGCACGGGCTTGTCTGGAACATCGGCGAGCGAGTCGAGGGATACAGCAATCTCCTCTGGACGCTAGTCATGGCTGTACCTGCTTCCTTATTCGACAAGCCCACGGCGGTACTTGTTGTGCAAGGAATGGGGGTAGCGCTACTAATCGTGCTAGCGCTCCTTTGCCGTCAACTTGCGGTCGAGCTGCTGCCCCGAGAGAACTTGCCTGGACGGCCCGTTCTGCTGTTCCTTGCCTTTGCCTGTGCTTTCCTGTACTACCCCCTGCTCTACTGGGTCCTCATGGGTATGGAAACTGGCCTCGTGGCGGTGATGCTGATGGCGGCGCTTGTGGAAACCATCGCGCTTGTCAAGCGTGGCCGGGCCAAAGACCTGAGATGGCTAGCTCTCATCAGCGGACTGGCATACCTGACCCGTGCCGACACAGCTGTCTTCACCGTCCCCCTATTCGCCGTTGCCTGTCTCGCGGAAATCAGGTCTCGTCGACGAATGCGCCTTCTCGCCTTTGCCGCCCTCATGTTCTTCTCTTTCCCACTCGCCCAGCAGGCATTTCGGCTTGCCTACTATGGGACGACGTTGCCGTTGACGTATATTCTGAAGGTTAGCGGTGTGCCTCTTGGTGTGCGCGTCCACGACGGCATCCTGTACGTACGAGAGTTCCTCCAACAGACACACCTCCTCTTCCCGGTCGCCGTCGTGGCAATCGTCCTGGTTTTCCGCAGAGAGCGGCTTGTGCCTCTCTTGGCCATCGCAGGTCTCGTTCTGTATAACATCTATGTCGGCGGCGACGGTTTGGACTACTACAGGTTGATGGCGCCGAGCGTGCCTGTGGTTTTGGTCGGTGTCTGTGTCAGCATCTATGAACTGGCCTATTGGGCAAGTCGCAGGCACTTGGGGGCCATTCGGGAAGGACTCCAGGCTCCGTTGCATAGCGCACTGCGATTGGCGGGCCGATCGCGTAGAGGGCTTCAGCTGGCCTTCGCCGTCTTCCTGGCGGCGACATCGGTCCTGGTGGACCTCACTGGCATGAGCGATCGGGGATTCGGCGCCGAGCAACAGCTGGTCCTGGCGATAGCTGTTGTCTTGGCGTTCGTAGCTGCCTTCGCGGGGGAATGGAATATCCCATCCCTTGTAACGACTGCCCTCCTCACTGCCCTTGCATTTACAGCAAATGACCGTCGCTTTCACCAGGAGATACTGCTCGCTGAGCGCCCCTACCAAGCTCCGGAGAATGGCGTGATGATCAATACCGCAAACGCTCTCCGCGAGGTGCTGAGGGAGGATGCCACCATAGGAGTCATCTGGGCAGGCACGATTCCCTATTACTCATCCTTCCGTGCGATTGACTACCTCGGGAAGAACGATCCGTATGTGGCTCACCTCGCTCCGCGTCTGGGCGGAGCGGATTCATCAGGAGACAGGATCACCCGTCCTGGCCACAACAAGTACGACCTAGACTACTCGATCGGCATCCTTAAGCCCACCTACTCCCAGGACCTCAAATGGGGTTCGGACTCGCCCGGTGCCTATGCCACCGACTACGTGCTGGTGAACTATGGGTTCATCACCTTGTACCTGAGACGTGGCGCCGATGCAGTCCGGTGGGATTTGCTGCAGGGAACCCGATAGCAGCGATCCAAGAATGGTTCCGCCTATCGCGTGGCACAAGCTCGCCGCTTCCCTGCGAACCTACCCCTTCTCACGGCTCCCGGTACGCGTCCCACACCGCCAGCGCCGACTTGCCTGTTCCGTCCGATTCGCGGAGCCCGACGGCGCTGAACATCCCCAGTGCATCGATATCCACCTCTGCCCGCCCCTGGTCGCGCATCGCGGCGGCATATTCGTCGGGATCGAAATCACTGAGAAGGAGGTAGATCCAGAACGCCAATCGCTCACCGATCTGGCCATGCAGCGCTTCCAGGTAGCCGACCTGATCCTCCGGCGAGCCGCTGAAAGGACCGATCGGCCTCGAGGTGAAGCCGCCTTCGCCCACGGCCAGCGGCTTGTCGGTGCGGGTCAGCAGCGGCACGTAGTAGTCGTCGGGGATCTCGTCGGCCGAGGGGAAAACGACGAAGGGATAGGACGAGATGCCCCAGACGTCGAGCTCGGGCTCGAAGGCCTCGACCTGATCCCAGTTGATCGAATACGGCGCCCTCCCTTCGGAGGCGCCCGGGATGAGGTTGTTCAGGTCCTCCCATTGAAAGGTGGCGAAGACCTGCGTGGCGGGGGCTTCGGCCTTGATGGCGGCGTAGGTCTCGCGGTAGAGGCTCAGGAAGTTGGCGAAATCCTCGGGGTGGGCGTCGGCATAGGTGTTGATCTCGGACGCCAAGCCGAGGTAAACCGGCTGAGTCTCGCGCAGGACGCGCAGGGTGAAATTCCGAAACGCCTGGCGCACTTCGGGCGTGGCGAAAGTGGCGTCGGTCCATTCGGCCGGCAAGCCGAAGAACTCGCGCCGGTTGAGCCCATTGAGCGGGTCGACGATGAAGACCGCCTCCAAACCGTTCCGCCTCGCCAGGATGACCTGGTTGCGGATGTCGGTGATCGTCTGCGACTCCCCCTCGCTGTCCTCGATGAATTCGTCCCAAGGGATGTTCTGCTGGATCAGGACGACATCGCCGTGTTCCCCCATCGCCTGAAACGTCTCCAGGACGCTCTCGTACGTCGGCAGGGGCGGCGAGGGGAAGAAGCCGTAGGCCGTCCGGCCGGAGTCGAAGACGGAGGTGTCGGGCGGCGGTGGCAGCTTGGCGGGAGTCGAGGCGCAGGCCAGGGCGGCGGCGGCGAGCAACCCGATCACCAGAAGAAGAGCCGTCTTCATGCGAACCCCATCCCCGCCCTCTAGGACACATTACCGGCGCTCGGCACCAAAGGTCGCGCCCTGTGCGGGAGCGGGCGAAACACCCCTCGCTTGGCTCGGGTGCTTCGCCCCTACATCGACCTCGTCGGGAGGATCGCCCTCCCCAAGAACATGTAGGGGCACGGCATGCCGTGCCCCTACGAAACCGCTGCACAACAGGTTTCTCAGCTCAGATAATCGCGCAACTGGCGGGCCCGCCGCGGATGGCGCAGGCGGCGCAAGGCCTTGCCCTCGATCTGGCGGATGCGTTCGCGCGTCAGGCCGAATTTCTGCCCGACCTCTTCCAGCGTATAGGAGCGGCCGTTGTGCAGGCCGAAGCGCAGCCGCAGGATGCGCGCCTCACGTGGGCTGAGCGTCGACAGCACGTCTTCGATCTTGTCGCGCAGCAGGTTCTGGTAGGCGGACTGGCTCGGGGTGGGAGTCGTCTCGTCTTCGACGAACGCGCCCAGCTCCGAGTCCTCCTCCTCGCCCACCGGCGTCTCGAGCGACAGCGGGCGCCACGAGACGCGCATCATCCACTGCACCTTGCGGGCGTCGGTGTCCATCTCGTGGGCGATCTCTTCCGGCGAGGCCTTGCGCCCCATGTCCTGTTCGAGCTGGCGGGCCACCTTGTACAGCCGGCGGATGCGGTCGGACATGTGGACCGGCACGCGGATGGTGCGCCCCTGGTCGGCGATGGCGCGGGTGATCGTCTGGCGGATCCACCAGGTGGCGTAGGTCGAGAAGCGGAAGCCGCGCTTGTAATCGAACTTCTCGACGGCTTTCATCAGCCCCAGGTTGCCTTCCTGGATCAAGTCGAGGAAGGGCACGCCGCGGGCCATGTAGCGCTTGGCGATGCTGACCACCAGCCGCGTGTTGGCTTTGATCAGATGCTCGCGCGCCAGCCGCAGGTCCTGGATCTGCCCCTGGTACTCGGCCCGTTTCTTGGCGGAGGCGTTGCCGTTGAGGCGGCTCAGGCGGGTTTCGGCCAACCGACCGCGCTCGATGCGCTTGGCCAGCGAGACTTCTTCCTCGACCGTGAGCAGCGGGACGCGCGACATCTCCTTCAGATACAGCCCGACCGTGTCGTCGGTGGAAATCGTCGTCAGGTCGAAGGTCTCTTCCGGCGCCGGCGGCGGCGCTACGGGGCGCAGGTGAGGCGGGACCTCGTCGAGATCCCGATAGACCTCGATCCCGGCCCCACGAAAGAAGGCCTGAATGCGTTCCATCCGCTCGGCGGCGTCCTCCAGATCGGGGAAGACCGACAGCACGTCGGCTCTGGTCAGGTACCCCTGGTCGTCGCCTTTCTCCAGGAGGGTGGCCAGGGCTTCGCGGCGCTGCCAGCGATCCTTGACTACGCTCATCCAAGCCTCCACGAGCAGAGCCCGACGGCCTTCCGCGGGGACGGGCGGGGCGGCGCGGCGGGGCGGCTATCCCGGTTCATCGCGCAGGGCACGCACTCCGGCCAGGCGGGGATCGGTCGTCGGCGAGTTGTGATCACACTCGGTCTCGTTGCGATTGACTCCGCACTCCGGGCACAGCCCCCGGCAGTCCGGCCGGCACAGGGGCCGGAGCGGGAAATCGAGCAGCATGTACTCACGCGTCAAGGGAGTCAGATCCAGCAACGCGGTCTCGGGGATCGCCAGCAGCGGCTCGGTCGCTTTCGACGGCGGGTAGACGAACAGGTCATCATAGGCGATCGCCAGCCGTTGGTCGAAGGGCGTAAGGCAGCGGACACATTCAGCGCGAGTCGTGCCGCTCATCTCCCCTGTGGCGTACAAGCCCTGGGTCGTGCGGGTCAGGTGCAGCTCGCCTTGCATATCCGAAACGTCCAGGTCGTCGCTGACCTGGACGCTGGGGTAGTCAAACTCGAAGGTGCGGTTGTACCCGACCGTCTGGTGGAGCATGAACCCGACGTTAAGGCACAATGATTGACTGGTCAGGCCCTTACCCGTCCGAAAAGGGGTTCCCAGCAAGCGCCGGGATTATAACATGCTTAACGCCTATGCGTCAACTAGTGCAAATTAGTACGTAACATAAGACATGATGTCTGCCAGTCTTGACCCCAACATGCGGTAGATTCGTCTCGGATGGGGCCCATGGGTTGGCCTCTGGTACTATTCGAGTAGCCGAACGCCGGTGGACGCCGTTGCCCCCGTTGCTGATCGCCACGACGAACCTCGGGAAACTGGGCGAATTGAAGATCCTGCTGGCCGGCCGAGGCCTCGAGCTCACTGACCTGCGGCAGATCGACCTGGATTTGGCCGTTGTGGAAGACGGACCCGACTACGACTCGATCGCCCGCAGGAAAGCGACGCTTTACGCGGCGGCCAGCGGCCTGTGGACGATCGCCGACGACACCGGTCTGGAGGTCGACGCTCTCGGCGGCGCGCCGGGCGTGCGTACGGCGCGCCTTTCGGAGGACGATGCCTCGCGGCGGGCGAAGCTGCTGCAGCTCTTGGCGGCTCACCCGCGCCCGTGGACGGCCCGCTTCCGCTGCTCGGTGGCGCTGGCCGGCCCCCGAGGCGAGGTCGCCATCGGGCGCGGGGATTGCGAAGGCGAGATCCTTCCGGAGGAACGCGGCGACCACGGCTTCGGCTACGATCCGATCTTCCTCGTCGCCGGCACGCACTATACTATGGCCGAACTGCCCCTCATCGAGAAGAACCGGCTCAGCCATCGCGCCCGCGCCGTCCGTGCCTTGCTGCCGGAACTGAGGGCTCGACTGACCTCGCCAGACTGATCACTGGACGGCGGAGCCTGTCCCCTCTCATTCCGGGACGCAGGGAGATTACGCCACGGCCGACCTGCAGGACCACCTCCACCGGCTCGAAGTCGTTGGCCTGATCCGC
>CAZMVJ010000003.1:0-39533 GCA_964569445.1 uncultured Anaerolineaceae bacterium | reverse complement strand
GGCACAACGATTTCGGTACGCCGCGCTCCCGCGGCTGCATCAACGTGCTCCCGGAAGACGCCAAGTGGCTCTTTCGCTGGTCGAATCCGGCGGTGGCGTACAAGCCGGGCGATGTGGAGTCCTTGTTTCCCAACCCCGGGACGCCCGTCATCGTGAGCGAGGCCTGAACCGATGTCGCCCGGCAGCGTGACCGTACCGCTGGCGTTCCTGGCCGGCCTGGCCTCTTTCTTGTCGCCGTGCGTCCTGGCGCTCGTCCCCGCCTACATCGGCTATCTCAGCGGGCGGTCGGTGACGGCCGAGGGCGTCGTCGTCGAGAATCGGTGGCAGACCTTCGGCCATGGCGTGGCTTTCGTCGCCGGCTTCAGCCTGGTCTTCATCGCCCTGGGGGCGGCGGCGTCGCTGATCGGGGCCGTGCTCTACGATCTGCGGATCTGGCTGGCGCGCATCGGCGGCGTGGTCGTCGTCATCTTCGGTTTGCACACGATGGGGGTCATTAACATCCCCTTTCTCGACTACGACATGCGGCGCCAAGTGCGGGCCAGCCCGGGACTCGGCTACGGTTCCTCGGTGCTGATGGGAGTTTTCTTCTCCGCCGGCTGGGCGCCGTGTGTCGGCCCGGTTCTGGGGGCGATCCTCACGTTGGCCCTGGCCACCGGCAGCCTGAATCAGGGCGTCGCTCTGTTGACGGCCTACTCCGCTGGCCTGGCCATTCCGTTTCTCCTGGCGGCGTTGGGCATCGGACGCGCGGCGGAATGGATGCGCCGCCACGCTGGCGCGGTCCAGGTCATCTCGAAGGTCACCGGGGCTGTCATGGTGATCATCGGCATCCTGCTCTTCACCGGATCGATGGGGCGGCTGGCGCAGTACGGCTTCTTTATCAACCTGGGGTTGTGAGTGGACCTCCGGCCGCCATCCCGCGTCGGACGAGTTGGCTGGCTCACCCTCGGCGGCAGCGCCCTGGTGGGGCTGGTCGTCGGCCTGCTGTTGTTCCGCGCTCCGACTTCGCCCGGGTCGGGCGTGCTCGCCGCCTCCGAAGCGGCGGCGCCGGCGCCCGTGGTCGGTGCTCCCGCTCCAGACTTCACGCTCGAGACCGTCGACGGCGAGAGCCTGCGCCTGAGCGACCTGCGCGGCAAGGTCGTCGCCGTCAACTTCTGGGCGACTTGGTGCGCGCCCTGCCGGCTCGAAATGCCGGACCTGCAGGAGCGCGCCGAACGATTCCCCGATCGGCTGGCCGTTATCGGCGTGAACTTCGCCGAGACCGCCGAGCAGGTCGAGGCCTTTCGCCGGGAGGTCGGCGTTGACTTTCCGCTGTTGCTGGATCCCGAGGCCGACGTGCAGCGTCTCTACCGCGTCCTGGGCTATCCGACGACGTTCTTCCTGGACGAAGAAGGCACGATCCGGTTCCAGCACATCGGCCTGATGAGCGGAGGTCAGTTGGACGAGTACCTGCAGCAAATGGGTCTAACCGCATGATGCGGGTGACGCTGTACACGAAGAAGGACTGTACGTTGTGCGACCAGGCTCGTGCCGACCTGGCCGAGCTGCAGCCCAGCGTGCCCCACCGTCTGGTCGAGATCGATATCGATTCGGACCCGGTGCTGTCGGCGCGGCACGGGGACAGCGTGCCGGTGGTCGAAACCGGACCCTATACGCTGCGCGCGCCTTTCAGCCTCACCGACTTGAAGGTCGTCCTGCTCTCGGCCCAGCAGCATGCCGCCGGCAATCCGCCCCCCGAGGGTCGCGCCCGGACGAGAGCCGTCGGAATGACACGCGCCGTCGGGGGTTTCTCCCGTCATTGGCTGGCGATCCTCAACACGATCGTCTTTCTGTACGTCGGCCTTCCCTTCTTGGCCCCGATCCTGATGAAGGCCGGGGCCGACGGCCCGGCGCGTCTGATCTACACCGTGTATTCGCCGGTCTGCCACCAGCTCGCCTTCCGATCCTGGTTTCTGTTCGGGGAGCAGGCCGCCTATCCGCGGACTCTGGCCGGGACGTCGCTCACCTCCTACGGCGAAGCGACCGGGTTGGACGAGAATGACCTGGCGGCTGCGCGAGCGTTGGTCGGAGACAGTCGCCTCGGTTTCAAAGTGGCCTTGTGCGAGCGCGACGTGGCGATCTACGGCGGAATCCTGCTCGGCGGGTTGATCTTCGCCCGGGTGCGCGGCCGGGTGAGGCCCCTGCCGGTGTGGGCCTGGCTGGTGTTCGGCGTGCTGCCGATGGCGATCGACGGCGGGACGCAGCTCATTTCGGCGTTTCCGATCGCGCCGGCCGGCTGGGCGCTGCGCGAGAGCACCCCGTTGCTGCGAACCGCCACCGGGCTCCTTTTTGGCCTGCTCAACGTGTGGCTGGCCTACCCTTACCTCGAAGAGTCGATGGCCGAGACGCGTACCGCCGTCTCGGTGAAGCTGGCCGGGTCGGAGCCGCCCCCGGCCAAGCCCTGAGGGTCCACCGGGCGCTGCGCCAATGCCGTTTGAGGACCTCGGGCGGTTGCGCGTTTTCCGCTTCGAATCGCTGGCGTCGCCGGGCATCGTGCACGGCGTTTTCACCCGCCGCGGGGGAGTGAGCCCGGCGCCTTGGTCCAGCTTGAATCTGGGGGCCATGGTCGGCGACGACCTGGTGCGCGTCCGCGAAAACCGCCGACTGGCGCTCGAGGCCCTGGGGCGCACGTCCGAATCGGTTTTCGACGTCTGGCAGGTCCATTCGGCGGACGTGATCCTGGCCGCCGCGCCTCGCGGCGACGCACCGCCGCAGCAGGCCGACGCCATCCTGACCGACCGGCCCGAAGTCACCTTGATGATGCGTTTCGCCGACTGCGTCCCCATCCTGCTGCACGATCCGGTGCGGCCAGCGGTCGGGATGGTCCACGCCGGGTGGCTGGGAACCGTTCGCCAGGTCGTACGGGAAGCCGTGATGAGAATGCGCGACCGGTTCGGCACCCACCCCCAGGATTTGCGAGTGGGAATCGGACCATCGATCGCAGCGCATCACTACCCTGTGGGTCCGGAAGTCGTCGAGGCGTTCCGCGGCTCCTTTGGCGAGGCGGCCGAGGCGCACCTGTCCGCCGGGCCGGAAGGAACACGCCTGGACTTGTGGTCGGCCAACGAGCAGCTGCTGAGGGAGCAGGGCGTGGAGCAGATCGAGATTGCCGGCCTGTGCAGTGCCTGCGATGCCGCCGATTGGTACTCGCACCGCGCCGAACACGGCCAGACGGGACGCTTCGGGGCGCTGATCGCGTTGGCCGGGTAGGGACGACATGAGCCAGGCCGCCATGGAGGAAGAGACCCGCCAGCGGCTGGTCGCCGTCCAAGGGCGGATCGCCGCGGCGGCCGAAAGAGCGGGGCGAGATCCCTCCGAAGTGCAGTTGGTCGTGGTCACCAAAGGTCATCCCGTCAGCCGGCTGCACGCCTTGGTGGAAAGCGACCAACGCCGCCTGGGCGAGAATCGAGTCGAAGAGGCGCTGGCGAAGATCGCCGCCCTCGGCGAGCTGCCTGGGCTCACCTGGCATCTGGTCGGGCCGCTCCAGAGTCGCAAGGTCCCGCAGGTCGGTGACCACTTCGATCTACTTCACGCTGTCGATCGGCTCAAAGTGGCGCGCCTGCTCGATGCTCGATCAGCCGAGATCGGAAGACGCCAGGCGATTCTCCTGGAGTGGAATGTCAGCGGCGAGCCGACCAAGGCCGGCTGGCGCGTGGAGGAGGGCCAGGCCGGCGAAGGTGTCCTGCAGGAGATCCGGGAGGTCGTTGGCCTGCCGCACCTGGAGGTGCGCGGCCTCATGACGATGGCTCCTCAGACCGACGACGTCGCAACCCAGCGCACGGCGTTCCGCCATCTGGCCGAACTTCGCCGCCGTCTGCGCGATCGGCTGGGGTGCGAACTCCCGGAGCTGTCGATGGGAATGTCTGACGATTTCGAATCGGCCATCGCCGAGGGGGCGACCCTCGTCCGGATTGGCCGGGCGATTCTGGGCGAGCGGATGTAAACTAGGCCCCGGTGCCCATGGTTTCGACCCTGCAGTGGCTCATCACCGGCCTGACCATACTGATCCTGGCGGACGTCCTGGTCAGCTTCGTGCTCGATCCTTTTCATCCCGTGCGCCGCAACCTGGATGCCATCGTTGGTCCGCTTCTGACGCCGATCCGCCGGATTCTGCCGCCCGTCGGCATGCTCGACTTCAGCCCGTTCGTCCTATTGATCCTGGTGCAGGTGGTCGGAGCCTTTTTCCTACGACTTCTCTCATCGGGCTGAGGGAGCGATGCGAAAGTTCAAGCTGCACGGCGGCAAGAGCGGTTCCGCCCTGACGGTGCGGGTGACGCCGCGTGCCCGGCGGACCGAAGTGGCCGAGATCCTCGAAGACGGGACGATCCGGATTCGGGTGACGGCGCCTCCCGTCGAAGGCAAGGCCAATGCGGCCTTGATCGCGTTCCTGGCGGACGCGTTGGAGATCCGCAAGAGCCGTATCGAGATCGTCGCCGGAGAGAAGGGCCTGGACAAGATCGTGTCCATTACCGACCTTTCGGCCGGCGAGGTCCAACGACGCTTGCAGGAGTGGATTGACCGGAACGAGGCGGACTAGCGGGATGCTGAAAGAGGAGGCGGTCGCCTCCGTCCCCCACCCCTGCCCTCGCGCAGCAGCCCGTAGCGAAGCGGAGGGCCTCCCCCGGCTAGTGGAGCACCGATCTCCAGGACCTGATCCGGGGGAGGGGAGAGGTTTTTCAAGGAGGCGGGGGCCGAAGGCCCCCGCCTCCTTGAAATTCTCCACCCCCTCTCCGCATGACCGTGACTTAGAGAACGCAACTCCGCCGCGGAGAGGGGGCAGGGGGTAAGGGCGAAGCCGTCTTCTCGGCTGCGGACTAGATCGCAGGGATCAACAGGACGCCCGGCGCCGCCTGGCGCCAGAGCGACTCGAACGCGGCGTCGCGCAAGAAGGGCTGTTCGGAGCGGAGCGCCTTGTTGAGTTCGAGCTGGAACTCGCTGGCGTCCATCCAGCCCAAGGTTTCGAGGGCGGCGATCTGCTCCTCGACCGACCCGCTGGATACCGCCCGGCGCAGCATCTCCATCGCCGCCTTTCCGGCGGCCATCCCCGAACCGACTTTGCCGGCGTACGCCGTCAACCAGGGCAACTGACTGGGATCCAGGACCGGCGCCGGAATCCTCCACGGCGGATTGCGACGCCGCTCGGCGGCTTCCGCGGCGGCGCCGCGGACCACCCACTGTTCGTCATCGACGGAGACCTTCTCGAGGATTTGCATCGCCCAGTCTTCCGGGACGCGCGCCAGCCCGAAGACGGCGGCGCGGCGCGTCAGGAGATTCTCGACCTCCGAGGCGTCGCGCAGCATGCCGTAGCCCTCATCCGGGTGGCAGGCCAGAGCTTCGGCGGCGGCCAGGCGCACGGCCTCCTCAGCCTCCAACAGGGCCCGCCCCAACGCCTCCAGCGCGGCCTCCGAGCCGATCCCGGCCAGGCCGAGGCAGGCCGCCTGGCGCACCATCAACTCGCGGTCGTGGGACATAGCCGCCACCAGGGCCGGGACCGATTCTTCGTCTCGGAGCCCGCCCAACCCGACTGCGGAAAGCAGCCGCGTGCTGGCGGCCTCCGCCGTGAGCAGTCGTCGGAACAGGATGGCCGCCGTCGGCTCACCGGCCAGCACTAGCGCGTCCACGGCGCGCAGGCGGAGGCCGTACGGCCGCTGGTGGGACTGGAGGATTTGCGCCAGGGCGCGCAACACGTTCTGCCGCCAGGCCGCCTTGCGCGAGCCGTAGCGCAGCAACCGGGCGGCGTCGAGCGTCCCCGTTTCGAGGGCGTCGCGGCCGGCTTCGATCCAGCGTTGAACGATGGCACCGGCGTCACTGAGTGCGGCGAAGAACCCGACGGCGGCTTCCGCCGGCGGCCAGCCGCCTCGGATGACCGCTTCGCTCGGTCCGCTGGAGGCCATGGCGCGCGCCGCCAGGTAGGCGCCCAGCGCCGGTTGGCTGAAGGAGTAATTGCCGCCTTCGCGTCGCGCCAGGATGCCCGCCTCCACCAGATCGTTCGCAGGCGTCCCGCGCCGAAGGGCCTGTTCGGAGAAGACGCCGGCGCGGCTCTCGAGCCAGGCCAGGGCGGCGGCTTCGGCCGTCTGGCGTTCCTCCTGGGAGAGCAGGCGTCCGAAGTAGGCGTCGAACGATTCGACGATGGTGGCGCCGCGCACGTCGCCGGCATGGCTGGCCCAGACCCGCAGGGTCAGGTCGAGCGGCGAGGCGCCCCGCGCCGCACCGACCATCCACCCGGTGATCAGCGCCGGATCGATATCGGCCAGGCCGCGCTTGGGAAGCTTGGGGGCCACGTCGCGCTGCCACGCCGCGGCGAACTTCGACATGAAGGCGCGCTGATCGTGCTCGGTCCACGGCGCCAGGGCGGCCGGCGCCAACCGCGCCTGACCGACAAGACCATCGTAGCCGCGGGCCGGGCCGGCGGCTACGATGCGCAGCTCCGGGTAGTCATCCTCCAGCGCCTCTAACCAAGCCGCGACCTTGGAGACTTCGTCGAGGGTCAGCTCGTCGAGCCCATCGAGTAGAAGCAGGGCGGTCTTCTGACGGAAAGCCTGACGCATGTACGAGGGCAGACGTCCGGCGACACCGCCGGAGACGGTCTGCTGAGCGGCGCCGATCAACGGTTCGAGCGGGTCTTTCCCGTCCCAACGCGCCAGCCGAAAGTCGCCGGCATGCACGAGGAAGGGAACCAAACCCGAAAGCTCGCCGGCTTCGGGCGAGAGCTGAGCCGTCAGGATGGTCAGGTAGGCCAGCGCCGTCGACTTTCCGGCGCCGAGTTCCCCCGTCAGGAGCAATCTGGGGCTCGAGTGCAGCGCAGCCGGCAACCCGAGGGAGGCCGTCTGGTAAATCCCGGCCAGGGTTACCCAATCCGGCAGGTTGGGCAGCGCTCCCAAGGTGTCCTCGGCGCGAGGCTCGGTGTGAGACGGATCGGCCGAGAACGGCGGAGCCAGCAGGCGCGGCGGGACGACGATGTCCTCCAGCAGAAAGAGCGCCCGCGCCAAGTGCATTCCCTGGGCGCGTGCTTCGATCTCGCGCCGGAAGCGATCGCGCGATCCCACCGCCACAGTCGCCGAGACCTGGCCGGCCTGGCCTCGCCCCCACTTGAGCAGTTCCTTGGCTATCGGCAAGCCGCGGTTGAACGCCAGCAGGACCAGGAACCCGGCGAACAGTCCCAGGAGGAACTCGGGGAGATCGAATTGGAAACCGAAGATGTTCTGAAACACGTGTCCTAGCTCGCGTACAGGATCCGGCCGCACTGCCGGCAGCGGATCAAACCGGGCCCGCTGCGGACTTCCTGCCGCGCCGACGCCGAAAGGGAGACCCCGCAGGCGCTGCAGGTATCGTCCTGCATTTCGGCGACGGCCAGACTCCCCGGGCCTTTGCGCAACGATCGGTAGAGCTGCAGGTCCTCCGGGCGGACTCCCACTTCGGCAGCTTCTCGTTCCTCGGCGTGCTGGTCCAGCAATACCGTCAGTGTTTCGCGCTGCTTCCTCAAGCCGGACTCGCGCCCGGAGGAGTCGGCTTCCGCCAGCTCCAACCGGGCTTGCGCGCCCTGCGCCGCCGTTTCGGCATCCTCAGCGAGCTGCATCGTTTCGAGCAGTCGATCCTCCAGGCTGCCCAGGTGCCGACGCAAGGCCTCGGCCTCGGCCTGCAGTTCCTGGAGTTCCTTCGGGTTGTGAACGGCGCCGCCGTACAGCCGTTCGTCGACCTGTACCAGCTTCTCTCTCTGCGTCGCGACTGCGTCTTCGGCCGCTTGCATGTTCTGGGCCGATTGCCGAAGCTCATGTTCGGCCTGCGCCGCCTCTTGGCGGGCTCGCTCGACCGGACCGTGTTCAGCCAACTCCGCCTCGACCGCCGCCAGTTTCCCTTGGGCCTGATCGATCGATAGGTCCGTCTGCTGCAGGCGATACAGGGAGGAGGCTCGGCTCACGGACGGATTATAGATGCGATGGCGCGCGCCGGGCAAGCCGCTACGGCCCAGTAGGACCAAGGGCCCAGGACCTTGCTGGAAAGCGCCGGTCCGCCCTCACCCCCCGGCCCGTGCGAAGCCCCCCGAGGCGTAGCCGTAGGGGCTATTCTCCGCCGACATCGTCGGGCAGTATGAACAACCGGGCGGAGAGGCCCTCCGCTGCGCTACGGGCGGCTTTGCACGGGGTGGAATATCTGGGGAAAGGGGGGAGCGAAGCTCCCCCCTTCCACCAGGAATAACTCCCCTCCCCCTGCACAATTCATTTGTGCTCGAGAGCTGGCAAATGCAGGGGGAGGCCCACAGGGCTCTGCTTCGCGAGGGCCAGGGGAGGGGGTGCGAAGGCGCATCCTTTTCTCAGCAATCTCTTGGCGAGGCGTGGCAGGATGCGGCGATGCCGGGGTCCCCTTGGGTTGACTGCGCCGGCCTTCGGCTCAGTCTTGCCGACCTCGGTCCACGCCGCTGGCGCGTGGCGAACCCACCGGCGGTCGCGTACAATGTCCGCCATGCGCCGGCGCACTTGGGTCTGGCTCGCGGGGTCGGCGGTGCTCCTGACCGTCGTCCTGGCCCCGTACCTGGTGGCCTGGCGGGCTCAGCCATCCGGTTTCGTCTTCACCGGTTTTCTGGTCAACCCCATCGACGGTTTCTCCTACCTGGCGAAGATGCGGCAGGGGATGGAGGGCTCCTGGCTGTTCCAGCTCCCGTACGCCGCAGAACCCGGTGCCGGGGCGCTGCTATTCCTCTACTACCTCCTCCTCGGCCACATTCAGCGCGCCCTGGGAGCGGCGCCTGAGGTTGTTTACCATGGTGCCAGGGTCGCAGCGACGGCGGCCATGCTCGGCGCCGCCTGCCTCTTCTACCGAACGGCCATTGCCGAGAGCGGGGCGCGCCGCTGGGCGATGGTGCTGACCCTGTTTGGTTCCGGACTCGGTTGGATCGGAGTGGGAGCCGGGCGATTGCCCATCGACCTCTGGGTTCCGGAGGCGATCCCCTTTCTGTCCGCCTACGCCAACGCCCACTTTCCGCTTGCGGCGGCGGCCATGCTGATGGCGATGACCATGTTGTGCGCGCGAGATCTGCGCCGCGCCGTCCGATGGGGCGGGGCAGGGTTGGCCGGCTTGGTGCTGGCCGTGGTCCAGCCCTTCGCCGTCCTGCCGGTCGTCGCTGTGGGCATTGTGTGGGGAGCTTGGGCTCGCCTGCGACCTTCCCCGGACGCGCCAGCGGGCGAGGTGCAGCGACAGCAATTCGTGGCGGCTCTGGTTTTCCTGGCGGCGAGCGTGCCATGGCTGATCTATGACGGGTGGGTCACAACCAGCCAGCCTGCCCTAGCTGCCTGGTCGGCCCAGAACCTGACGCCCACGCCGCCGTTGGTCGACGTCCTGCTGGGCTATGGCGTGGTGCTTGGTCTGGCGTTGGCTTCGCTCATCGTCGTCCGGCCCCTGGCGACCTCCGGCGGCCGACTTCTCGTCGCCTGGTTGACAATCGGATCGCTACTGGTCTTCGTCCCCTTCGGGCTTCAGCGCCGCATGCTGCTGGGGATGTTCTTTCCGATGGCCGCCCTGGCGGGCCTTGCGTTGGCCGAACTCGTCGCTAGAGGGAGATGGAGGAGGTGGCTGGCTTGCCTGCTCTTCGTGCTATGTCTCCCGTCGAATCTCGTCGTGCTCACCGCGACCATGGGCGGCGCGTTGGCTCAGGAACCGGAGTTGGTCATGAGCTCGGCTGAGCATGCAGCCTATGCGTGGATCGCGGACGATGTGCCGGAGGGGTCGTTGATTCTGGCCGGCGAGGTCACCGGAAATCGATTGCCGGCCTATGCCGACGTCAGGGTTCGCTATGGCCACCCATTCGAAACCCCGAATGCGGCCGACGAGCTGGCCTGGGTCGAGTCGATCTATCGGAGCCAAGCCTCGACGGAGGAAGTTCTGGAGATGATGCGCAGTCGGGCGGTCGACTATGTCTTCATCGGCCCGCGCGAACGAACGATGGGCACTCTGGAGTGGCTGGCGGCCCTCCTTCCGGTCTATCAGAACGAGGACGTGACGATTTACGGACTCCCGCTGCCATGACCCGCGCCCTTTCCCGGCCGTGGCTTGTTGGCCTGCTGCTCGCGGTGGCTGCGGCGCTTTTCCTTTTCCCCCTCGCCGCGCGGCCGCAGGGATTTCCCTTCACTCCCGGCGCCGCCTACTCGGATGCCCTGATCGCGCATCTCTCGAGCGCGTACTTCCTGCATCGCGCCGTTGAGATGTGGGGCCAGATCCCGCTTTGGAATCCGACGATTCTCAGCGGCATGCCCTTCGCCGCGGATCCGCTCTCGGGCCTGTGGTATCCACCCTTGTGGCTCCTTGCACTGTTTCCCGGCGCGCCGGTGATCAACCTGCTTTTCTGGCTGCACTTGGTGCTGGGCGGATGGGGGATGTTCCGTCTGCTGCGGTCGGAGAAACTCACGCCCCTGGCTGCGCTCACCGGAGGCTTGGCCTTCGCAGGCATGCCTAAGCTCGTCGGCCATGTCGGGCTCGGTCACCTGACTCTAGTCGCCGCCGTCAGTTGGACGCCCTGGGTCCTCCTGTCGGTCGGAAGAGCAGTGGACAGGGTAGGCCATTCGCGGTCGATCCGCGGTTTTCTAATTTCCGGAGTGGTGGCCGGGATCGTGATCCTTGCCGATCCGCGCTGGTTTGTCCCGGTCGGGCTGGTCGCCTTCGGCTATGGCGTATGGCGGTGGAGGATGGGTGAGCGCGAATCTCGAGGCGCGATCCCCGAGCTCCTCAAGGGCACCGCCGCCGCCGGCGTGGCGATCGTTGCCGTCGGTGCGGCTTTCGCCGTCCCGCTGGCGGAGTTCGTCGGGCTCACCACACGCCAGACGATGACTGCGGCCGCTGCCGACGCTTTTGCCCTTCCGGCGTCGCGCCTGCTGGGCCTGCTGGTCGCCTCGCCCGGCGCGTGGGGAGAGTGGATCGTCTCGATGGGGTCGGCGGCCTTGGTGTTGGCCGTCGCCGCGGTTGCCGCCTGGCCGAAGCGGACCCTCTTCTGGGGCGTGGTCTTGGCCCTGGCGCTCATCCTTGCTCTGGGTCAGGCCACCCCGCTGGGAACCCTGTTAGGCGCCATACCCGGCGCCGGCCTGATGCGAGTCCCGGCGCGCTGGCTGTTCTTTGCCGGCATGGCCATCGCGGCTTTGGCGGCTCATGGATTGTCGGCGCTCGACGGCCAGGTCGAGGCGCGGGCCTTGGGCCGGATGCGACTGGCGACCCTTTTCGCCGGCGCGGTAGTCGTGGCTGTGAGCGTCGCAATCGACCTGCTGTCCGATTCCTCGCCTGGCGCATCTGCGCTTTTCGCGGTTCTGTCGGTGGCCGGCATATGGTTCGGCTTGCGGGCTCGGCGGCCAGGCTGGGCGGTTCCGGCCGTGACCTTGCTCTTGGTCGTCGAGCTGTGCTCGATCGACATCGCTCTTGTCGAATCGCGGCCGGCCGATCAGGCCCTCGGCGCGGGGCGGTCGATCGCCGAGTTTCTCTCGAGGCCGGACGGAGAGCGTGTTTTCTCGCCATCGTACGCGGTCCCGCAGGAGGCGGCGGCTGAAGCCGGTCTCGAGTTGGCGGATGGGGTCCATCCTCTGCAACTGGCGAGCTACGTCGAATTCATGGCCGCCGCAACCGGGTTCGCGGCCGAGTCGTATTCCGTCACCCTCCCGCCGTTTCCTTCTGGGGACCCGGCCGACGATTGGGGGCCGAGCCTGGATGCCGACGCCCTGGGGCTGCTCGGCATCGGGCGGATCCTGTCGACGTACCCGATCGATGCCCCTGGGCTGTCCCCCGAAACCACGATGGACGGAATCCTGATATACCGCAATGAAGTTGCGCGGCCTCATGCCTGGGTTGAATCGGGTACCTCCGCTGGGACAACCGTGTCGCCGGTGGCCTCGATCGAGCGCACCCCCAATCGGGTCGAGGTGCGAGCCTCGGGGCCCGGGACGCTCGTGTTAAGCGATCCGATGTACCCGGGGTGGCGCGCTTCCCTCGATGGCGCCGATGTGCCGATTGAACCGTACCTGGGTGTGCTGCGAGCAGTCTCGGTCCCGGCCGGCGAGCACACGGTGCGTTTCCGCTTCGTTCCGCTGAGCCTTGTCGTCGGTTTGGCGATCGCGTTGGCGGCCGCCTTGTCCGCCGCGCTAATGTGGAGAAGGGCATGACGCAAGCAGAGCGTCGATGGTGCCTGCTCTTCTCCATTGTATTGATGGTCCTGACTTCGATTCCCTACCTCGTCGGCTTCCAGGCCCAGGGAGAGTGGAGCTTCACGGGTTTCGTTTTCGGAGTGGGCGATGGCAACTCCTACATCGCCAAGATGCTCCAGGGTCAATCGGGTGCGTGGTTGTTCCAGACTCCCTACTCCTCGCAAGACTCACCGGGCATTCTGGCCTTCCTTCCGTATCTTCTGTTGGGAAAGCTGGCCGCCGGGTTGGAACTTCACGCCCAGCTCGTTATTCTCTTCCACGTGGCCCGCCTGGCGCTCATCCCGTTAATGGTCTACGCGATCTATCAGTTCTCGTCGCTCTTTCTTCCGGAGCCGGCCTGGCGCCGCTGGGCGACTGTCTTGGCGGCGGCCGGAGGAGGGCTGGGATGGTTGCTGGCCCTCAGCGGGAACAGCCAACTGCTGGGGAGCTTACCGCTCGACTTCTACTCGCCGGAGAGCTTCGGATTCCTGGCCGTCTATGGCCTGCCGCATCTCCTCTTGGCGAGAGCTCTACTGCTCTTTTCGCTGACGGCCTACTTGACCCTCCGCGGAGGACTCCGCCCAGGTCTGATCGCCGGGGGTGTCCTGCTGGGACTGGGCTTGGTCCAGCCGCTGGCGGTCGTCTCTGCCTACGCTGCGATCGGGGCGCATCTCCTCACACTTCTCGGCCTCAAGATCGCCGGACGTACCACGGAAGCCGTCGGCCCATGGTTTCGTCGGGCAGCTCTGGCCATTGTGGTTTCATCACCGCTGGTTCTCTACTACACCTTTGGGTCCTATTCCGTCCAAGCCCTCCAGCAATGGGCGGCGCAGAATATCCTGCCGTCCCCTCATCCCATCCATTATCTGCTCGCCTACGCCTTGGTGCTCGTTCCGGCCTTCCTGGGAGGGCGCGACCTCATTCGCAAGGAGGCCGTCCTCGGATGGTTCCTGGCGAGTTGGTTGATCGTCCTCTTTGTCCTGGCTTACGCGCCGCTCACGGTCCAGCGACGTCTGATCGAGGGGGCATGGGTGGTGCTCTCCGTTCTCGCGGCGCGGGGGCTGCGGACGATTCCGATGGAGGCTCGGCGCCGTCGCCTGGTCGCCGGCGGGCTGTTGGCCGCTTCCGCTTTGACCTCGGTCCTGCTGCTGGGCGGAGGCTTGCTGGCGGCCTTGAATCCAGCTCTGCCCCTCTTTCGGCCGGCCCCTGAAGTGGCGGCGTTCGACTGGATCGCTGAGCACGCCGCTCCGGGCTCGGTCGTCCTTGCCGCTTTCGACACGGGCAATGCGCTGCCTGCCTGGGCTCCCGTCCGGTCCGTGATCGGCCACGGACCCGAGACGGCCAACTTGGCCGAGCTTCAACCGGAAGTCGAACGCTTCTTCGGCGGCGACCTCGCGGGGACGGCTGCCGAGCGCTTCCTGAGCGAGCAGCGGGTGTCCCTCGTGTTCCGTGGACCGACCGAGAGGAAACTGGGGGAATGGGGGACGCTGCCGACGGGCCGGCTCGAAGCGGTCTACAACGAATCCGGCTATGTCGTCTATCGGGTCGAGCCGGCCGATGACTGACACCGCCTCGCGCTCATCGGGAAAGTCGCGCTTCGATCGCTGGTTCCCCGTCGGACTGATCGCGCTCGGTCCGATCGCCCTCTTCGGTCCGATGCTGGCCCGCGGCGAGGTCCTGTACTGGGGGACGCCGCTCCTCCAATTCGTCCCGTGGAGGATGGCTGCCTTCGACCTGATTCGAGAGGGGTGGCTGCCTCTCTGGAATCCTCTCCTCGGCATGGGGGCGCCATTGTTGGCCAACTATCAGTCGGCCTTGCTCTATCCTGCGAACTGGATCCTCGCCATCACCACGGCCGGCTGGGGAGAGGGGCTGCTTGTCCTGGCGCATCTCGTCTTCGCCGGCGCAGGGATGGCGCTTCTCCTCCGCCGGATCGGCGTCGGACTGATCGGCCAGGCGATCGGTGGTATCGCCTTCGCCTCGGGTTCTTATCTGGTTGCACGTGCCGGGTTCTTCAGTCTTAATGCCGCCGCCTCGTACCTCCCCTGGTTGGTGCTGTGCGCCGATATCGCGGCGAGAGCGGCTCTCTCCGGGGCTGCCTTCCAGAGACTTGGAGCGATCGCAGCACTGGCCGTGGTGATCGGCCTGCAGGCGCTGGCAGGACATGCGCAGTCGACGGCCTACAGTCTCTTGTTCGCGGTCGCCTGGTCGTTCTGGCGAGCGGCAACCCTGGCCGGATGGCGCGCCGTCGCGCGGCTGACGCTGATGTGGCTGGCGGCTGGCGTGCTCGGGCTGGGGCTGGCGGCGGCGCAATTTGTCCCGACGGCGGAGTACCTGGTCGAATCGAGCAGGGTCGCCGGATTGCCGGAGACCGGTGCGCTCACTTATTCCTTTTGGCCGTGGCGCACCGTCGGCCTCATCCTGCCCGGGCTGTTCGGCAGCCCCGCTACCGGCGATTATTGGGGCTACGGAAACTACTGGGAGGATGCGCTTTACGTCGGCGTGCTTCCTTTGCTGATGGCGGCGTCGGCGGCGTTGCGAGCCGGCCGCCTGGGCCCGCAGATGGGGAAAACGCGTACGTTCCTGCTTGTCGCCGCCGGGATCGCCTTCCTGTTATCGCTCGGCGCCAACACACCCTTCTTCCCGTTCCTCTTCCGGAACGTGCCGTTCTTCGACGTCTTCAACGCCCCGACGCGATTCAACCTGATTACGACCTTCAGCCTGGCGCTGTTGGCCGGCATCGGCGCCGACCTGTGGGCGCGCCCAACCGGGCGCGCCCTGTACTGGACCCGCCTCGGAACAGCCGCCGCCGGCGGTGTCTTCCTTCTGGGAGCGACGGCTGCGTTTGCCCCGACCGAACTCCGCGAGAGTTTCGGCCGCAGCTTCGCCGCGGCAGGGATCTGGCTCTTGCTCGCCGGAGCGCTGGCATTGCTCTGGCCGGCCAGAGTCGGCCATCGATGGGTCGGGCTCGTCGCTGTCGTGGTCACGCTGGATCTCGTCGTCGCCGGCAGCGGGCTCAACCCCACAACCTCGGCCTCAATCTATCAAGGCACGACGGCGCTGACCGCGCAGACCGGGGATGATCACCGGTTGTATGTGTTCCCAGAGACCGAGCGCGTCTTGAAGTTCGAGCGAACCCATCGCTTCGATTCTTTTCAGACGGACCTGGATCCGCGGCACATTCGGGAGAGTGGTCTGCCGAACACGACCATGCTGGACGGGCTCTCGTCAGCGAACAACTTCGACCCCCTCCTTCCGGGACGTTATGCCGATTGGATCTCGGCGCTGGTGCTCGCGCCTGAAGCAAGCCAAGCCGAACGCCTGCGGCTGATGGACGTGGGTTGGGCGGGGGGCGAAGTGGGTCCGGAGGCTCCCTGGGTATCCTATCGTCGTGTCCCTGGCGCGCAGCGCGCCCGGTTGGTCCCACAGGCGATCGCAGCGGACAGTGTGACCGAAGCCTTGCGCGTGCTCGGCAGCCCGAGTTTCGATCCGAATCGGGAGGTGGTCCTGGAAGGTCCGCCGGAGATCGCCCGCCTCGAAGGGGGCGGAGGCGCCGCTGAAGTGTTCGCCGGCCGCGATCCGAACCGGCTCGACGTGAAGGTCGAGGCGGTGGCCGGGGGGTGGCTCGTCCTCTCCGACATCTGGTACCCAGGCTGGAGGGCAAGCGTCGACGGCGCGCCGGCCGACTCCTACCCCGCCGACGGAGCGTTTCGCGCCGTCTGGGTCCCTCCCGGCTCGTCCACGGTCACGTGGCTGTATCAACCGACGTCGTTTCGCGTCGGCGTCCTCGTTTCCGCGGGCGCCCTCGTCATTCTGATGGGAGTCGTAGGCTTGTGGATCGCTCGTCGCCGATCCGTGTAGCCTGGCCGGCTATAGCCTCGGCGCTGGTGTGCCTGTTGTTCGCCGGCACGCGATTAGCCCACGTCGATTGGGACGCGGCTCAGCTGGCGGAGCTCGGGACGCGCTACACCGTGCTCGACCCGCAAGGGACCGAAGGCTACGACGGGCAGTTCAGCTACATGATGGCGGTCGAGTTGGACCCGCAGACCGTGGCGCCGCATCTCGATCGGCCGGCCTATCGGTACCAGCGCATCCTGTTGCCGCTTCTGGCGCGGGCCGTCGCCCTCGGGGACGCCGGTGCTGTCCCGTGGGCCCTGTTGCTTCTCGGCGTCGTGAGCGCGGCGGCCGGCACCGCCGCCGTTGCCCGGATCCTGCTCGACCATGGTCAATGGGAAGGGTATGCATTAGGATACGGCCTGTGGGTCGGCGTCGTGGCGAGCGTCGGCCTTTTTCTGCACGAGGCTTTGGCCTATGGCTTGGTCGCGCTCGCCTGGCTCGCCTTCCGGCGATCGAAGGACGGCTGGGGGGCGGTTGGGTTGACGTTGTCGCTGTTCGCCAAGGAGACGACGCTTCCCTTCGTGGTCGCGGCGTTGGCCCTCCACGTCGCGGGGAGCGGGGCGGACCGCCGCCGCCGCTTGTGGATCGCAGGTGGGCTGGTCGCGTTCCTGATCTGGCAACTGTGGTTGTGGCGGATCTTCGGGGAACCCGGGATCGGCAGCGGCGGCGCCATGAGCACGCCGTTCGAGTTCATCCCGCTGATGGGCTTTCTGCGGATCGGTGCGCTCAGCCCACAGGCTTTCGTCTTGTTCCTGGTGATCTTCGGGCCGATGATCGTCCTGCCGGCCCTGTGGGGAGTTTGGGCTGCCGTCCGGCGCTTGCGGGCCGAACGCCTGCAGCCCGAGGCCTGGGCGCTGTTGCTGAACGCAGCCGTGATCCTGTTCGTACCCTTTTCGACGGCGCGGGAGCCGTTGGGCCTCGTCCGGCTGGCGACCGGCCTGGTGCTGGCCCTGCTGTTGTTCGCCGCCGGTCTCGGGTTGCGACGCGTCTTGAACTACTCGTTGTCCTGGGCGGCGATGCTTGTCCTGTTGGTCCGCCGCTAGCCTGAAACATCTCGTCCGCGCGAGGTCACCTTGATCGAGTCCGTTTCCCAGCTGGGGAAGCGCATCGCCGAGAATATCGAGCGGGTCATCGTCGGCAAGCCGGAGGCGATCCGTCTGACGTTGCTGGGCCTCCTGGCCCAGGGCCACATTCTGATCGAGGACGTGCCCGGCACCGGGAAGACGGTGCTGGCTAAGAGCCTGGCCCGTTCGATCGGCGGTTCGTTCAATCGCATCCAGTTCACGCCGGACATGCTGCCGAGCGACGTGACCGGGGTCTCGATCTTCAACCAGCAGACCCACACCTTCGAATACCGGCCCGGGCCGGTGCTGGCGCAGATCGTGCTGATCGACGAGATCAACCGGGCGACGCCCAAGACGCAGGCGGCGCTGCTCGAAGTGATGGAAGAACGGCAGGTGACCGTCGACGGCGTCACCTACCCGATGCCGACGCCCTTTCTGGTGCTGGCCACTCAGAACCCGATCGAATACGAAGGGACGTTCCCTCTGCCCGAGGCGCAGCTCGACCGCTTCTTGCTGCGCATCAGCCTGGGATACCCGCTGCTGGCCGATGAAATTCGGATGCTGGAGGGGCAGCAGATCCAGCATCCCCTCGAGACGCTGCAGGCCGTGGCCCTGGTCGACGAGGTGATGGAAGCGCAGCGCAAGGTTCGCGAAGTCCGCGTGGTCGACGAGCTCAAGCGTTACATCCTCGATCTGGTCACGGCCACCCGCAAGCACCACGAGGTCTACCTGGGGGCCAGCCCACGTGGGAGCCTGGCCCTTTTCCGTGCCGCCCAGGCGCACGCCGCGCTGGCGGAGCGCGACTACGTCCTGCCGGACGACATCAAGGCCGTCGCTGTGCCGGCGCTGGCCCATCGTATGATCATCGGCTCGGGAGCCCGCATCCGCGACGTCGACGCGCGCATGATCGTCCAGGAGATCCTGGGGGCGACGCCGGTTCCCGGAACGGCCGGAGGACGATGACCCAGCGGGCCCTGGTCGTCCTGGGTCTGCTGCTCGTCAGTCTGGCCGGCCTGACCCTCACCGGCCGGTCCGTCTTCGGCAGCCTGTCGGTGCTGTTCGCCGGCGTGCTGATCGTGGCCTGGGCCTGGTCGTGGGCGGCCTTGCGGGGACTACGCCTCGAGCGCACCTCCCGCAGTCTGACGAGTCAGGTCGGCCGGGTCTTCGAGGAGACTCTCTCACTCAAGAACGACAGCCGGCTCCCCAAACTGTGGGTGGAGGTCCGCGACGAGTCGGACCTGCCGGGATCGTGGGCCGCCGCGCGCGCCATCGGGCTTTCGACGGAGGGCGGGACTCACGACTTCAGCGGGCACCGGGCTTCGGCGGTGGCGGCCGGGCTGGGCGCCCGTCAAGCCTGGCTGTGGACGGCGCGCACGATCTGCACCCGCCGCGGCCGGTTCCGCCTCGGCCCGACGACATTGATCGCCGGCGACCCGTTCGGCCTGTTCCCTTCCCACCGCAGCGTCGGAGGCGTCCGCGAGGTCGTCGTCCTTCCCCCGACGGTTCCATTGCCCAGCTTCCCGATTCCGGCCGGCCGGTTGAGCGGAGGCGAGGCGCTGCGGAGGCGGACCTACCAGGTCACCCCGAACGCCTCGGGCGTGCGCGAGTATGCTCACGGCGACAGTCTCAGCCGCATCCACTGGAAGTCGACGGCGCGGCGAGGGCGCCTGATCTCCAAGGAATTCGAACTCGATCCGATGTCCGACGTCTGGATCGTGCTCGACGGTCAGCGCCGGATGCATTTCGGCGAGCCGGCTGGTGAAGAATCGCTGGCTGGGAAAGGGCCGGGCCGGCAGCTGAGATTGCCGCCTCAGACAGAGGAGTACATGATCGCGGCGGCGGCCTCGGTGGCGCTGCACGTTCTTGGACGCAACCGGGCCACCGGCCTGCTCGGTTACGGAACCTCGCGCATGGTCGTCCAGCCCGAGCGCGGCGAAGCACAGTTGTTTCGCCTGCTGGAGGCCCTGGCCGGCTTTCGCGCCGACGGGGATGTCGACCTGACGGACGTCTTCCGGATCGAGACAACCTGGTTCCCCAGGGGAGCGACGATCGCCGTGCTCACTCCGAACGTGCGCGAGGACCTCTACCACGAGATGCTCGAGCTCCGCCGACGCGGGCTGGTCCCCGTGGCGTCGTTCGTCGAACCATCCGATTTCGGCTCACGCATGTCCGCACGCCCCCTGGCGCTGGCCTTGTCGGATGCGGGCATCCCCGTGCGCGTGATCCGTCGCGGGCAGCCGCTGGAGCGGTCCCTCAGCCAGCCAGCCGGAGATTTGCGTCGTGACGCAGCCTGATGTCCGTGTCTCTTTGGATCGCCCGACCAACCGCCTGCTGACCCTGGCCGTCTTCATCGCCGGCATGGTTACGTTGGCCCTCGAGATCTCGGCTTCCCGACTCTTGGGCAATGTCTTCGGAACTAGCAATCTGGTGTGGGCCAACATCATCGGGCTCATCCTCCTCTACCTGACGGTCGGTTATTTCATCGGCGGTCGCTGGGCGGATCGATCTCCCTATCTACGGACGTTTTACACGCTGCTGGCGTGGGCGGCCTTCCTGGGCGGCGTCATCCCGCCGGTAGCGCGGCCGGTGCTGCTGGCGGCCGTCGGCGCCGTCGAACGACTCGATGCGGCGATCATGGTCGGGTCGTTCCTGTCGGTGTTGATCCTCTTCAGCCTTCCGGTCATCCTGCTCGGCTGCGTCTCGCCTTTCGCCATCCGCCTGGCGATCCAGGATCCGCAGCACGCCGGTCGGGTCTCCGGCCGGATGTACGCCATCTCGACCCTGGGAGCCATCCTCGGGACGTTCGTGCCGGTGCTTTGGCTGATCCCCGCCGTGGGCACGGCGCGCACCTTTCTCGTGTTCAGCATGACTTTGATGGCGGTGGCGTTCGTGGGTCTGTGGCAAATCGATCGCAAGAGGATGCTGCGCTACCTGTGGATGCCGATCGTCCTGGTGGCCTGGTCCTGGCTGAGCCTGAGCCAGCCGATCAAAGCCACCGCCGGACAGATCTTCGAGGACGAGTCCGCCTACAACTACATCCAGGTGGTCGAGCGCGACGGCGTCCGTTACTTGTTGCTGAACGAGGGGCAGGGGATTCACTCCGTCTACGACCCCGACCAGCCGGCGACCAACGGGACGTGGGACTACTTCCTGGCGGCGCCCTATTGGAACGTGTCGCCTGTGCCGGGCGAAGAAGTCGAGCGGCTGGGGATCGTCGGTCTGGCGGCGGGGACGATCGCCAAACAGTACACCCAGGTCTTCGGGCCGCTGCCCATCGACGGCTGGGAGATCGACCCGGGGATCACCGAGGTGGGGCGCGCTTACTTCGCCATGGACGAACCGAATCTCAATGTCATTACCGCCGACGGCCGGTGGGGGCTGGCCCACAGCCCGGAGCTGTACAGCGTGGTGGCGATCGACGCCTATCGCCTGCCGTACATCCCCTGGCAGCTTACAACGCGTGAATTCTTCGAGGAGGTCCGGGGGCATCTGCTGCCGGACGGAGTCGTCGTGATCAACGTCGGGCGGACACCGGAGGACCGCCGCCTGGTCGACGGGATGGCCGGCACGCTCGGGGCCGTCTTCCCGTCGGTCCACGTCGTCGACGTCCCGGCGAGCTTCAACACAATTGTCTACGCCACAATGCTGCCGACCGAGCCGGGCAACCTGGTCGCCAACCTCGACCGCCTGGCGAGGGAAGGGGCCGACCCGCTCCTGGAGGATGTTCTGGTGCGAACACTGGGCAATCTGCAGCCGACACCGATGTCGACGGTCGTCTTTACAGACGATTGGGCGCCGATCGAACAGCTGACCAACGCCGTCGCCCTTCAGTTCCTCCTGACAGGCGACATGGGGCTGCTCCAATGAGCCGGGAGGCTCTTCCGACGCAGCGACGACTGTCTTCGACGGCTCGCGTCGCCATCGGCATCCTGGTGCCTGTCGTGTTGATTCTGACCAACGTCCGCTTGCTCCTGACCCCGCTCTTCGTCTCGGTCGAGTATTCGACGCCCGGGTTCCCCGACGACCCCTACGGCTTCACCCGGGAGGAACGCGTCCGCCTGGCCGAGATCGCCCGAGCCTACTTGTTCAACGATGCCGGCCCGGAATTCCTGGCCGATGTGCGCGACCCCAACGGCATCGCTCTCTACAATCCGCGCGAGCTGAGCCACATGGTGGACGTCAAGATCTTGGTCCAAGGCGCCGTAAGGATTTGGGCGGCCCTGGTTGTCTTGCTGGCCGGTGTGGGCCTTGCCGCCTGGCGATTCGCCTCCAGCGGGACGGTCCGGCGCGGATTCAACCTGGGCGCGCGCATTACATTGTTCCTGATGGTGGCCCTGGTCGGATTGCTCCTGTTGTCCTTCTCCGTCCTCTTCACCGGGTTCCATCAGGTCTTCTTCCAAAGCGGCACCTGGGTCTTCTACACTTCGGACACCCTCATTCGCCTTTTTCCGATGCGATTCTGGCGCGACGTGTTCGCGCTGCTGATGGCCCTGACGCTAGTGGAGGCGGCGTTGTTGTTGTGGGTAACCCGGCGGAAACCCGCAGCCCGGGATGGATTACCAGCATTGGCGCCCAGCTGACACTTGGAGCATGCGAAAAAACCGTCTTCCACCTCACCCCCTGACCCCCTCTCCGCGCTGAGGCTCGTCTCAAATCCAAGGCGCGTGGCGGAGAGGGGGGAAAGAGTCTCAAAGGGGATGGGGGTGGCGAAGCCACCCCCATCCCCTTTGAAGAATCCCTCCCCCTCCCCCCGCAGGACAGCGCAAACGTAGAAAGTCTCATCATTGCGGGGGGGAGGGGGATAGGGGGTGGGGGTTTGACGACATCTGGCGATCCTCCGCAATCCGCTAGACGCTGGCTGGTGCAGCCGGTAAGACCGTAGGGGCGAAGGACAACCTGCCCTCCCGGCAGGGCACCGGGACGATGTGGCGGGAGGTGCCAGGGTGCTTCGCCCCTACCCAATTATCAGCGACGGTACGTAGCCGAGGGTCAGGTTACGCGCCCTATGGCGTAGAAAGTCGGAACGAAGAGCACGCGTTCACCGCGCTCCCAGGACCCGCGATCGAAGGCCTCGAGCGCGTCGAGGTCCGCCGCCGGAACGGTCAGGTCCAGGTCGCGGCGCAGCGTCTCCCACTCGAGCGAAGATTCGCCGGCCCCCGCGCCGGAGTGCCACTGCCCGCCGAGCACGCCGCATTCCACATCCTCAAGCTCGACCGCAGCCAAGAGGGCGCGCAGCTTCCGGCCCATCCGGACGTCGGCGCCTTCCATGGCCAGCGCCTCTGTCTGGCGCTCGCCCAGGCGCGCCAGGACATCGGGGAAGTCGAGCCGGGCGGCATGATCGGGCTCGGCCAACGCCGCAACCCAGCCGCCGGGGCGCGTGACGCGCACGGCCTCGGCCAACGCCTGGGCCGGATCGTCCAGCCACAGCAGCACGAAGTGGAAGAGGGTGGCGTCGAGGGACGACGACCGGAAGGGCAGCGCGTGGGCGTCGCCGCATTGCCAGGCCGCACGGGCAGCATGCTCCGCCCCGTAACGGCAGGCCGCCAGATCGATGTCGAGCGCCATCACCCGCGCCGCCGGACGCTGAGCGGCGAGATCGCCGGCGACGGCACCCGTCCCGGCGCCGACCTCCAGCAGGAGGGCGGCGGCCTCGTCGGGAATCCGGCTTAGCAGCTGCGCGCGAAGTGCCGCCGTCCAGGCGGCCTGTTCGGTGAAACGCAGGTGTCGCCGATCGATGGGATCAGGGCGGGCCATGGTTGGCCGGGGTGGGGGCCTGCGTCAGCTCGCGGGAAGGGCCAGGCCTTCCGCCGCATGGCGCCACATGTCGGCGATCGAATCGCGCGCAACGTTGCCCAGCACCGTCTCCGCGCCGATCGCCGGCAGCACGTCGCCGTCCGGCTCGATGTAGAGCCAGGCCCCGGCCTCAGGGCCGGCACCGGCCTCGAGACGAATCGGGTTGTGGCCGGCAAAGGGCACGGGGAGATCCCACACCAGGCTCAGTCCGGCCTCCGCCAGAGCCTGCTGAGCGACTCCGAGCGCGGCGGCGCCTGCCGCCCCGGGCGGCGCGCTCAGGGAGACGTGCGTCACCCCCGTCTCGCGAACTCGCTGAAGATCCTCGATAATGATCGCTTCGTCCTTCGGATCAATCGTCAGGTGAGCCGCGCAAAAGACGTCGGAAGCCACAGCCTGCCGGAGCCCGTCCAGCGATGACGCGCTTTTCGGATCGACGACGGCCAGGAGATGATCGACGCCGGCGGCGGCCAATCCCTCCAGTCGCCGCGGCGTAAGCAGGCCTTCGGCGGAGGTAACGACGCCCGACACCTGACCGAGCTGCTCGGCATGCCGGATCAGGTCGAGCAGATCCGGGCGGACCGTGGGTTCACCGCCGACGAAGATGACGTGCGGAATCCCGATGGACCAGGCCTGGTCCAAGACGCCTCTCCATTCCTCGGTCGTGAGCTCATGATCGACCCGCCGGCGCGCCTGTGGGTCCACCGACACGCCATCGGCGAGACGGTAGGTCAGGGCCAAGTCAAGACGATAGGGGGCCGTCGCACGCGCCCCGTACGGATCGGCCCGCCCCAGCCCCATGACCATCACCGGGTCGAGGTCCTCTCTTTCGGCGAGCGACTCGACCTGGTCCCGGATGAGCCGACCGTCTTTCAAGGCCCGCCTGCGACTGATGCGGAAGCGCCGCGCCATCCACTCGGCCGCGTCGGCCTCGCTGTTGCCCTGGACCAGGTGCCAGGCGTGAGCCGTGGCGCTCTCGTTCAGGTGGAGCACGGTCGAAGCGTTGACGATCAGCAGACCCCGGCCGTCGGACTCGACCCGCAGGTGCAGACGGCGCGGTTGGGCTGGCGGGTCGACCTGCATGCAGTGATAGGTCCCGGGCGGGACGATCGGCCGTTCGGGCGCGGGCGGGAATACGCGATGCAGAATGTCGGTCATGGCGCTCAACCTCGCCCGGCCAGGGAGACATCCCCAACCGGGATCCAGCCGGATCCGTAAGTAGCGGCCGGCGGGCTCAGGGGGCAGCCGCCCCCGCATTCGGCGACGAGCGAGCAGGCGCGGCAGTCGTCAGACATGTACTTCCGCTGCCGGAGCCACATCGAAAGGTCGTGGTTCCAGATCGAGTCCCACGGATCCCGCAGGATGTTCCCGACGGATTGATAGTAGGACTGGCAAGGCAAAACGGCGCCATCTGGTTCGACGCACATGTTGTAACGCGCCGCCGTGCAGCCTTTGACGCCCAGCTCGGCCTCCACGGGGTCGAAGTGGCAGTATTGTGTCGGCGTATACCAGATCAGCCGCTGTCCATGAGCCTCGGTTCGGCTCTGCACGTCTCGCAACACCGGCGCCAACCAGCCCTCCGGCAGACCGGAGCCGACTTCGGCGCCGTGCCCGGCGTGGATCAAGGCGTTGCAGCCGATCGTGGGTACGCCCACCTCGGCCAGGAAGTCGATCGTCTCGCCGATGTGCCCGACATTGTCGGCGAGCAGCGTCGTGTTGGTCATGACGAACAGGCCGCCCTCCAGGGCGTTCCGGATTCCCGCGACCGTCTGCCGCCAGGCCCCGCGAGCTCCCACCATCCGATCGTGGACATCCTCCCGACTCGATTCGAGCGTGATCTGGACGTGGTCGAGGCCTGCAGCGGTCAGCGTACGCACGAAGGCGGCGTCGGAAAGGCGGCGCCCGTTGCTGAGCAACCCGACGATGTGACCCAGGCCGTGGCTGTGGGCGACGAGCTCAGGCAGGTCGTGGCGCAGCGTCGCCTCGCCGCCGGTAAAGCAGATGTGGGGGACGCCGACGGCCCACAGACGGTCGAGGATCGTCCGCCAGTCCTCGGTGGGGAGTTCGGGGTAGGTCCGCGGTCGGGCGTTGTAACAGTGCGCGCAATTGTCGTTGCAGCGATACGTCAGCGCCAGGTCCATCCGGTAGGGGGAGTCGGGGATCTCGGAGAACGGTGCGATGACCTCGAGATTCAGGTCGTGCACGGGGCAGACCGATTCCGGGTCGAGCAGTCCTTCCAGATCGGCGCGAAAGGCGGCCAGGTCGCGGGCCAGGCGGCGGCGGTCGGCGCGGAAAACGCGCGCCAAGCGGCGCACGGCTTCCGCGCTGGGAATCTCCGAGAGGATCAAGTTGGCCATCTGCGCCGCCGTCGGATTGAGGCGGTAGACCTGGTTGGCGTTGATGAAGAGCTCGGCTCGCCCATCGGCGGCGCGGCGCAGGTGGATCGTCGCCGAGCCGCGCGGCGTGGCGCGGCGAAAGACCTCCAAGCGCCCTTGGCGCGAATCGCGCGCGGTGGCGGATGTGCGCCCGGGCAACCAGCTCACCTTCCGCCTCCGGCACACGCGCAGGCGCATCCGGCGCAGGCGCAGGCACAGGCGCAGCCGCCCCCGCTGCGCGAACCGCCGTAGGAACGCGTGACCGGCGGCGGATTGGTCGTCTTGGCCACGCCCTGGGTGAAGGCGGCGACGTTGCCGACGAGCGCGCCGGCGCTGTTCTGCACGCTGCGAGCCATCGACGCGGCGAAGTCGGCGCCCGGCAGGTGCGGCAGCGAGACCGCGCCCGATCCCCTGGCTGAGGTTCCGCTGACGACGGGCGTCGCCGGGCGAGCCGGACTGTAGTTCGACCACCACACCGGCACGTAGACCGGGCCGGACGTGAACGTCCGGCGCGTTCGATCGTCGAAGTCGCCATCGAGCATCAACCATTCGAGGCCTTCGCTGTAGCGCTCCGAGCGAACCTCGGGCGTCCCGGCGGCCTCGACCTCGGCCCACGCCTTGCGCATGATCGAGCGGTAATAGTCGCGGGTCTCGCCCGTGCTGAAGCCTTTCATCTTGGTCTGCACCGAACGGACCAGGTCGATCATCAGGTCGGAGAAGGCCCGCTGGCGGAGACGTAAATCGGGCTCGACCGCCGCCTTGATGAAGGCCGTCTCGTAGGCGCGCAGCTCGGTCGTCGGCGCCGGGAGGGCTTCGATCTTAAGAGGCTCCTGTTGGATCACGCGGCCGCCGCCCTTGCGGACAACGCCGAAGAGAATCATCGTCAGGACTTTGTCGAGGCCGGTCTGCAGCAAGACGGCGGATTCGACGGCCGTCAGGCCGCGCTTGATCCCGTGGCCTTCGACGGCGATCTTCGGCGGCAGGTAGGCCAGACGCGAGCGGCTGCGGGCGAAGAAGATCAGGCCCACGACGATCAGCACCGGAAGGAGAGGGAAGAAGCATCCGGCGATACCGGCGATCAAGGACGAGAAGGCGGCGAAGAGTCCGGTGAAGAGTCCGGAGGTCGGCGTCTGCAGGGTCTCCGCGGGAACGACCGTCGAAGGGAAGGACGCCCCGAAGATGAACTGGGTGTAGGCGTTGGCCGAGGTGTCACGCCAGGAGTAGACAATGCGCCCCTGCTCGTCCAGCCCGACCGCCGGAGGCGATTCCGGCCAGCCGCCGGTGGGGGTGTGCCAGCGGGGCTGGTCCGGCTGGACTCCCGGTGGGAGATGGAAGGTCACGGTCATGTCCGTCGAGCCGCGGACGAACTGGCTGTCGAACCAGCTCGGGGAGAACTTGGCGCTGGCGTAGCCCGCCTCGTCACCGGCGTAAAGGACATTGTCGACGCGCGGGATCTCGACGACGACTTCGCCGGTGCGGCCGCCCGGGATCGACGCGCCGCCCAACCCGAGGGCGATCCCCGGGGTCACGTAGGGCGAAGCCTCGATGGACGAGATCGGCTGGCCGTCGACCCAGGCGAGCACGGACCCGAGGTCGTAATCCTCGGTGGGCAGCCCGACATCGACGAAATCGATCGGCGGCGCGCCCGGATCGTTGGCAAACACGATCCGGTATACCAGGCGCATCGAGCCGTCCTCCTCCAGGTAGACGTCGACCGCCTGTTCGGGGACCTGAAACGAATACGATTGGGCGGACGCCGGGGAGGCGATCAAGGCGATGGCCAGGAGCGCCAGCGCGAGGACTAGGAGTGCCTTTCGCATCTTGGGTCCCCCAGTTGTCGTCTTCCTGCGAGCTCCAAGCTCGCGGGAAGATCGTCGAGCGGCCTCGATCCTCGGCCGCCCTACCACTTGGGCTCTTCTTCGAGGTGATACGAGGTTCCGCAGAAGGGGCAGGTGACGACGGCGGCGCCGGCCACGACCTTGACGTTTTCCGGGCTGAGAGCCCCGCCGCAGTTGCGGCAGGTCATTTTCTCCAGGCTGACATCTCCCGAGATCTCGATGCGCTGGACGATCTCCTGCTTCCCGGCGGCGGCCGCGCGCCGTCCGGCGAGCCAAATCAGGACGAAACCGGCGCCCAGGCTGATCAGGCCGATCGGGATCCAGCCGGCGGACCCCTGCGGGCTGAAGGCGCCGTAGACAAACAGGAAACCGAAGAAGATCAGGATGGCGGCGGCGATATAGGCGATGATCCGTCCGGCACTCATGGCGGGAACCTCCCGTCCTGCGAGGCAGTCTAGCAAACGGGGGGTGAAGGGGGCAATGGACAAAAGGCACCTTCGGGGTCGGATTTATCCTCAGGGGTGCGGTCGCGGGGAGGATCGGGGAACAAATGTATAATCTTGTGCGATGCCCCCGAAGGACCTGACGGCCCGAGCAGCCGAGCTCCGCAGGCTGCTGAACTTTCACTCCTACCGGTACCATGTGCTGGACTCGCCCGTCGTCAGCGACGCGGAATTCGACCAATGGCTGCAAGAACTCCTGGCGTTGGAGCAGGCTCACCCCGAGCTTCGCAGTCCGGACTCCCCGACGCAGCGCGTGGGGGGAGGAGTGGCCGATGGCTTTTCCCGGGTCGTCCACCCGGCGCCGATCCTCAGCCTGAGCAACGCCTACACGGCCGATGAAGTTCGGGCCTGGCTGGATCGGGCGATCCGCCTCGACCAGCGTGCAGCCGAAGCCGAGTTCGTCGTCGAGCCGAAGATGGACGGCCTGACAGTGGTCCTGACCTACGAACGAGGGGTCTTTTCCCAGGGGGCGACCCGCGGCGACGGCGAAACCGGGGAGGATGTGACGGCTAACCTGCGCACCGTCCGCAATCTCCCGCTGCGGATTCCGGTCGAAGACGGCCGGCCGGCCGCGCCTCGACGGCTGGTCGTCCGCGGCGAGGCCTACATCCCGGTGGCGGATTTCGAGGCGATGAACGAGCGCCTGCGCCAGGCCGAAGAACGCACTTTCGTCAACCCACGCAACGCCGCCGCGGGCGCCCTGCGGCAGCTGGACTCGTCGCTGACGGCCACTCGTCCGATCCGCTTCCTGGCCTATGCCATCGTCGACGGCGACCGGTCGGCGCCGAAAACGCAGTGGGACGTCCTACAATACCTGCGTGGGTTGGGGTTCTCCGTGGCGGACCAGGCGCGCCTGTGCCGCGACCTGGACGAGGCGATCGCCTACGCCCAGGAAGGCGCCCAACGGCGCGCCTCATTCCCGTTCGAGGCCGACGGAATGGTCCTCAAGATCAACGATCTCGCGCTGGCGGCGGCCCTGGGCGTCGTTGGGAAGGACCCGCGCGGCGCCGTGGCCTTCAAGTTCCCGGCGCAAACGGTCAGCACGGTGTTGCAAGACATCGGAGTCAACGTCGGCCGGACGGGCGTCATCACGCCCTTCGCCGTTCTCGAGCCGGTGCTGGTCGGCGGCGTCGTCGTGCGCCAGGCGACCCTGCATAATTTCGACTACATCGAAGAGAAGGAGTTCCGCCTGGGCGACCGGGTGCTGCTGAAGCGCGCCGGCGAGGTGATCCCCTACGTCATCGGCCCGGTGGTCGAAGCCCGCACCGGGAAAGAACGGCGCTACGCGCTGCCCAAGTCGTGTCCTTCCTGCGGCGAGCGCCTGCAGCGCAGCGAGGGCGAAGTCGCCCTATACTGTGTCAATGCCGCCTGCCCGGCGCAGCTCGTCCGCCACCTCGAGCACTTCGCCGGACGCAGCGCCATGGACATCGAGGGTTTGGGCATCAAAGTGGCCGAGCTCCTCGTCGCCGAGGGCCGCCTCAAAGATGTGGCGGACCTCTACCGGCTGACGGTGGACGACCTGCTCGAATTGGAGGGTTTCGCCGAGCGGCGGGCGGACAATCTGGTGCGCGCCATCCAGGCCTCCCGCGCGCAGCCGTTGGCGCGTCTGATCAATGCCCTGGGGATACGCGGCGTGGGTGAGACCGTCGCCGCCGATCTGGCGGGCGCTTTCCGCGATCTGGGGTCCCTGGCGTCCGCCACGGAAGACGATATCCAGGCGGTGCCGGGAATCGGGCCGGAGACGGCCGAAGCCGTCACAGGGTGGTTCGCCCGTCGCCGCAATCACAAGCTCCTGGAGAAGCTCAAGACGGCCGGCGTTTGGCCGCGCGCCATCCACTCGGCCTCCGTTCGTCGGCCGCTCAACGGGAAGACCTTCGTGATCACCGGCACCCTCCCGAATCTCTCGCGGCAGGATGCCAAGACGCTCATCGAGAAGCACGGCGGCAAGGTCGCCGGCAGCATCAGCCCGCGCACCGACTATCTGTTGTTGGGCGCCGAACCCGGTTCGAAGCTGGACAAGGCTCGCGCCCTGGGAGTCAAGACGATCGAAGCGGCCGAACTGGAGCGCTTGATCCACCAGGCGTAACGCCGGGTTGCCGCGGGGGAGCGGCGGGCCCGGTCATCAGCGTCACCGGAGGAGACCGGTATGGACTGGATCCCGGCGGAAGACGGCATTCGCCAGCGCATCGAGGCGATGTGCGCGCGCGTCGAAGCCGTCAGTCAGGGGGGCATCTACTTCTACAACATACCGGTCACGGAGCTGCGCGGAGGTGCGCGGGTCGTCGTGAACGGGCGTGAGATGAAGATGTTCGCCTCGTATTCCTATCTGGGCCTGATCGGCCACCCCCGCATCAGCCAAGCGGCCAAGAACGCCGTCGACCGGTTCGGGACCGGAACCCACGGCGTGCGCACCCTGGCCGGCAGCCTGACCCTCCACCGCGAGTTGGAGGAGATGATAGCCCACTTCAAGGGGACCGACGATGCCATCACCTTCTCCTCGGGCTACGCCACCAATCTGACGACGGTGTCGACGCTCGTTGGACGGCACGACACGGTCTTCTGCGACAAACTCAACCACGCCAGCATCGTCGACGGGTGCCTGCTTTCCGGCGCCAAGTTCGTCCGCTTCCGCCACAACGACGTGCAGGATCTGGAGGAGCGGCTGCAGGAGGCGCCGTCGAAGGGCGCCCGGCTGGTCGTGAGCGACGCCGTCTTCAGCATGGATGGGGACATCCTCAATCTGCCGCCGGTCGTCGATCTGTGCCGCCGCTATCATGCCTGGTTGATGATCGACGAGGCCCATTCGCTCGGGGTGCTGGGCGAGACCGGGCGAGGGATCGAAGAGCATTTCCACATGCCGGGCGTGATCGACATCAAGATGGGGACGCTCAGCAAGACCATTCCCAGCGTCGGCGGCTATATCGCCGGCGCCCGGGATCTGATCACCTACTTGCGCCACCAATCGCGGGCCTACATCTTCTCGGCGGCCCTGCCGCCGGCGCAGGCCGCCGCCGCGCTGGAAGGTTTCCGCGTCATCGAAGACGAACCTTGGCGGGTCAAGGCCGTTCAACGCAACGCCGCCCACTTCATCCAATCGGTCCGCGGCCACGGATTTGATACCCTGCGGACGGAAACGGCGATCGTCCCGGTGTTGTGCGGGACGGATGATCGCGCCTTCCGCATGACGTCGGAGGCGCACAAGCAAGATATCTTCGTCCTGCCCGTCGTCTCGCCGGCCGTCCCGGTGGGGCTGGCTCGCCTGCGGGCGACGGTGACTGCCGCCCACCTGCCGGAAGAGATCGAGGCCGCCTCGACGGTCTTCGCCGAGGCCGGGCACAAAGTCGGCATCCTCTAAGCAGGCGGCGCCGCGCCTGCGTCGCCGCACGCCGATGTCCCCCTCCACATCCATCCTCCGCCTGCGCCGCGGCCGCGAGCGTTCGCTCCTCCACGGCCACCCGTGGCTTTTCTCCGGCGCCATCGAGTCGATGGAGGGGGTTCCCGCCGCCGGCGACACCGTCGAGATCATCGACGCCGCCGGCGGCTGGCTGGCCCGCGCCGCGTATGCGCCGTCGTCGCGCATCGCCTGCCGGGTGTGGACCTTCGACCCGGACGAGCCGGTCGATGAGGGTCTGGTCGAACGGCGTCTGCACGCCGCCATCGAGCGGCGGAGCGATCTGGCCCGGGCAGCGCAGGTCGATGCCTATCGCGAGGTCAACGCCGAGTCGGACCTGCTGCCGGGTGTGATCGTCGACCGATACGCCGACATTCGCGTCCTTCAGCTCCTCACGCCGGGCGCCGAACGGTTCCGCCAGACTCTGGTCGACGGGCTGCAGCGGCGCGGCGACTGCCGCGGCATCTTCGAACGCTCCGACAACGACGCCCGGCGGCTCGAAGGGCTTTCACCCAGTCGAGGTTGCCTGTGGGGGGAGATCCCCTCCGGCCTGCTGCCCATTCGGGAATACGGCCTGACTTTCCTGGTCGACGTCGTCGAAGGCCACAAGACGGGCTTCTATCTCGACCAGCGCGACAGTCGCCGACGGGCCGGTGAGGTGCTTGCCGGGGAAGACGTGCTCGACGCGTTCTGCTATACGGGTGGTTTCACCGTCGCCGCGCTGCGCGGCGGCGCCGGCCGGGTCCTCTCGGTCGACAGCTCGCAGCGAGCGCTGGACGTGGCGGCGGAGAACCTGGCGGTCAACGGTCTCGATCCGCAAGGATCTGAGCGCATCGCCGGGGATGTTTTCATCGAGCTGCGGAAGCTGCGCGACCAGGGAAGGTCGTTTGACGCCATCGTCCTGGACCCGCCTCGCTTCGCCCCGACGGCCGGCCAGATCCAGCGAGCGGCGCGGGGCTACAAGGACATCAACCTGCTGGCATTCAAGTTGTTGCGGCCCGGCGGCCGTCTGATGACCTTTTCCTGCTCCGGCGGGGTGGGCCCAGAGTTGTTCGAGCAGATCGTGGCCGGCGCGGCGCGCGATGCCGGGGCGCACGTCCTCATCGAAGCCTGGCTTGGCCAACCGGCAGACCATCCGGTGGCGGCACATTTCCCCGAGGGACGCTACCTCAAGGGGCTGATCTGCCGCAAGGGGACGTCGGCCTGGTATTCAGAACAACCGCCTCCGCGCTGAGCGGAGGCCAGTCAGGATGTCATTGCGAGCCGCCCTGAGCTTGCCGAAGGGCACAGCCTGCCCCGAGCGCAGCCGAGGGGTGGCAATCGCATCATGGGGAGATTGCCACGGCCCCTTCGGGGCCTCGCAATGACCTAGGCCTTGCCGCCTGCCATCTTCCGGCGCATCGAAACTCCGACGGCGTAGCGATGGAGCCGCTGTACGCGAGCGGCCCCCTCGTCGTCGCCGGAACTTTCGAGGCGTTGCGCCATCGAGAGCAGCGTGTTCAGAAGATCGTCGTCGAGCGCTTCGCCCGCCTCATCGAGGCGACGCTGCGCGGCGGCTTCGTCAGGTTCGTCGAGCACTTGCTGCGCCACCTGCAGCCCGGGAGGCAGGCTCTCGTGGATGATCTCCCTCAGCCGGCGGTCGATCTCCATCAAGCGTTGTAACGTCTTCTGGTCGCCGCGTTGCTGCGCCGCCTGCAGATTGGAGGTCAGCAGGCTGAGGAACAAGTCATCCACGCCGGGCAAGGCCCGCGCCAGCGCCTGATCGAGGTCTTCGGCCTGCAGCAGCGCCTGGAGCACCGCCCCGGCGTCGGCGACGCGCGCTTCCTGGGCAGCGTCGATGTCCTGGGTGACCTGCAGCAGCCGCTGCCGAACGGCCGCCAACCGGACCTTCTCCGGCGCCTCGGCGCGCTCGATACGTTCGCTCAGTGCCTGGAAAAACGCATAGTCGAGAGCCGGGCGCGCCAGACTGGCGAGCGTCACCTGGCGCTCTTCGCTCGGTGCCTGCAGGATCAGATCGAGAACTGCCTCCCGCGTCAACGGCTCCTTAAGCTGGCTTAAGCTCTCGGCGGCCGATCGCACTTCCACTTCGCGGGCCAGGATCCGCTTGCCGTAAGCCGTGTGCGGCAGCACCGCTTCCAGGCGTTCGCTCAACGCCCGCGCCGCGCGTTCGTCGCGCGCCGCCTGCAGGCTCACCGCCGCCAGCTGGAAGAAGGTCTCGTCGAGCTCGGCGTCGTGCTGTGCGGCGAAGGCGGCCTGCCCCTCGGGCGGCGTCCGCAGGAGAGCCTCCAGCAGCCGCACCCGCGCGCGCTGCTCCTCCAACTGTTCGTGAGTGATCCCATCCGCCCCGAGAATGCGTTCGACTAATCCCTGGGTGGTCAGGGCCGCCTGAGGCTGGAAGAGATAGCCCTTGCGGCGTTCGGCCGGGAGCTGGGTGATCGCCTGATTGATCAACTGGCCGATGAGTCGTTCCTGCTCCGCCTTGGACAAGTTGATCTCGACCGGCATATAGGTCAGCAGGAGTTCGTGGCCCGGGTCGTGGTAGACGAGCGGCGTCGCCAGTTGGCCTTCCCAGCCGCAGGACGGGCAGCGCACTCGATTGAGGCTGCCGCTCAGCAAGCGCGCCTTGGCGCCGGGATCGCGCTCGACGTCGATCAACTGCTCGACCCGGATCGACAGCGGGGATTGGCAATTGGGGCAGCGCACGTTCGACAGGGCCAAGGGATACCTCGGGAGCTACAGGATGGGAATCATTCGCGGGGGAGGGAGAAGCACAGGGTGGCGCCGCGCGGCGCCCGCGGTTCGACCCAGATGCGGCCGCCGTGCGCCTCGACGATGGCCTTGGCCAGGAACAGGCCCAGGCCGGCGCCCTGGGTACTGCGGGTGACCGCCGCCGAACGGTAGAAACGGTCGAATACGTGCGGGGCGTCGGAGGGATCGATGCCGCGGCCTTCGTCGGACACGCAAACGACGATCTCCGACGATTTGGCCTCGGCGCGGACGCGAATCTCACCTGCCTCCGGCGAGTACTTGACGGCGTTCGACAGCAGATTGGCGACGACCTGCGTCAGGCGCTGTTCGTCGCCGCGCACGATCGGCAGGTCGGGAGGCAGGGTCAGCGAAAAGTGCTGCGTCGGCGACTGGGTCCGGAAGCGGGTCACCAGGCGCTCGAGCAAGGGGCCGAGGGCGACGTCCCCGAGGTCGAGCGCCAGGGCGCCGGCCTGCAGGCGCGAGGCGTCGAGCAGGTCGTCGATCAGGCGCGCCAGGCGGTCGGCCTCGTCCTCGATGACCGCCAGACTGTCGCGTACGACGTCCGGGTCCCAGGCCGCATCGTCGCGCCGCAGCGTCCCGACGTAGCCCTTGATCAAGGCCACCGGGGTGCGCAACTCGTGGCTGACGATCGAGATGAACGTGCTCTTCAGTTCCTCCGCTTCGCGGAAGCGGGTGATGTCGCGCAGGTTGGCGACGATCGAGACCAGCCGGCCCTCGGGAGAGACGATGGGCGCGTAGGTGATGCCGACGCTCACCCCGCCGCCTTCGCGTCGAAGCAGGTCGCCCTCGATGTAGAGGGTCGCCTGGGGTGAAAGCGGCCAGCCGTCGGTCTGCGCCTGTTCCAGGGTGGGCCCGGGCTCGCGGCGCAGCCAGCGCAAAACCTCTTCCTGGGGTCGGCCGACGGCCTCGTCGGCGCCGTAGCCTGTCAGCCGCCCGCAGGCCGGGTTGAAGCGCAGGATCCGATGCTGCGGGTCGAGCAGCAAGATCCCATCGGCCGAGGATTCGAGGACGGCGTCGAGGTACTGGTTCTGGCGGTGGACCTCGGTGTACAGGCTGGCATTGTTGACGGCGATCGCCGCCTGAGAGGCGAAGGCCTGGAGCAGACTCCGGTCTTCGGCCGAGTAGGTACCCTCGTACGAGCGGAAGACGAAGATGACCCCCGCCACCCGGCCGCGCGCGATCATCGGCAGGCCGACGCCGTTGAGCAGGCCCATCGTCGCGGCGCGGGTGATCCGCTGCAGGCGCCGATTGACCTCCGGTAGGGCGAAGCGCGCCGGGTCTCCCTGATCGGGGATATCGCTCAGCAGGGGATCGAGCTCCCGCAGGAACTCCTGGCGGATGCCGTAAGAGGCGGCCAGGCGCCAGCCGCCGCCGTCGCCGCGCAGGGCGATCAGGCTGGCATGGCTCGACAAGAGCTGAGAAGCGGCCCGCAGAATCCTGGCGAGGACCTTGGTGAGATCGAGCTCTTCGCTGATCAGCCGATTGATGGCGAGCAGTTCGTCGCGCTGGCGAACGCGGTAGTCGGGCAGCATGGTCTAGCGAGCCGGCCAGGCGATCATGGAGGCGCCACGCGCCGAGGCGGAATGGAGGCTGAGCGGAGATGGAACGGCCCAGGTGCCTCCGGCCATCCAGGCGCGCCGTTTCAGTCCAGACCTTGCGCTTCGGCCTCACCGATGGCCGTGTCGAGGATCTGCAGGCCTTCGTCGAGCTGCCGGCGCGGAATATTGAGCGCCGGCGAGACCCGGACGGCGCTCTCGCCGCAGCCAAGCACGAGCAGACCGTGACCGAAGGCCCGATCGAGGATGCGGTCGCGCAGCTTGTGGGCGTATTCTTTCGTCTTTCGATCCTTGACGAATTCGACGCCGAGCATCAACCCTTTGCCGCGCACGTGGCCGATACTGGGGTGACGACATTGCATCTCGGCCAGGGCGTCGAGGGCGAAGGAGCCCTGCTCGAGGGCATTCTGCATCATCCCGTCCTCGATCAAGTCGATCGTCGTCGATGCGGCGACGCACGCCAGCGGGTTCCCTCCATAAGTGTTGCCGTGGGCGCCCTGCGGCCAATCCATGACGCTGGCGCGGGCGATGGTGGCCCCCAGGGGGACGCCGGAGGCGATCCCTTTGGCGGCGCAGACAATGTCCGGTTCCACGCCCCAGTTCTCCACCGCCCACCACTTGCCGGTGCGGCCCATTCCGCTCTGGACCTCGTCGACGATGAGCAGGATGCCATACTTGTCGCCCAGCCGGCGCAAAGCCGGGAAGAAACCGACGGGCGGGACGATGTAACCTCCTTCGCCTTGAATCGGTTCGACCAGGATCGCCGCGCATTCGTCCGGTGGTACGGCCCGCGCCAGAACCACCTCCTCGATGTAACGGACGACGGTCTCCCCATAATCGCCGCCGTCGAACGCCAGCACGGGGCGGTAAGGATCGGGAAAAGGAACGTGGGCCACGCCGCCCATCACCGGCATGAAGCCCTGGCGCTGCGCCGGCTTGCTCGAGGTGAACGCCAGCGCTCCCATCGTGCGGCCGTGAAAGCTGCCGTAGAAGCCGATGAACTGCGTCCGACCGGTATGGTGTCGGGCCAGCTTGATCGCCGCCTCGACGGCCTCCGAACCCGAGTTCCCCAGGAAAACCATCGCCGGCTCGCGGAAGGGGGCAATGCCCGCCAGCCGCTCGGACAGGTGGACCCAGGCCGGGTGGTAGTAATCGGAGGAGATATGCAGGAACTTCTGGGCCTGGGCGGTGACGGCCTCGACGACCTTGGGGTGGCTGTGACCGGTGGAACAGACGGCGATCCCGGCGGCCAAGTCGACGAAGCGGTTACCGTCGACATCCCAGACTTCCGAGCCCTTCCCATGGTCCATGACGAACGGGGTGGCCCGCGGATAGGAGGGCGAAACAACCGCCCGGTCGCGGTCCAACACTTCGCGGGCTTTCGGGCCCGGCAGGTTGTAGGTCTTCACGGAATCGGACCTCCTGGGTCTAGCTTCTATCCTTGATGCCGAAGCCCCGACGAGCGGGGCGACTGTGCGGGGCGAGGCCGACCGCGGCGCGGCGGCCTGGGAGCGAAGAATTATAGCATTGGCGCTTTGTCGGCCGCCTCTTCCGGTGTATATAGAATGAGGAGATCCCCTCCGTACGCCTCGAAGGAGAAGCGACATGGACGATCGGCCCTGGCTGAAGCGCTACGACCCCGGCGTTCCCCACCATATCGACGTGCCGCCCATCCCGCTCCATCATTTCCTGGAAGCCTCCGCCCGAACCTACGGGAGCCGCCCCTGCGCGATCTTCAAAGGCCACGTCGTGACCTACGCCGAAATGGACGAGCTGACCGATCGGCTGGCAGCCGGCCTGGCGGCCCTCGGGGTAAAGAAGGGCAACCCGGTAGGGATTTTCATGCCGAACTCGGCGCAATTCGTGATGGCCTTCTACGCCATCCTCAAGGCCGGCGGCGTCGTCGTCGCCACCAACCCGCTGTATTCGGCGCGCGAGATCGAGCACCAGTTGAACGACGCCGGCATCGAGATCATGCTGGTGATGAGCAACTTCTACAACCTGGTCAAGAGCGTCCAGCCCAAGACCCGCTTGCGGCGGTTGGTGGTGACCAATATCAAGGAGTATCTGCCGGGCCCGATGCGGACGCTGTTCACGCTGCTGAAGGAGAAAAAGGGCGGCCATCGTGTGACTCTGGCAGAAGGCGACCTGTGGCTGCAGGATGTGCTCGGCCGGCACGATCGCCGTGAGCGGCCGGCACTTGAGATCGGGCCGGAGGACGTGGCGCTCTTCCAGTACAGCGGCGGGACCACCGGGCTGTCCAAGGCGGCGGTGGCGACGCACCGCAACCTGGTCGCCAATACCCTCCAGATCCACAGCTGGATGACCCAATGCCGGGACGGCGAAGAGATCGTCTTGATGGCGATCCCGATGTTCCACGTCTACGGGATGGTCGCCGGGATGTCCTTTGCCGTCCGCAGCGGCGCCTCGATGGTCATGATCCCCAATCCACGCGACTTGAAGGACGTTCTCGAAAACATCGACAAGGTTCAACCGACGGTCTTCCCCGGCGTCCCGACCATGTACAACGCCATCAACAACCACCCCGACGTCGCCGCCGGCAAGTACAAGCTGACCTCGATCAAGGCTTGCATCTCCGGCTCGGCGCCTCTCCTGCGGGAGACCAAGGACCGCTTCGAGGCGTTGACGGGCGGCAAGTTGGTGGAAGGCTTCGGCCTATCGGAGGCTCCGACGGCAACGCACTGCAACCCGTTGCTCGGCGAGAACCGCTCCGGATCGATCGGGTTGCCCTTCCCCGACGTCGACTGCCGCATCATCTCGCTGGATGACGGAGTGACCGTGCTGGCGTCGGGAGAGATCGGGGAACTCGCCATTCGGTCGCCGAACGTCATGCGCGGCTACCACAACATGCCGACGGAGACGACCAATTCGCTGCGAGACGGCTGGCTCTTCACCGGCGACATCGCCCGGATGGACGCGGACGGCTACTTCTACATCGTCGACCGCAAGAAGGAACTGATCAAACCGGGCGGTTTCCAGGTATGGCCGCGCGAGGTCGAGGAGGAGATCGCCAAGAACCCGAAAGTGCTCGACGTCGGTGTGGCCGGTATCCCGGACGCCTACCGCGGCGAGACCGTCAAGGCCTGGGTGGTGGTACGCCCGGGTGAGACGTTGACGGAGGAAGAGGTCAGGGCCTGGTGTAAGGAGAGGATGGCAGTGTTCAAGGTGCCGACCCAGGTCGAGTTCCGGGCCGAGCTGCCCAAGACGACGGTTGGGAAGATCCTGCGGCGCGAGCTGGTCCGCCAGGACAAGGAAAAGCACCCGGCCTAAGAAACGTGGTCAGTGGGGAGTGGCCAGTGGTCAGTGGTCAGCCTGTCCGGTTAACCACCGTTCACTGACCACTGACCACTGTTTTGCTAGGCCGGCGTCGCCTGCGGCATCGGGATCGGCGTGCCGCTGACCTTCGGCTCGACCGGCTGGTCGAAGATCCTGACAAACTCCTCGCTGTCGAGCGTCTCGACCTCGATCAGGCGACGGGCGATGTTGTCGAGCTGCGCCCGGTACTGGTTGAGGATGCGCCGGGCGCGCGCATACGACTCGTCGACCAGCGAGCGGACGGCGGCGTCGATGCGCTCGGCGACGGTCTCCGAGTAGTCGCGCTGCTCCGAGATCTCACGCCCCAGGAAAATCAGCTCCTCTTTCTGTCCATAGGTCAGCGGGCCGAGGTCCGCGCTCATCCCCAGGCGGGTGACCATATTGCGCGCCAGGCGCGTCACCCGTTCCAGGTCGTTGGCGGCGCCGGAGGTGATGTCGCTGAAGACGATCTCCTCCGCCGCCCGACCGCCGAGCAGCATGGCCATGTCGGCCTTGAGCTTGTTGCGCGATTGCAGAATGGTATCTTCCGTCGGCAGAGCCATGGTGAAGCCACCCATCATGCCGCGGGCGATGATGCTGACCTTGTGCACCGGGTCGCCGTCGGGGATGACGTGCGTCACCACGGCATGCCCGGCCTCGTGGTAGGCGACGATACGCTTTTCCTCCGGGCTGATGATACGGCTCTTGCGTTCGGGACCGGCGATGACCCGTTCGATGGATTCCTGGAATTCACTGGGGCCGATGCTCTTCTTGTTACGTCGGGCGGCCAGGATGGCGGCCTCGTTCACCAGGTTCTCCAGGTCGGCGCCGACGAACCCGGGCG
>CAZMVJ010000002.1:0-41777 GCA_964569445.1 uncultured Anaerolineaceae bacterium | reverse complement strand
CGATGGCGATTTCTTCGATCAGCACGCCATTATCCTCTCCCAGCACACGATCGATCCAGAGCACAGCCTGGTTGAACGGCTGCATGAGGCAATCTTCATCGGAATCCATCTTGCGGAAATCGGGTGCACCGACCTCGCGAGCCAGCTCATGCCAGCCGTTGGTGCCCAGCCTGGAGCGATAGTTTCCATAGAGCATCTGCCACGACAGAGCCTTTACAGTCTGGGTTTCAATGGATCGGCTGTTGGTCATAGTTGATCCTCCGTTTTGGAAAGGAAAACATCTGGATAGGGTCTTGTCTTGTTTCGCACGACATCGTAACACGTATCCTGTGCTGGTTGCCCCAGCTATCTATGTGCTGCGGAAGCGCTGGATCCTTGCCGATACTTTGCGAGTTTGATCTTGTGTGGGTTGTGGGTCCGTCCGAGAGGGGAATGGCCATCCGAAGGTTCCTCGGTCTGCTGCTTTTCGCTCGCCTGGCGGAGCCAGACCCTTGACCGTCGTCAGGGGCGAGGCAACGGACATAATTCATGACTGACGATCGTTCGCAATCCTACGGTGGAACCGTCACTCCTACAAGAGCTCCTCGGCCCGGAAGAAACATCCGGTGTGACTTCCCCGGGATTGCGAAGCCCGTTTGGGTGCGGTGTCTGGAGCACGACGAGGAGGCCCTGGTCGACGCAAGAACGGGGGATTCGGTACATGGCCATAGACACGAGAGCATGCCAGGGCGGCAACGGCGTTGAGAACAGGCGCTTGACCATGGAGGCGGAGAGTATTACAATATGCGATAATCCTAATATAGGCATGGAGTGTGGCATGGCCGATCGGAACCTATATGCCCTGCATGCCAGCATCTGTCAGACGCTCGCTCACCCGAAGCGGCTCGAGGCGATTGAGCGCCTTCGGGAAGGCGAGATGTCCGTGACCGATCTGGCCGAGGCCTTGGATATCAGCCAACCCAACCTTTCTCAGCACCTGACGTTGATGAGACAGAAGGGCATCGTCACCACGCGGCGCGAGGGTCTGAACGTGTACTACCGCCTGGCCAGCCCGAAGATCGTCAAGGCGTGTGACCTGATGAGAGAAGTCTTGGTCGAGCATCTGGAAGCTGGCGCAGCCCTGGCACGGGCCTTAGGAAGGGAAAACAGACGATGAACGAACATGCAAGCAAGCAGTTTCTCCTGGTCATCAATGATGCCCCCTATGGGAGTGAGCGTCCCTACAACGCCCTTCGCCTCGCTCTGGCCCTGATCAAGAGGTCGGCGAAGGTACGAGTCTTCCTCATGGCCGATGCGGTCAACTGCGCCATCGCCGGGCAGAAGACACCAACGGGCTACTACAACATCGAGCGGATGCTGAAGTCCGTCGCCCAGCGTGGGGAAGTAGCGACTTGAGGGACTTGTCAAGAGGCTCGCGGGCTCGAGCCTGAGCGGTTTGTCGAAGGCGTAAGGACCGGAAGCATGGACTTGCTGGCCGAGTGGACTCTCGAGGCGGACCAGGTCCTGGTCTTCTAACCCAGTGTCCCGTTCCGGAGATAAGTTGACAAAGGCGTCGAGCGGTCCACACGAAAGGCTCCGCCCCTTAGCACCACGGAAAGACACAATCAAGTTGCTTCCGGAACGGGACACTAGGTTGGCAGGCTGCACCGGGTGGGGTATGTTGCGCGCTTCTGCGGAGTGGGACAGCTGCCAAATGTGCGAGCCATGCGAGGCGAGCCTTGCTTGCGTGACTCGGGCCGTCACGAAGGTCGATCCGGACGGACCAGCGTGGATTGAGACGACGCGCTGCAACGGCTGCGGCGACTGCCTGCCCGCCTGCGGCTATGGGGCGGTCGGCTGGTCCATGGGCGGGACGGAAGAGCAATGACCACGTGGCGAGGTGTCCCGCTGAGAAGCGAGGAGACTCTACGGCTGAGCGGCTCTCCCCCAAGCCAGGCGGGCTTCCGAGCACGAAGGATAGCCAGGTCAACATCGGGAAAATCACTACAGATTGCCTGCCATCAACCAGGCAGAAAGGATGCGTGAACGATGTGCTGCATGATGATGCACGCTATGGATCACACGGCCCACACCGGCCCGACGACAGTGACTGGTGGACCGCAAGAGGAGGCGCTGCACGACATCCTGAGACGCCGGTATGCGCTCGGCGAGATTTCCCGTGACCAGTTGGAAGAGATGAGGCAGGTCCTCGGCGTGACCCCGGAGAGCGCAGGTACCTCCGGGACGAGACACGGGCATCCTATGAGCGGAGGCGAAACGAGATGAGCAGAAGCGCCTGGGCCATCGGGATCGTGATCGCGTCAGTTCTCATCCTCCTGGTAGGGGCCGGGCTGATCGCCTCCGGCAGCTGGGGCCGGGGGTATGGCTGGGGGATGACACTTGCACCTGCGCTGCGCTTCGGCGCAAGTCCAGGTGTGGGGCCTGGAATGATGGGCCCGGGAATGACGGGCGGCTGGTGGGGCTTTTCGTTCTTGGGTCCGATCTTCGGGTTGGTGCTGGTGGGACTGATCATCGGCGGCGTTGTTTGGTTCGTGCTGTCGCTGTCGCGTAAGGAATCGCGTCTGGGAAGCGGGCCGACGGCGAGAGAGACTCCGCTGGAGATCCTGAAGCGTCGTTATGCGAGCGGTGAGGTCACGAAGAAGCAGTTCGAGGACATGCGGCGTACTCTCAACTTATGAATGACAAGTGGCGCGGCGACAAGTAGCGGCTCCTGAGGGATTGCCTCCCTCGAGGCCGTTTGACCATGGTGATGAAAGCCCGGCCCTCAAGAGGCCGGGCTTTCCGTTGCCTTCTTGACCCTTTGCGCCAACTGCGGGGTGTCCCCGCGGGACGCTTCTCTGCCCAGCGTGAAGACCGCGGAGTCGCCCCCTACGGGCTACGGTCGGGTCGGCGGCTAATGCTGGTGAGGCAGATTGAGCGCGTGGTAAATGTCCTCCGCAGATTGATACGTGCGATCCGGCAGGGCCTTGTCGACCCACTGCCTGGTGTCCCCTGGGACATGGCCGAGATTCCCGCAGCTGGCCATGAAGTCCTTCTTGCTGATCGGGTAGCTCACGTGTTCCTTGATGTGAGTACTCAGTTCCATCTGACCTTTCTCATCCATACCATGCCTCCTGGCGGGTGAACGCAGAGCCGGACGGGCCCGGCACAAGTAAGACGACGTTGTGCACGCAGATCTTACGACCTTCGGGTCGTTGGGAGCCATTCATGTGCGGCCTCGCACATCCTCGCCCGGTTCACCCGCCTTCCCCAAGAGGACCTTCCAACCCTTTGGTGATCGCCTTGGCGTGGGCCGCCAGATCTCCCGCCCGCGCGTACTTGGAGGCAGGTTCCTTAGCCATCGATCAGTCCACGACACCCTGGACCGCCCGGGGGACGTTGGGGTAAATCGGAGGAGAGATGCGCAGATGACTATCCAGCACCGACAAGATGGACCCGGCGGAGTCCCCCAATGGGAAGCGGCCCGCCAGCCTCTGATACAGGTTCATCTCGGGCTGGAGGCATGATGGGCTTCCTTCTCCTCCCACAAGCCGTTGAGGGACCAGTCGTACCTGGTGAAGGCCACGGTCCATTGCCGGCGTGCCAGGACGAGCCTGGCGTCGATCGGGTCGAGATAGGGGGCGACGAATCGAAGGAGCGGCCTCTTGTCACCGATGGCCAGCCATCCCGCGCCGAAGTCGCCGGCATACCATTGGAAGAGACGCGAGAGGCGTATCCGTCCCCGGACGGGGTCGACCTCGACTCCTCCCCCACGAAGGAAGGACCGCGTCGCCTGATCCAGCTGCTGGTCGATCCGAAGCGGAGAGAACACGGCGACCGGCGGACAGGATCGCGAGGCGCACACGAGGGCGAAATGCACTCGCGGATCTAGGCGATCCAGGCCGAATCTCCGGCGCGGGTCGGACCTGCCAAACGGGACGCCCGGGACGGCTGGATGCGACCGATTAGCCCGCAAGATACCGTTCTCGATGTCGTTTGCAGAGTAGCGAAGGCCGCCGATGTTGTAGGCGGCACGCCAGAAGAACCCCGCTACTTCGCGGACGCTCCGCTGGACACTCCACTGCACGACCGCGTCGAGGATGAGGCCGTTGTAGAGGTTGATCCAGAAGGCTAGTTGCTGCTGAGGGCCGGCCAGCCCCTCCGGGTCCAAGGAGCGCAGTTCGCCGACGTAAAGGCGATAGGCCTGATAAGCGTTGCTTCCTGCCATGACTCCGTAGTCGAACCCATCCGATCTCGTCGAAGCGGCCTGAGCCTTGAGGTGGACCAGGATCGCCCCGAGGCGTTCCGGATCCGGCGAATGGGTGGGCGGCGGTTCGCGGGTGCCGCCATTGAGCACCGTGTCCCTGCCGATACCGTAGCGGAGGGCGATAAGCCGTTCCATCAGACGCATGAGGCAGGGGTACGGCCGTTCAGGGCAGGTAGACCCGTGTCTCGGGCTGGAAGGCCACCCAGGAGAACCAGAAATGGTTGACGGCGACGATTGGGTCAAGCCGCCGACCGGCCAGCGGCCCGTCGGTTGCCTCGCCCAAGATGGTCCATCGACTGCCCGTCCCCTCGTCGACAAAGTCCGATCCATCGAAGGCAAAGGTCAGGCTGTCGCCGTCGACCAGCCGGGAAAACGCATTGGCCGACCCCACATCCCGGCCGAAGGCGATCCCGCTGGAATCGAGCGCCGAGGCCGTCCCCGTCTCCCACAACACGACGACATCCTCGTCGCCGACCGACTCATTGACGACATGCAGCTCTTCCAGCGTGCCGTAGGGGAAGGCGACGACATCCCCGTTACGCTCTATGGCGAGGACGCGTGTCATCGGACGGAGCTGGCCTGGTGTTTCCGGCCCGCGGTAGAGGAAGGGTGAATTGCTGACATCGTCGTAGCCGACGTAGGGATTCTGCCCGTACGCACGGACGGTTCCGGTCTCGGTCGACAGGACCCGTCCCTCCGGGTAGGCCTCCTGGAAAACCCCCCACGAGATAATGGCGGCCGGAAGGAACTCGAGCCGGGTGCCTGTCAGCTCCCCGGCGATCGCCTCGCCGTTGGCCTGCTGCCACCAGGTCTCGGTCTGGCGATCGTACATGATCAGGTTGCTGTAGCGCAGGCGTCCGGTCGTGCCGAAGTCGAGCACGCGCCCGTCCACGGTTCTCTCGAAGGCGATGGCCGTGTTGCACAGGGGACAGAACGTGACCAGGACCGGCCGGCCATCGACGACATCGTTGACGATCTCGTGCCAGATCAGGATCTGCAGCGGGTAGGCGCGCGCATCATCGCCGAGCCGCAAGAAGATCACAGGTTCCTGCGCCTGAAGCCAGCCGCCGGCTTCCTCGACGGAGATGAATTGCGGGTCGTCCACGGCCGGAATCCCATCCTTGGGCGGACCACCGGAGAGGATTTCGGCGTAGTCGATCGTGTGGCGGCTGAAATCGGTGATGAACTCGGCCTCCGCGCCGGAGGGGGGCGGGGCCTCACGCGTCGAAGTGGCGAAGGCGACCGCTGTGTTGGCCGCAGGAGTCGCAGGCGGCGACGGAGTCTCGCTCGACGTCCCTTGTGCCGCGGCGCAGGCGGCGAGCACAAGCGAGCCAACGACGGTGGCGGTGAGGGCGGGCGAAGGAATCATCCTGGATGTCCGGTTAGGCTGGCGACCGTTCTGCGTAATCAGACGCTGGCAGGGGAGAAGATCTTACGCCTCGGCAGTCCGCAATGTCCGCATCAGCGCCTCGAACTCCGCCCGGCAGTCGGGGCAGCGCTCAAGGTGGGAGCGGATCAGAGGCATCCAGGGGGCACTGTCTTCGCCGCGCAGAACGGCCTCGGCGAACTGGTCGAGGAGCCGATAGACGGCGCCGCAATCGTACTCGACCGCCTCCGTCATTGCGATCTGTGGGCCCAGGACGGCCAGCGACGACGGTGAGACGGCGAACGGCCTGCGCCGGCCGCCCAATAGCCAACTACGGAGGCGATCTCTCAGGCCTGACATCCTAGCTGCTCTCCCCTTTGACGACGCGACTCCCGGGAGTATTACTTCCCTCGAAAGTCGCCATGACGTCGGCCAGGTCCAGGCCCTCCCGGGCCAAGCGCCGCTTGAGCTTCAGCCTTGCGTCGTGCATCATCTTGTACAGGGCGTTGCGCTCGACGCCCAGCTTCTGCGCCAAGGCCTCCATCGGCACGCCCCGCAAGGCGACTGCCTGCATCACGGCAAACTGACGTTCGGTGAGCTCTTCACGAAGAATCCCGCCGATCCGCTGGAGCATATCCCGCTGCTCGACGGACGCCTCCGGACCGAGGCCGGGGTCGACGACGGCCACCTCCCGGTCTTCATCTGTTCCCGAGGCGAGCATCTGGTCCAGCGACACGTCCTGCCACTGCTTGCGTCGCAGCTCGGTCAGCGCGATGCGAATGGCCACCTTGTAGGCCCAGGTCGTAAATCGGCTGCGGCCTTCGAAGGAATCGAGCCGGGCAAGAACGCGGACCAGCGCCTCCTGCGAGGCCTCCTCGGCGAGGGCTTCCAGTTGTGGCGAACCCGGGTCAAGCCATGCCGTCAGGCCGCGTTGCAGTCCCGAGACCAGAGTTGCCCGGAGGTCGGCCAGCGCCGTCTCCTGGGCCTCCCCGCTCGATCCAAGCTCCGCAAGCCACTCCGCGTTGTCGCGCGATCTCGACGGCGCCATTCGTTGATGCTCGCTTCCGGGTCATTCTAGCACTCCGGCCGTGGTGGGCGGCGCCCCTTCTGCGCACCACCGTGTCCGCCAGGGTGTCAGATCCTGTGGATGGGGTCCGTGAGGGGCGTAAGGACTGCGGTCGTCGCCGCATCAATGACCGAGGAACGCATCCCAAGCGGCGCTCCCATGGAGATCCGCTGACCAGAGGACAGTCGACCATGGACACCCACACGAGGAACCCTCTACCCGGCGAGCGGGCGATCACGACCAGCGCGGGTGCCCACCCCGAGCCCGGTCTTCCGGCAATCATGGACCCGGACACTGGAATGCAGGAGGCCGTCTCGCAGATCCTGGCGTGTCTGGGGGAAGACCCCACGCGCGACGGGCTGCGGGAGACGCCGCGCCGCGTGGCCAAGATGTATGGCGAGCTGCTTGGTGGCTATTTTCAGGACCTCGACACGATTGTGAACGGCGCGCGCTTTGAGGTGGAGTACGGAGCCGGCGAGATGGTGATGACTTCGGATATCGAGTACGTCTCGATGTGCGAGCACCACATGCTCCCGTTCACCGGCAAGGCGCATGTCGCCTACATCCCGAAGGATCGAGTCATCGGGCTGAGCAAGATCCCGCGGATCGTGGACATGTTCGCCCATCGCCTTCAGGTGCAGGAGCGACTCACGAATGAGATCGCCAATGCACTAGAGAAGGCCATCGCCCCGGCCGGCGTGATGGTGATCCTGGAAGGGCAGCATAGTTGTGCCGCCCTGCGGGGCGTCAAGAAGCACGGCATGAACATGACTACGACCGCCCAACGAGGGACCTTCCGACAGGACCGGGGCCTGCGCGAGGAGTTCTATCGTCTGCTGGGGAAGTGAGGCCCCTTCCAAGTCCAGTGCGCTCCCGGGCGGTTCCCGGGAGCGCACTTGCAGAAGGAGACGGATCCATGACAAGACGGCTACCCTCCATTGCCCTCGCCGCGCTGGCCGCGCCAGTGCTGTTGCTTGGCGCGTGCGGCCGGCTGTCTTCGCCGGGCGACTCGGAGGCGGTACTCCGGCCGATCGCGGAGATCCTCGTGGATGCGCCCCAGATCGAGGCCGGAGCCACCTCGGCCACTGTCACCGCGACGACCCGACTCCCTGTAGCTTGCGCCGTCGCCTACGGCACGACTCATGAATATGGGTCGCTGGCGACCGACACCGATATGGCCGGCAGTGGGCATGCGGAGCATCACCCGGCCCTCGTCGGTCTGGCGCCGGACACGGTGTATTACCTCCGGCTGCAGGGCGTCGGGCCGGACGGAACACTCTACCGTGGCGAGGAGTTCACCTTCCGGACGTTGCCAGCAGCCGGAGCTTCCGGGCCGGCTAACCTGGCCGCTACAGCGCGGATCGTCGGCGTAAGCAGCGAGTATGGCGAAGCGTCCGAGGGCGCCTTTGCGGCGATCCGAGCCATCGACGGCGATCTCTCTACGCAATGGTCCTCACACGGAGATGGGGATGACGCCTGGATCGAGATCGAGCTGGCTGCGCCGACGCATGTCGAGCGCGTCGGCTTCTGGACGCGGACCATGGGGAGTTCCGCTCAAATCCTGTCGTTCCGAATCACGACCGACCAGGGGGAGGAATTCGGCCCCTTTGAGCTTTCGGGCGCCGCACAGATCTACACCTTCGACACCGATTTCACGACCCGGCGTCTGCGTTTCTCAGCCGTCGAGACGAGCGGGGGGAACACAGGTGCGGTCGAGATCGAAGTCTACGGGTCTCCCGCGTAGCGCCGCGAGCCTCCGACCCTCCAGGCCGGAACCGATCAGGGTAGCTGTCGCCTGGATCAACGACCCAGGTTTTGTGAGTGGGAGCGCGTCGCCTTGGTAAGACTCCGCTGACCAACCCCGTCAAACAGCACAGAGCGACAAGGAGAAAGGAAACAAATGGCAACCCCTTTGCATGTATCGACAAAGGATTTCGAGAATCAGGTGCTTCAGGCGGCCCAGCCCGTGGTGGTGGATTTCTGGGCCGAGTGGTGCGGCCCGTGCCACATGATGGCGCCGGTCCTGGATCAGCTCGCGGGAGAGCTGGAGGGCCGAATGTCCTTCGCCAAGGTGAATGTCGATGAGAACTCGGACCTCTCCGTCCGGTACGGCGTCGAGGGAATCCCCACCCTGATCGTGTTCTCCCAGGGCAAGGAGGCCGGGCGCATCGTCGGGTTCGCGCCGAAGCCCCACATCCTCCACAACCTGGAGGAGATCGTCTCGCGGGAGGCCACAGCGGCGCGTGCCGCTTGATCCTTGGGCTGCGTTGAAACTGTCTCGTCCTCGGACGAAGCAAGCCGGGGACCCACTCTGACAATGGAGAGAACGATGACAACTACCGCCGTTTCCATTTCCCGACCCTCGTTCACCTGGCGGGTACTCGTCCCCGGCCTTGTCGCGAGTCTGGTGCTGGGGATGTGGCAGATGATCATGGAAGCGATCGTTGGCGCCGGGCTGTGGTCGCCGCCGATCTACATCGCCGCCACGCTCCTGCGAGGTCTTCAAGGCGCTGGCTCCCCTGCGTCGTTTGACCTGGCAGGGATCGGGCTGGGCCTGATGGGCCATATGATGAACTCTGTCATCTTCGGTTTGGTTTTCGCTTTTCTGATCGGACCGCGCCTCCCTTCGCTCGGCCGGCAGATCGTGGGCGGGCTCGTCTACGGCGTCGCCATCTTCATCGCCATGTGGTACATCGTGCTGCCCTTGATCAATCCCGTCATGCTCAACCTCAATAGTGGCGTGTTCTTCGTCGGACACATGATGTGGGGCGCGGCGCTGGGCGTCGTCAACTACTTCGTCGTGGCACGCGCGTAGGGTTGGGCGCAGTCTTGGCGATGAGCCGACCGGAGGGGCCGAGGGTGAATTCGACTCGGCCCCTCCTCTCACCGGCAGCCGAGGACCAAGTCGGATGACCGCTCCTATTCCGGCAGTGACGGCGGCTCAGATGGCGCAGGTCGATCGGCGTGCAATCCAAGGTTATGGGATTGGACTGATCCAGATGATGGAGCTCGCTGGCCGGAACCTGGCCACCCTGGCGAGAGAGATGTCGGGGGGTTCCGTCGAGGGGCGGGAGATCGTGGTCCTGTGCGGAACCGGAAACAACGGAGGCGGCGGGATGGTGGCGGCGCGCAACCTCTATGCCTGGGGCGCCCGGGTTCAGGTGGTGTTGACCGGCTCGGAAGCTGCCTTGAAGGCCGTCCCCAAGCGACAGTGGCGGATCCTGAGGCGGCTTGGCCTTGCCGTGCGCCCGAAGGGCGGCCCCGGATCTGGAAGGCCCGACATGGTGATCGATGTCATCTTCGGATACGGTTTCCGCGGGAGGCCGCGCCCGAGGGCGGCGCGCTGGATCGAATGGGCGAACAGCCAAGGTTGCCCCGTCCTCGCCCTCGACCTGCCCTCCGGCCTGGATGCGACGACCGGCATCCCGTCGAAGCCTTGCGTCCACGCCACCGCCACGCTGACCCTGGCGCTTCCGAAGACAGGCCTGCGGGCTCCGCAGGCAGCCGCCCATGTAGGAGAGATATACCTGGCGGACATCGGCATTCCCCACGAGGTCTATCGAGATCTCGGCATCGAAGTCGGGAATCCTTTCGCCAGCGGTTCCATCATCCGCTTGGCGGATTCGCAGGAGCGCGGGAGGATGACCGAGCAGAGCGGCATGGCCCCAAAGGAGATCATCGTCTATAGCACGACCTGGTGCCCGGACTGCAAGCGCGCCAAGCGGTTCCTCGGGGAGCAACGCGTATCCTACACGAACATCGACATCGAACAGGACCCCGAGGCGATGGCACGCGTGGAGGCGATCAACCGCGGCATGCGGAGCATTCCGACCATCGTTTTTCCCGATGGCGACATCCTGGTCGAGCCAAGCAATGCCCAGCTGGCCGAGAAGCTCGGCCTGCAGACGAAGGCTCAGCGGAGTTTCTATGACGCGGTCGTCATCGGCGCCGGACCGGCGGGCTTGACGGCCGCCTTGTACCTGGCGCGCGAAGGGCTCGACGCCCTGGTCATCGAGAAGGCAGGGCTGGGCGGCCAGGCGGGGGCCACGCAGCGGATCGACAACTTCCCAGGATTCGACGAAGGGGTCGGCGGCGTGGAGTTCGGTGAGCGGCTGGCGCACCAGGCCCGTCGCTTCGGCGTGGAGATCCTTCAAACGCAGCAGGTCGCCGACATCTCCCCGGACGGCCCGTACCTGTGCGTGACGACCGGGAAGGGCGACCTGTTCCAGACCAGGGTTGCGTTGCTTGCCACCGGAGCTCGCTATCGCAAGCTGGGAGTCCCCGGGGAGGATGATCTCGTGGGGCTGAATATCCACTTCTGTGCGACGTGCGACGGCGCCTTCTACAAAGGCAAAGAAGTCCTCGTGATCGGCGGAGGCAACAGCGGCTTCCAGGAAGGCCTCATGCTTACCAAGTTCGCCCGCAAGGTGGACATCGTCGAGTTCGGCCCGACCGTCCAGGCGAGCGCCTTCCTGCAGGAGCAGGTCGCCAAGAGGCCGGAGATGTCGGTGTTCGTCAATCATGCGGTCAAGGCCTTCAAAGGCCGCAACCGGCTGGAGGCGGTCGTCGTGGAAGACCGCGCGACGGGGAAGACCAAGGAGTGGCACTACGACGGTGTCTTTGTCTTTATCGGCCTTTCGCCGAACAACGACCTGGCGCGAGGCAGGGCCGAGCTCGATCCGATGGGGTTCGTCATCACCGATGCTCGCCTGATGAGCTCTCTGCCAGGACTGTTCGCCGTGGGGGACGTCCGCGCTGGATCCACCAAGCAGGCAGCCTCGGCGGCAGGGGAGGGCGCCACGGCGGCGCTCATGATTCGGGATTACCTGCGCAAGGTGGCGTGAGGTCCGGCGGGCGAGGATTCATAACCAAGGTCGTCTTACGAGATCTAGGCGGGGCGGGTCCGGGGGTATTCCAGCGGAGGTCAGCATGTCCTGCTTCTTCTCGGGTTGCGATTACGCCGAAACGTACGGCGACGCGGAGTTGTCCCTGGCGCTGATGGGAACGGGTGCGACCCGGTCGCTCTACATGCTTACGGCCCGGCAGGCCGGCACGCACCGGCCGATGTTCGATGTCCGGATTGAGGCGGGCCTCGACGAGCTGATGCTGCGGGCCCGTCGGGCGAATCGGTCGACGGATAACGAGCTGAGGGCCGTCGCGGTGTCCTATGCCCGTTACCTTGTTGATGACGGTGCCTATCGGTTCGCGCAGCATTTTCGGCTTCTTGTCGACGAGTCGGCGGAAACCCTCGAACCACTGAGCCGGTAAGACCCGGCCCAACCCGTCCCCCGCGACTTCGAGCAGAGAGACCCTCGGCGGGTCACCTTTGGCCCGGGGGAGACTGCGGGCGAACGTCCCGAAAGAAACCGCGCCTTGACGCCGTCCAATGATGTGAAGCGGTTGCGGAAGAGGAAGAGTGACGGCGGCCTACGATGGCGCGACGCCCACCCCGGCGGCCCTGGCATTGTCGTCTGGTTCGGCAGGACGCGGGCGTTCTCCCCTAGCCGAGAAACCCGTCCGGGTGTGGATAACCCGGCTCTTGGGGCTGCCAGGCAATGGACCCTCCGGCTTGACAAGGGCGCCTACGCTGGTAAAATGGATATGCCCATGGGGGGGATGGGGATACGCCGAATTATCAGCTAAGGTGGTGGGTAATGGAATCGGAGACGTTCGAGCTGGACGTGCACGGAATGACGTGCGACTCATGCGCGTTGCATGTCGAGAAAGCCCTGGCCAAAGTCGCCGGCGTCAAAGAGGTGTCCGTGCCCGGATGGAAGTCCGGGCGCGCAACCGTTGTGGCGGAGGGCCAGGTGAAGGGGGACGAACTGGCGGCGGCCGTGAAGGGGAGTGGATACACCGTCGGTGTGCGTTCCCGCAAGGCGATCCCCCAAGCTCCAGACCGAGCACCTTCAGGCGATGACCGCTACGACCTCATGATCCTTGGCGCGGGGTCGGCCGGCTTCGCCGCGGCGATCAAGGGGGCGGAGCTCGGGAAACGCGTGGCCCTGGTGGGCTCCGGGATCATCGGCGGCACCTGCGTCAATGTGGGGTGCATTCCGTCGAAGACTCTCATCCGCGCAGTGGAAACGTTGCATGGGGCGGGTCAGGCCCGCTTTCGTGGCGTTCACACAGTTCCAGGGCGGATTTCGTGGCCCGAGGTCATCGCCCACAAGGACGAACTGGTCAACGAGATGCGCCAGGAGAAGTACATCGACGTCCTATCGGCTTACCCCGAGATCAGCTACATCGAGGGGCGCGCCCGCCTCACCGGAGGAAACGGGGTCGAGGTCGACGGGCGAGCCTACGCGCCAGGCAAGATCGTCGTCGCCACCGGCGCCCAGCCGTGGGCGCCGCCCATTCCAGGGTTGGCCGAGGCTGGCTATCTGGACAGCACCTCGGCGCTTGAGCTCAGAGAGCTGCCGAAGTCGATGATCGTCCTGGGGGGAAATGCCGTTGGGCTCGAACTGGCGCAGACCTACGCGCGAGCGGGGACCTATGTGACGGTGCTGGAGGTCCTCCCACGCATCTTGCCCTTTGAGGACGAGGAAATTAGCGCGGCGCTGACCGGGTATCTCGAAGGCGAGGGGATACGGATCGTTGCGGGGTTCAAGACGGAAAGCGTCGTGCGGCGGGACGGCCGCTACGAGCTGCGTGGCCTCAAGAACGAGGCGGAGGTCGTCTTCGATGCGGAACAGCTCCTGGTCGCCACCGGCCGGCGGGCGAACACCGCCGGCATGGGGCTGGAGGAGGCCGGTGTCCGCCTCGGTCCGCGAGGCGAGATCTTGGTGAACGATCTCCTCCAGACGCACAATCCGCTCGTCTACGCCGCCGGCGATGTGATGGGCCGTGACATGTTCGTGTATGTTGCCTCTTACGGAGGGAAGTTGGCCGCCGACAATGCCCTGACCGGCGCCGGGAAGGTCTACGACGCCAGCTATATCCCCCGGATCACGTTTACCGATCCCCAGGTGGCCTCGGCGGGCCTCACCGAGGCGGAGGCCCGGGCGCAGGGACGTGACGTGCGGGCGAGCGTGGTGACGATGGCGCATGTGCCTCGCGCCCAGGCGGCGCGCGACACACGCGGGATGGTGAAACTGATCGCGGACGCCCAAACCGATCATCTGATCGGGGCGCACATCCTCGCCCCCGAAGCCGGGGAGACGATCCAGACGGCCGTCTTGGCGATGCGATTTGGGATCCGTCTCGGCGACTTACGCGAGACGATGTTCCCCTATTTGACCAATGCCGAGGGCCTCAAGCTGGCTGCCCTGGCGTTCGAGAAAGACATCACCAAGCTGAGTTGCTGTGCGGGATAGGAGAGGGGACAGTCCAAAGGAGTCCCCGAGAGGAGTTCACTGAATGCCCAAAGCTCGTGCGCAATCTGAGACAACCTACCTTGATCCCGACTTGATCGGGAATCTCTTCCGGCGATTGAATCGGATCGAGGGGCATGTGCGGGGTGTGAAGCGCATGCTGGCCGACAAGGAAGACTGTGAGAGCATCCTGGTCCAAACCTCCGCCATCAAGGCCGCGCTCAACCAGGTGATTATCAAGCTCTTGGAAGGTCACATGGAGACGTGCGTGACCGATTGTGTGAAGGCAGGGGACACGGATGAGGCGCTCCACCGGCTCAATGCCGCGATGACCCTGGTGCTCAAGAATGCGTGATCCCCGCCTGTCCGGCATCAGGGTGTGGGGGTCCCCGGCCTGGGACGCACGGGTTATTGCCTCAAGGTACGGACGATGAGAATCGTCCGATGACCCACGCCACGTTGATACCGGGTCATGTTGCGCCTGATGCGACGCTCGTTACGGAGGAAGGTGGGGCCGTGAATCTGAGGGAGGCGTGGAAAGATGGCCCCGCGCTGCTCGTCTTCCTGCGACACCTCGGTTGACTGCCCTGCCGGGAGCATGTGGCACAGTTGTGCCGCCACGCAGCGACGCTCCGCACGCTGGGCGCCCGTGTTGTGATGGTGTCCTTTGGGCCGCCGTTATTGGCTGCGCAGTGGCTTCGCGAAACGGCTGCACCGTTTTCGCTCTGGCTTGATCCTGAACGAAGGGCATACCGGGAGTGTGGCGTCGATCGTTCGCTCTTTCGTTCCTGGAGCCCTCGCACGATCCTGACCTATGCCCGGCTCATGCTGGCGGGCCGACCGTGGCGCGGCATTCAGGGAGACAGCCTCCAGCTCGGGGGGGATTTCATTGTCGACGGGAGAGGGATCCTGCGGTTCGCCTACCGGAGCCATGATCCGGGCGATCGGCCGGACATCGACTACCTTATCCGAGGGTTGAATGACCTTCGCGGAGGGCCTGACTTGGCGTGTTAGAGGACGTCAGGTCTACCGACGGCCGCACGTAACCCCGAGGTCCGCCGAACCTGTCCCGGTTGGCGAAAACGCTCGTGACGTTGAAGTCTGCTGGTGACTCTCGTCCGTGGAGGCTGGGCTCTGCCGCATACGCCAAGAGGAATGAGGGTCTAGGATGTTCGCTTTCAATGAAAGCGTTGTGATCGTGACAGGCGCCAGTGGCAATCTGGGCCTCGCCGTGTCGCGGGCGTTTCACCAGGCTGGGGCTCGCCTTGTGCTCGTGGATCGATCAGGCGACCGCTTGGCCCGACTCGACGCAGGGCCGGCATCCGAAGGCCACCGGCTGGCCCAAGCGATCGATGTCAATGACCCCGCCTCGGTGAGGGGAATGGTGGAGGAGGTCGTCCGCCGCTTCGGGCACATCGACGTGCTCGTCAATACCGTCGGCGGCTACCAGGCCGGGACACCGGTTCACGAGACAGCGATGGAGGTGTGGGACCGGATGATGAGCCTCAACGCGCGAACGGCCTTCATCGTCAGCCAAACGGTCGTCCCGCAGATGTTGCGTCAGGGCTCGGGGAAGATCATCCATATCGCGGCGAGGCCTGGGTTGGTGGGGGCGGCCAACGCTGCGGCTTACAGCGCCTCGAAATCGGCCGTCATCCGTCTCACGGAAAGTCTATCGGCCGAGCTGCGCCACTCAGGCATCAACGTCAATTGCGTCCTCCCGGGCACCCTCGACACACCGCAAAACCGACAAGCCATGCCAAACGCGGAAGCTGGCCGCTGGGTTGCGCTAGAGTCGCTGGCCGAGGTGATCCTCTTCCTCGCGTCAGCTGCCGCGCGCGATGTCCACGGCGCGAGCATCCCGGTGTATGGCCGAAGCTAGGGGAAGGGTGGCAACAATGGACCCTCACAGTCTGTCTCGTTGCCTGGCGTTGCCCGGAGTTGACGAGTGGCGACGGTGGGATTTGCGTCATCGTCCCGAGCCCTTCGGCTTCGCTCAGGGCAGGCTGCGCGAGGGAAACCCACTCATGAGAGTTTGCAGAACCTGACAGCGGAGAGAAAGAACCTTGCTCGCCTTTCACCGGATTCCGTGGAAGGGTTTACTGATTCTGGGCTGCCTGCCGGACCCAGACCCTTGACCGTCCTTCTGGGCCAGGCAACGGGCAATCATGCGATCCGCCCGAATGGTTTGTCAGATTTCAGCGATGAGGCCATGAGTCGAACTTGCCGGCCCCTTAGGGTGTCGCGACAGACGCCGTGAGCCTGACGGTTGCCGACTTCCCGTATCTCAGTTGTTGCCTTCCGGCTGATCGGTGCCTAACTGGCCTCCTCCAGGGGTTGAGAGGGCAGTGTTCGTGGCCTGGGGCGGGGCCGACGTAGACGTGGGGGCCGTCGGCAACGTCGGTGTGGAGGTTATGCTCGGCAACGGAGTTGAACTAGGGGTGATCGTCCACACGAACATGGTTGTTGTGGCGGGAGCCGAGATTGTGATGGACGGCGGAGGGCCAAGATATGGGGTCGCACCGGCTATGGGAGGGGTTCTGATCCCGGGAGTCGGCCAGAACGATCCCGGAGGGGCGCTCGCGACTGGTTCCGATCCTCGCCCGGTGTCCCGCAGGATCTCGTCGAGGATCTGTCCGGTCACGGGCTCAAAGCGAACCGTTGCCCAGGGCCGGTAGTTGGCGACGAGCAGGGAACGGGCATCCACTGAGTCAAGGGGGACTGGCTGGAGCAGGGATACCCACCCGCAGCCGTTGAGTACGATGAGAAACAACGGTGGAAGCATCAACCAGATCCACAAGGTACGACGCGGTCTGGCGCCTGGTGAACCGGTTGAAGGGAGACTGGAGCCCCGGGACTGTTGTTGCATCAGCTCCGATCCGCCACCATGGTGGACCTGCTTGCGGCTGGCTCTGGGTTGCACTTATCCCCCATTTCCGCCGGCGCCCGCCAACGGGAGACTCACCTCAAAGATGGTGCCCCTCCCAACAACGCTCGCAACGCGGATCGCTCCGTTGTGCTGCTTGACAATGCCGTAGCTGACTGAAAGCCCCAATCCGGTGCCCTCAGCTTCCGGCTTGGTCGTGAAGAAGGGGTCGAAGATTCGATTCAAGTGGTCTTTGGGGATGCCGACACCGGTGTCCGCCACGGTGAGACTCACACGCCCATTGTCCTCGACGAGTCGAACTCGCAGGCTGCCGCCATGCGGCATCGCCTGGATCGCGTTCTGGACCAGGTTGATCAACACCTGTTCCATCTGCTGGGCATCGAGGCGCACGGGAACGGGCTCTTCGGGGATGTCCACAAGGACCCTGACGTTCGCCTTTCGGGCAGGGTACTCCATGAGGCGAAGCGCGCGGCCAACGGAAAGGCGAAGATCCTGGCGATTTGCCATTGTCTGAGACTGACGAGCGAACGTTAGCAAATCCGACACGATGGCGTTGGCATGAACGGCACTGTCACGGATGGACTGCAACCTCGTTCTCTGCGGGGAGTCGGGGGACACCTCTTCCTGGAGCTCTTGGCTCAGCCCGGATATGACGGCGAGGGGATTCCGCACGTCGTGGATGATTCCCGCTGTCAACTGGCCCACGGCAGCAAGCTTTTCGGACTGAAGCAGTTGCTGCCGGGCCTGCTGCAGCCGTGTGTTGGATTCGGTGAGCTCCTGGGCGCGCCTAAGAGCCTCGGCATGCAACTGCTGAGCCTGTTCGGTGCGCCGCCGCAGGCGCAGGGTCATCAGTTCAAAGACGGTGGCGAGCTGGCCGATTTCGTCGGGCTGGCTAAGAGCCGTCCGTTGGCTCAGGTCGCCGGAGGCAACCGCCAGGGCCGCATCGCGTAATCGCTCCAGCGGCTTGGCAATGCTTTGGGATAGAGAGTAGCCGAGAATAAGGATGGCCATGGTGCCGCCGGCGAAGATCACGCTGAGCAAGTCTCGGCTGACAGACTCTGCGGCGACCACGTAGTGGCTAGGTAGACCGACGCCGATGATGCCCACGGGCGATTGGCGAAGGGACAAGGGGGCGAAGAACACCTCCAGGCGCCGATTGTTTGAGAACACGTGGCTCCTGGAAGGGCCCGCAAGGGCGCCGTCGGCGGTCAACGTCGGCGTCGTGGTGGAGAAGCCTCCCTGGAATTCAGGGAATGTGGATGAAAGGACCTTGCCGGCCGGGCTGAGAAAAATGAGGTCAGCCAGGACTTGTGCCTTGAGCTCGGCCAGCCAGGAATCAAGTCGGGTTCCGACGAGCAGGACTCCGACAACATGCCCTCCCGAGTCTGTCACGGCAGAGGATGTCACTAGATATGTCCCGCCGGCGCTCTCCACGAAACCGGCGTATTTGTCTCCATAGCCATCCACTTGGCCGAGAAGGGGGCGTGAGACCAGATCAAGATCCGATAGATCGGCTCCGGTCGTGGCCGTGTACCCTTCGCTGACCGGGTCCTGAATCAGGCTCAAGAGTTCGCGGCCGTCGACACCCACGGCGGTCAGGGAGTGCAGCCCAGCATTAAGGACCAGGGGAAGGGCAAGGGCCTCCAATCGCTCGGTGTCTCTGTCCACCATTGCGTCGGAAACGCCGCGAGTGAATCCGATCAGCCTCAACTGCTCAAGATGGAATTGCTCCCTGCGTACCACGCCGTCCGAGGCTTCCCGACTGGCTTCGACCAGCTGGTTGGCGAAGCGTTCGCGAACGGACGATGCGACCAAGCGGGTCACGATGAAGATCCCCACCATGGCCGTGGCCAGGCTCAACAGGGTGTAGGGGACGACCAACTTGGCGCGTATGCTCCGAACGGGGGAGACGCTGGGAACTGCGAGGTGAGTATCGCCGGCGATGGGATCGGGCGGAGGTCCTTGGTACCCGGCGAGATCCGGCCGGTCGGAGGACGCGTCGGGTGGAGGGCTGGAGAGATCCCGTTGCGCTCCGAGGTGTTTCGTCTGGTCGCCCTGGTCCGTCTGGCCGGGGAGCGGGCTACGGCCGGTAGGCTGCGATTCGTGTTTCCATGAGGGGATCATCGGGCGCGCGCCCTTCGTCTCGGACGGGGAGGATGTCGCCCGAGCGTCTGAACCGACCGAGGGAAGGGGCTGAGTGGACAGGCGACGCATCGCGATAACTTTTCGCCCACCTCACAATCATCAGAGCGGCGGGGTGGGGACCTCTTGCAACTGCCTTGCGGGCAAAGGCGGGACAGCGCGCAGGTCTCGCGGGTAGGGACCAGGTGCTACTCGCGGAGGCGGCTAAGGCGCGCTTACGACGTAGTTAGCGAAGTGGATCCTCACTCCCGGATATCGGCTCGAGGCTGCGATGAGACCTGTGTCTCCGGCGGGGTAGGAGGAATCAAAAGCCTGGGCCACGAGCTCCCCGTTCACATACAATGTAAGCTGCGCTCCTTGGCAAATGGCCTTCAGATGGTTTGTGGCCATCCCGCGTTGGACGGCGTCCGAGGTGGTCAAGAACTCGCCCGAGATCACTGTGACCGTCCCCTGCGAGCGCTTGGTGATCCCGGCATACCCGTTGCCGCCGACGACGAAGCGGTAGAAGTTGTCACGGTCTTGGTACCGGCAAATCAGGCCGTACAGATTGTCATCCGGGCCCGATACCTGGCGGGCGTCGACTTCGATGCTTACATCGGTCATGGTGCGGTTGGGCGTAGACCAAAGTGCGGTCTCGGGCTTGCCCACGAAGATGACGAACTCCCCCTCGCCGAAATCTGTGATCGCGTCTATCTCCTCACGGATTTCCCAGCCGCTCAATGGGTCGGTGAAATCATCAGAAAAGAGTACTCCCGGGGTGGCTTCCATCGGGAGCAGAGGCGTCGGCGAAGCCAACTCGGAGGGGAGCGTGGAGGCGCGTACCAAGGATCCGCCTTGGCTGGGGAGAGAACAGGCGGAAAGAATCGCCGCCGTCAGGCATGCGCCGAGCGCAGGAATCCGATGTAGGGGGGAGAGGGATTTCGTCACCATGGCGAGTCTCCGAGGCGAGAAGTGACCCCTCCGGCGTGGTCTACACCGGAGGGGTCACTTCGCCTGGCCGGATCCGATCGGCCAGAGTCCTTGCTCAATCTGGTGAGGCCACAACCAGTTCTGGCGACCCCGGTTTAGGGAGCCGCTGGCGGCTCGGCTTCGCTGTTCTGCCCGTCGGCCTCGTCGACGCCGTCTTGGCCGTCATCCAGCTGGGAGTCGTTGTTCTGGCCTTCCTGCTCGTCGACTCCTTCCTGGCCTTCATTGACCTGGGAGTCGTTGTTCTGGCCCTCCAGCTCGTCGATGCCTTCTTGGGCCTCGTTCAACTGGGCGTCATTGTTCGGTCCGTCGGGCTCATCCACCCCCTGCTGCGCCTCGATGCTCTCGGTCGCCTCGTTGAGGTCGACCTCGGTCTGGGCCCGACCCGCTGCCCAGGCCGCCGGAGCTCGAGAAAGGAACCCAACAGCCAGGCCTGCGACCATGAAGGCCGAGAGGGCGTGGCGCCCTAGGACGGACACCTTGCTCCGTTGGGTGATCTGTGTGACCCACTTTTCTGCCATCGTTCGCCTCCTCATTCGTTGGACTTGCGAGGCCCACGCGCCCCGTCACTATGCATAGGTGAGAACTGAGTCGGGTGGTTTCGTACGCCGCGGAGCGTGACCAAAGTACCAGCGCCTTGGACCGCAGATTTGCCCGCTTAGGGAGTTGGGCTGGGGTCGCCTGCTTGCTCCTCTGAATTATTGTTCTGGCCATTGCCTTCCTGGCCTCCCGAAGGCTCGGTGGCCTGGGCGCCCGGAGGGGGTGTGGCCGACAGACGAATGCGGGGCGGGCCAGCCTCGGCCGTGGATGTCGGGGTCGTGTCGGCCATCGGAGGGAATGTCGCCGACTGACCTGACGATACCTCCGCGACACCCGCCGAGCCGGCCACCGAGACAACACCTTCTCCAACATTGACCTGCACCGAGCCGTCCAGGTTCGCTTCCACGTTGAACTGGCCTTCGGTCGCGGCCAGGACTCCTATAGGGGTGAGAATGCGGTACTCACTGGCCCCGCCCGAGACCTGATACTCGCCATTTCCAAGGAGCTGGTTGAGGTCGATCCGCCACTGTCCGTCAGCCCAATTGATCCTGTTGAGTCTCACGGTGGTGCCTGCCCCGAGGAGGATCCTGTTCCGATCGGGGAAAACCAGCGTGGCCCGCCCATCTGTGCCGGTCCGGATCTCGGCACCCAGAGGGAGAGACTGGAGGCCCGAGAGTGTGGTCCACTCGCCCTCGGGCCGGAGGCGCACTTCGACTTGTCCAGCGACGTCCTCGAGGGAGGCGGCAAAGGCGACTTCTGTTCGCTGCAAGGGTACCGCCAACAGCACCAGGAGCGTGACCAGGGCGGCCAGAGGAATCAACCATGCCCACCCGGTTCGGCTGACCTGGGACTTGCCTGCCTTGGCCTGTCGCCGGAATGCCTTGAGGGCCTTCCGGCGTTCCTTCCACGCAGGCGCCGGCCAGCTCATGGCCTCGAGAGCCGGCACGACCCGACGCCAGTACAGGAACTCACTTCGGCATTGCGGACAGCCGGAACCCAAGTGCGCTCGGATTTCGTCCTGATCCTCGGGTGACGCCCGACCTTCGACGGAGGCGACCATCATGTCGGCGAGGATATGCGAGGTCTCTTGCTTCACGGAAGACCCCGTAGGACGCCAGAAGGGGCCCACTCAGCAGGGAGCCCGGGAAAGACCAGTTGCTTGTTAAGGCCGTCCCCTCCGTGTTCCGACGGCTCGGAAACGACCAGGGGGGACGTGGGCCGGAGGCCACGCATGACCCGCATCAAGAACGCCAGGTCTTCCTGACATGCCGTGCAACCCGTTGCAAGGTGGAGGGTTGCCCGGGATCGGGTGTCCGCAGGCAGCCATCCGAGCACGAGCTCGACCAGGTCATCCAAGGGAATGTGGTCAGGGTCGCTCATTCCATCTCGACATAATAGAGGGCGACCGAAGGGGATTCGTACATCACCAGCCCGCAGACTTGAGCGCCTCATGGAGCTTCTCGAGGCACCGCATACGCATAGGGCCGATGCTATTTACGGGGACCCGCAGTCGCTCGGCAACTTCCGCGTACGTGGGTCGTTCGGGCTGAAGGTACAGGAGAGTCAGGAGGCGGCGACAGGGATCCGGGAGTGCTTGGATGGCGCTTTGAACGGCCCTGGCGTCGTAGGCTGCCGCGGCGAGGGCCTCCGGCGACTCGGCGGACGCGTCGGCGTCAATCACTATGGACTCCGGTCCAGTTCGGTGCCGCCTCTCAGACCTCCAATGTGACCAGCAGGCCCGCCTGGTCGTGGTGACGAGCCAGGCGCCGAGTCGTTCCGGGTTCCGCAGGCGAGGCAATTCCTGGAACCAGGTGACACACACCACCTGGAAGATTTCACCGACCTCGTCTGACGCCGCGCCGGCGCGAAATGCGGTGTGATAGATCAGCTTCTCGTAGCGAGCGAGAAGGGTGTCCCAGGCTCTTTCGCTTCCATCGAGGCATCGTTGGATGACGTCGGCGTCTGAGGCTTCGGCCAGGTTCATATCCTGTATAAGGGTCCTCCAATGCAGATTCCGTACATCAATTGCCTGGGTCGCAACCCCCTGGGATGGTCAGTCGGTCCTTTGTTGTGGTTCGCCACATGGGCCAAGAAGAGACCCTATCTTCATCGAAGTCGCCGATCGACGCCATTGGTTACGCCTTGGAGCGGAACGGGCAGTCCGATGCCGGGGACTCTGCCGCACGTAAGCCCTCCTTAGGTCCAGTGGTCGAATTCACCGGGCAAGAGGTAGGGGAGGGAGAACTCAGGGATCGATGATGGCCGAGAGGCCGTCTGAGGTGGGATGTGCTTCCGGGATCACGTTGGAGAAGTGTCCTTAGGAATCGCGCTCGCAAGTATGGCACAGCGTGGCATATGAGGCGATGCAGGGAATCCGAACCCCACGTCGGAGTGTCGCACCGCGGCGGGTCGCCCAGACGGCGGACGGGCGCGGTCCACCCTAGTGCTATTCCAAGGCGCGAGTCTCGGACTTCGGGATCGAAGAGCAAGCGCCTGGACGATCCCTATGGACCGACTGGAGTCGGGTCTCCTATGACGTGTAATTCCAGAGGCTGAAAGGGAGAATCGCCCTCTCCGTAGCTAGCGTTCTCCAGCATCCCCAGATGGGTCCCAAAGCAAAGGTCAAAGAGGTACCGGAACGTGTTTACGTTGTTGAGATTCTGGGGCAACCCCGACACGTCCTTCCCTGGAAGGTAGAAAGCACTGAGGCCCTTGAGCCTGATGTCTAGCACCGCCTCCTCGTCGAAGGTCTCGGGGTTCGATTGAAAACCTTCATCCGCTTGGATGATGATGATGGGCGGCGACTCGGAGTGAGCCAGGATTTCGTCGACGGATTCCAGGAGCAGCTGATTGGAGAATCGGAGCTGCCCAACGTAGAAGGCGATGCCCTCCTGCGAGCCAAGCCGATCATCGGAAGGGTCCGGGAATGTCACCCTCTCACCCTGCGGACCGAACACATAGGGATCGTGCGGAATCAAAGTGTGAAAAAAGACGAACTTCGCACCCGGAATCTCGGGCATGGCCTTCAGCCTGTCAAAGGCCGCCAGGACGCTTCGTCGAAACCGCTCGTCCGAGGCGTCATCGCTGAAGCCGAACCTTCCGCCGAAGACCCGCAGGATACTTGCCCGTAGCCATAGGTACGTCAGGTTATCCGGGGCGGCGATAGGTGATATGGATGGGTTGTCACCGGGATACGTGGTGTTGTCGGAGTCGATGTGGAGGTATCGATAGCCGAGAGACTCCAGGAACTGAGCCGCTCGATTGTCTTCGAGGACTTGCGTGACGATCAGAGAATTCTCTGAGTTCGCCCCCAGGACAATCGCAAAGCGATTCAGGTAATCCAGGTTTAGCGCCGAAGCCATGTTGGATTCGCTGTCCGAATACGGACTCCGACCCTGCTCCGGGATCACGAACCCTCGATTCTCCAGTTCCGCGATGAACTGTGAGTTGTCGTAGCCGAGGTACTCCTTCAACACATCCGTACGCGCATAGTCATCGGGAACGATGTAGTAAATGTCGGGATGCGGTTCACTCCCGGTGAAAACCGGTTCCTCGAGGGTCGTGGACCACAGACGTGGATCGGAGACACGGACGGGCGGATTCTGGATGCGATAAAGGCCGATCTTCGAGACAGAAACCAAGACCGAGACGGCGGCCACCACGAAGAGAGCCCGGCCGAGGTTGCTCGGATCGTTCGCTCTGAGCAACGCCACGATACCGAGAGTGAGTAGGGCCGCCCAGAGCCCCAGGAGCAGCGCCTCGTGCAGACCCCATGCGGTGACGACATCATAGAGGACTCCGTAGTAGAAGAAGGCGACGACGAGGAGAGAAGCCAGTAAACCAGCCTTGAGAGCATGCTTGAAAACGATCCAAGAGATGGCGAAGAGGGCTGCGCCCGTTGCCGCCGATATTGCCAGCGGCTTCCAGATGACGCTCGGGGACAGGTCTGCTTGATTGACCTGATAGAGATAGAGGATCGGAGACACCGCCAGCAGGACGGGAAGAGAAATCGCCTGAGCCTTTGCAGCGAGGCGCTCACGTCGCATCACCGACTACCCTTCGACTGCTTCATCTCGACGGCTTTGTGGTCTACTAAGGGCTTCTCGACCGCACAGTCGTTCATTCGTGACGGACCTCGGTCAGCTTCAGCTCGAAGCCACCCTCGACGTACTTGGTCATGACTAAGCCCACGCCTGGGGCGTAATACTTGTGCTCGTAGACCGGCGGGTTGTCAAGCGCGGCCCATTCGTTTGTCATGAGCAGGTTGGCGTAGGAGCCCCAAGGGACCGAGGCCGACTCATTCAAGCTGATGACCGAGGCCCAGTCCTCCGCCTCGCCTTTGTAGTACTCCTGCCGGTAGGTATCGCCTTCCTTCGGATGGGCTTCCATGACGATGCCGGGCAGCGCGCCATCGACGCCAGCCTCCCATGAGCCTTTGGTGCTGACAACTTGCCCGTTCTCGTAATCCTTCGAGTCCTCGCCGAAGTACCAGACGTTCCCTTCCTTGTCCTGGGCGTACCAATCCGTTGTCGCCTCCTCCAATACCCCGTCGACCATGACGGTGTCTTGGACCACGACACAAGGTACCCCCATGATGATCTTCGTCTCGGACGAGACCGCGACCTCGTTATGTTCATTGCCCTTTTCCGTTTGACCATCGTAGACGAATGTCGTGCCTGGCTTCAAGGGCATATAGGGGTTGTCGATCCCGGTGACGAAGTTGGCGGGGTCGATCACAGGAGCGTAAATTGCTTCCGTCGGTTGAACAACCTGCGGGGGACGTCCTGCGCAGGCTGTCGCCAGCATCACGATGGCTGGGCCGAACAAACCAAGGCGCGCGGTCCGTTTCATGATCCTCCACCCTTTCTGGTGTCGAGATGGCCAATGACGGCCCTTGATTTGAGGGCTCACAGCTCCCTCAGTGCTTCCACGACTCTCAACGTGCTCAGACGGCGGGCGCTGATTAGGACGCTGCCGACCATCCCGACAATGACAAAGCCGCCCAGCGTTAGGAGCTCCAGACCGGGCCAGGCCAGGCCCCTTGCGGGGATGGTGAAAATGACCCCCAACAGCATCACAAGCATGCGAGCCAGCAGGATGCCGACCCCCGCCCCAACCACCAGGCTCAACCCGCCGATGGTAAACGCTTCGGTGAACAGAAAGCGCCTCAGGTGGCCCAGGTTCGCACCCAGGGCGCGCATCGCCCCGAACTCGCGTTGGCGTTCATTGATCATGGCCAGCAGGAAGATCGCCAGCCCGACGGAGGTCACCAGCACGGTGTAGACCAGCTCCATAGTCCCCAACCCACCTATGTTCAGGGAGGTGAGCGAACTCTCCTCGATCTTGATCACCGTCTGGGTACTCTGCATCCGCACCGGCATAACGTTCCGGTACTGCGCAGCCAGCTTGTCGGAAACTTGCGCGATCGTCTGGGGTTGACCGTTCGTTTCGAGCAGGAAGAAGTCCATGGACGAGTTACCCGAGCTTCCGATCATGAAGTCGCGGTTGAGGACGAAATCCGAGTCATAGGCCGAAGTGGGGAAATAGACAAACATCCCGACAACCTTGGTCGTTACGTCGACATAGGTATTCGTGGCCCGATCGTAGAGGCGCATCAGCAAAGGGTCGCCGACGAGGATGTTGTACATCTCGGCCCGCTCGACCGAAATGATCACGCCGTCGGGCGTGCTGGCCAGCGCGTCGAGCACCTGCCGGGCCGAGCCCGGCGCATAGCGGGTCGTGTGATTGGTGAGGGCATCGATGGTCTGCTGCGCCGCTCCGTCCACGAAGAAACTGTCCGGCAGATAAGCCACCTGCCGAAACGAGGCCGCATCGATCCCATACACCACATCCTTTTCCGAACCGATCAGCACGCGCGTATCTCTCGCGACCCCCGTCACGCCGGTGACACCCGGGACCCGGAGTTGGTCGGCAAAGTCTGCGGTCTGTGGGGTATTCAAAGCCGGCGTGAAGCGGATATCGGAACCGACCACGTACTGCGCGTCGAGTTGCTTCTCGGTGGCATAGGTTCTCTCAAAAAGCACAAGGCTCACTCCAAAGGACAAGGTCAGGGCGATGACGGCGGTGGCGGCACTGATGCGCCGGGCGCGGCGTGCGACTGACTTGCCCGCGACCTCACCTATCTCACCGAACAGCCTCCGGAACCCGGCCGCCAACGGCGCAGGGGCGGCTTTCAAGCCGGCTTCCACCAACCGCAAGGTGAGCAGGATCAGCCCGATCCAGGCAAAAAACGGGGCCAGGAAGATGTAGAAGGAAAGCTGAACCGTCACCGCCTCGTTGGCGGAAGGCTTGAAGCCGCCGTTCAGCTGCATGACGACCAGCACGATAACCGAGGCAGCCAGCAGGATGACGTCCAGGTACATGCGCTTCCAGAACGGGGCCGTCTCCGCCCGGCGGGCTGTGCGGCGATCCTGAGTGACCTCACGGCGCAAGGCGCCAATACTGGGCAAGAAGGCGGCCAAGAAGGTCAGCAGCAAACCGGCCAGGAAAGCCAGGCCGGCGGAATTCCGAAAGAGTCCCCAATCGAAGCCGGGGGCGAACGGGTTGAGTAGGCCGGTCATCTGCGTTCTGGCGCTGACCTGCAGCAGGAGCAGGCCGAGAAGCAGGCCCAATGCCGAGCCCCCCAGGGCCAGAAAAACGGAGGTGACTGCAATCATGGCTGCCATCTGGGACGGGCTGGCGCCGCGCGTCCGCAACAGGCTCAACTCGCGGCGCTGCGCTTCGGAAAACAACTCGGCTGCGAACTTTGCCAAGTAAGCCGCCAAGGCCACGCCAGGCAGCCCAAGGAAGATGAAGAGGATCTTGGCGGCTAGCACATCCGAACGGGCATTCCGGAACGCGCCGGAGAGATTGTCAGTGGCTTTCAACCGGCCAGGGAACTGGCGTTCCAGCTCCCGGCGCAGGGCTGCCGTGAACTGGGCCGCCCGGATTGGGTAGGCAGGCAACAGGGAGCGGTCGATCCGGACGTGGGCCTGCTGGTCGAGCAGGATCGACCCGATCGGCAGGGCGGCCGGTGGGTTGGCCATCAGTGGCGCCAGTTGCGGCTGCAAATGGGCGACGAACCAGCCGCTGTCTACGAAGGCCACGTTGGCAACCACCGCGTTCTCCGCTTCCGTGGCCGTGGAAAACAAGGCGTCGGCATTGCTCATGTTGACGATGCCGGTGATAGGCAGGACGACTGGCTGGTCGAGACCGGCGAAGGTCAGTTGGATCGTGTCGCCCAGCTGCAGGTCCAGGGCGATCGCCATCTCCTCGCCGACCATCACCCCCGTGGGGTTGAGCCGACCTTGCGTCACCTGCGCGACATCGAAGGTCTGGAAATAGGACGGGTTGACGGCGAACAGCCGTCCGGCGGGCGAATGTTCCGTCCCGCCGACTTTGACGGCGGAGGTGAAATCCGCCACCGTCATCGGCTCTACCGCTAGGATGCCGCGCTGGCCCGCGAGTTGCTCCGCCACTGCGGGCAGGTCCATGTCCGGGGTAGTGGCACGCACTACCAGGTCCAACTGGACCGCGGCAATCGCCGTCCCCGTCATTTGGCGAGCAGTGGCGTCGACGAAGAACAGGATCCCGGCGAACAGTCCAACCGCCAGGGCGAGGCCAAACAGGTAAGTGGCGGTACGTCGTGGATTCCGCAGGACCAGCCGCCAGGCATAGGCGAATGTCATTTCTAAACCCCATTCCCGGCGACAAGCAGGCCGTCTTTGAGCTGCAGGATGCGGTCGGCATGCGCGGCCACTTCCGGGTCGTGCGTGACCATCACCAGGGTCAGGTCGCGAGCGCCGGCCAGCGAAACCAGAGCGGCGATGATTTCCGAGGCAGTGGCGCTGTCCAGGTTACCAGTGGGCTCATCAGCCAGAAGCGTCTCGGCGGCATTGGCGAGGGCGCGGGCGATGCCGACGCGCTGCTGCTCACCGCCGGAGAGCTCGTCAGGGAGGTGGTCGGCCTTGTCCGCCAGCCCGACCAACGCCAGCAGTTCGCCCGCGCGATCCCTGCGCTCGGCAGGGACCGCCCCATCCAGCAGCATCGGGAACTCCACGTTTTCCCTGGCGGTCAGGACCGGGAACAAGTCGTGCCGCTGGAAAATGAAACCCATCTTCCCGCGGCGTAGGGAAGCCAGCTGTTCCTCTGAGTACGCCGAGAGATCATGTCCGTCGATCAGGACTCTTCCAGCGGTCGGCTGGTCGAGGCCCCCAAGCAGGTTCAGAAGGGTTGATTTTCCGCATCCGCTGGGCCCCATGACGGCTACGAATTCGCCTCTTTCGATGGAAATATCCACTCCCCCTAGGGCGGTGATCGTCTCGCGGCCCAGGCGGTATTCCCGTCTTAGAGAGATGGTCTGCAAGGCGATGTCCTCTCCGGGGACGATGTCAGGCATGGGCTGCCTCTCCCTCAAAGAGCTGACCGTCGGCGATCCTGACCTGGCGTCTGGCGCGGGACGCCACGACCTTGTTGTGGGTGACGACGATGAGTGTCAACCCGCGAATAGCGTTCAGCCCCGCCAACAGGTCCATCACATGGTCGGCGGTGGCGGAATCCAACTCGCCGGTCAGTTCGTCTGCCAGGAGGATTCCCGGCTCGTTGGCCAGGGCGACGGCGATGGCGACTCGCTGCCGCTCGCCACCGGAGAGCATACCCGGCCTGTGGCGCATCCGCTCCGCCAGCCCGACCTCGGCCAACAGCCTTCGGGCGCGCCCTGCGGCGTTCTTTCGCCCGGCGAGTTGCATAGGTAACACCACGTTCTCAAGGGCTGAGAGAAAGGGAATCAAATTATCGGCTTGGAAAACAATCCCGATATGCCCGCGCCGGAAAACCGCCCGGTCCCGCTCGTTGAGCCGAGCAATGTCCGTGCCGTCGATCACCACCCGGCCGGCGCTCGGCTCCATCAGGCCGCCGAGGATGTGAAGCAAGGTGCTCTTCCCAGCGCCCGAACGCCCAGTGATGGCGGTAAACTCGCCAGGCTCCACGCTCAGCCGGGCGCCTCGCAAGGCGACGGTTTCAATGTCACCTTCCTTGTAGATCTTGAAGAGGTCTTGCAGGATCAGTGATTCCATTGGGTACCCCTGCAGTGGGGTGGTGCCTATCCGGGGTGCCGGTGGGGAGCGGCTACGGCGTTGTCCTGAACGACAGGGCGATATCTCGGACGCCTTCGCGGTCGTAGGTATTGCTGGGTCCAAGGACCGTCAGGATGGCAATGCGGCCGTCAATCAGGGGCATGTAGTAGCGCTCATTGTGGGCGGTGAGGCTCTTTCCTGTGATCGCCGAGGTGTCCGCGGCCTCAAAGCCGAGGATGACCGCATTCTTGACCTCGGTGGAAGGACCCAAGCTGAGTTGTTGGAAGCCCTGGAAGGCAGCGCTCACGCCGGAGACATCGGCCTGCGCATACGTCATGGCATCCGTTCCTGCGGGCGGGTCAACGAATTCCAGGGTCATGCTGGCGTCGGCCCCCGCGAACTTGACGCCGTTCGTCACGGATCCGTCTTGAGTCCACGAGCTGGGGTAGCCTATAGAAAAGCCCTGCGCCGCGTCGGCGTAGGTAACCAGGGAGGCTTCCGCGCCGCCTTCGCCACCGATCTCACCGCCCCCTCCACTGCTGACGACAGGGGCTCTTTCTCCCGCGCAGGCAGCCAATGCCAAGACGGGAATCAACGTGACGAGTTCAATGGTGCGGATTCGACGGAACATGCTTCTTGTCTCCTTGCTGGCGGCGCAGTGGCGGGCGCCACGCCTTACGGGATGCATCATGCCAGTTCAAGATGAAGCCCCGATGAAATCGAGATGATGCCCCGCTCACCTCACTGAGGGCGAAAAGCTCAGCCCCCGGCGATGGGCCAGGGGCTGAGGTGGGGTGCGCGGTTTGGAAGTCGGAGGTGTGCGGCTATTCGCCGGGCGCTTCGGGAGCGGCATTGGGCAAATCAGGTTGCCCGTCTTCGATTTGTTCGCCAGCGCCCTCCTGAACGTCGTCGGTGTCCGGGCTGGAAGAAACCTCCTCGCTGTCCACCCCGTTATCCGGCCCATTCTGGTCCCCGCACTCCAACTCCACCGTATCGGTGTCGACGGCGCCCCGGATTTCGGCGGCGTCATCGCTTTCGTCGCTGGCGCAATCCTGCGACTGAGCGGCGGAGCCGGCCGCCCGGTGGGCAAGGGCGCGGTAACTCGACGCGCCGACCGCACCCAGGGCGAGGACGGCAATGGCTACAAGAACGATCCAGCGAGCGCTTCTCATCGGGTTCCCTCGTCGTGGCGTGAATTGGGGCTCTTAGGTTCCCCGACCACGCCTCCAGAGTAGCCGCCCCAGATGAAGCCCCCATGAAGCGAAACGGCAATTACTCTAATCGGGGCAGGCGAACCGTGAACGTTGACCCCCGTCCGGCGGCGCTGTCCACCTCCACCGCCCCGCCGTGGGCGGTGGCGATTTCACGGGCAATCGTCAACCCCAGCCCCGCGCCGGGCGTGGATCGGGAGGCATCCACCCGGTAGAAGCGATCGAAGATGCGCGGCAACTGCTCGGCAGGAATGCCGATCCCCGTATCCTCTACGATGACGCTGACCACCGCACCGTTGGCGTGCCCCGAGATCCGGACCGACCCGCGCTCGGTGTACTTGACGGCGTTATCGATCAGGTTCACGAACAGACGGATCAGGCTGTCCACATCTCCTGAGACGGTCAGCCCCTTTGGGACGGAGCAGGCCAGGGTCAGCCCCTTCGCCTCGGCCAGGGGACGGAGGGAATCGGCAACATCGGGCAGCAGACTGGAGAGGTCCAACGTTTCGTGGAGCGCAGACGTTTGGCTCTCGCCACGCGCCAACCTCAAAAGGGCCTCGACCAGGCTGCGAAGGCGGAGTGCCTCTTCCGAGAGGTCATCGAAAGCCTGCTCATAATATTCGGATGTCCGGCGCTGGGTACGGACAACGCCGAGAATGGTCTGCATGGCGGCCAAGGGGGTGCGGAGTTCATGGGCCGCATCAGCGGTGAACTGGCGCTCGCGGCGGAAGGAGTCATCCAGCCTCGCCAGCATGCCGTCGAATGTCGCCGCTAGACGGCCGACCTCGTCATCTGTCGTCGGCAGGTTGAGCCGGGAGGAGAGATCCTGCGCCGAAATGCGTCGAGCGGTCCGGGTGATTTGGTCAATCGGAGCGAGTGCACGGGCCGCCAGGAAGTAACCCGCCAGCGCGGCGAAGGCCGCCAGAATCGGCATGCCGATGAGCAGGGTGGCGAGCAGTCGTTCGAGCGTATCTTGGACGGGGCCCAGGCTCTGTCCAACTTGAACAATCCCGACCAGCCCGTCGTTTTCAAGGATGGGGGCAGTGTAGAAGCGCACGGGGTCTTGCTCGAGGAGGTCTGGGGCGGTGGAGAACGTAGCCTGCTGACGCAAAGCCGCTGCGAAACTTGGGGGATCGACCGGCAGGGAGGCGTAGGCCCCGAACGACTGGATGATCCGCCCCTGTTGATCGACGATGCGGATCGTCAAGCCGCGGTCTCGGAGTTCGTCCGCGGAATCGCCGGCTCCGGGGATGCTGTCGGAGAAGCTGATCTGCCCGTCCTCGGCGTTCACGGCCGCCATCGCCTGCGAGGCGCTCAGCCGCAGCGAGTCGTCCATCGAATTGGCCAGGGCGCGTGCCGTGGTGAAATAGACGAACACGCCAAATGCCATCAGCGCCGCGCCGAGAAGGGCGGCGGTCCAGAGAGAAAACCGGAGGCGTAGGGTTCTAATCCGCATCTTCGGCCGAAAGGCGGTAGCCCGCGCCACGAATCGTGTGGATGAGTTTCACATCAGAGGGGTCGTCGATCTTGCGCCGCAAGTTCCGAACGTAGACGTCGACGACGTTGGACTGGTTGACCACGTCATAGTTCCAGACGTGCTCGGCGATCATGGTGCGGGTGAGGACGCGATCCGGCTCGCGCATCAAGCACTCCAGAACGGCATACTCTTTGGCGGTCAGTTCCACTGGCTTCTTGCCGCGCCGGACACGGCGAGTCATGGTGTTGAGCGTCAGGTCAGCGACCTGCCATACGGAAGTCCGGGCTGTTTCGGGGGAACGGCGCGTGAGGGCACGTAGGCGCGCGAGTAACTCCCTCATGGCGAAGGGCTTGACCAGGTAGTCATCCGCGCCGGCGTCCAGGCCGGCCACCCGGTCGTCCACCGCATCGCGGGCTGTCAGCATCAGGATCGGCGAGCGGACCCCGCGTCGGCGCAGCTCGCGACAGGCGGAGAGGCCATCCATTTCGGGTAGGAGGATATCCAGCAGGATGATGTCGTACTCCGCGGCTTGAGCCCAATCAAGCGCTTCCGCCCCGGTGAAGACGGCGTCAACGGCGTACCCCTGCTCCTCAAGGCCTCGCTTGAGATAGGCGGATATCTTGCGCTCATCTTCGACAACCAGGACGCGCATATGGGTCCCCGTGGGGCGAAACTACTATATCGGAGAAAGATGAAGCTGGGATGAAAGCGAGGTGCAAGAGATCGCGCGACATCGGGTCCCGAGAACCACCTCCCGGGCATTGGTGAAAAGTGGAATCAGGAAGCAGAGGCGAACTGCCCAGACCCCTTTGTCACCGTGGCGCTTAGTCTGCCGGCCCCGCGCTCAAGGCCCAGGTCGCAGCGAACCGCAGAACCACACTGTCTCACGTGTTAACGGAGGCCTTCCTGGTGGCGCGTGTTCGATCCCTGTGATGGGATAGCTTGCCTCGGCCGACGATATGCGAAGCACGGAACCATCAACCGTCCTGCCCGCTGTCGTTGGAGCGATTCTCCCTTCCTGGCCGTTCCTCCCGCGGCTCAGCGGTGGAGGGGCAGCATGGATGGGAGGAAACCCGGCCGGACTCGCAACGTGAAGAGAGAACGATCATTGCCAAGGACCCAGTTTGTGCAATGGACATGGACGAAAGAACGGCAGCGTTGAAGTCAGAGCATATGGGCAAGACATACTACTTCTGCAGCCCGGGGTGCAAGAAGGCCTTTGATGCTGAACCCCACAGGTACATGGGTGGACCCATGGAGCAGGGGGGCACGCAGGCGATGCTCGTCACCAGGACGCACCGTCCGCTCTTGCCAACAGGGACGCCCAAGTAAAGGGGTCTCCCGATTGCGATCTAGCCAGCCGCAATCCGGACCTCCCGGGCAATACGACAAATTTCACCCCCTTGCGTGACAAGTGGCACTAGAGCCGCCATCCCCGCAAACTTAGAGTGAGGATCGTGCCCACAACAGGAGCCCCGCACCTGAGCGCCGCCTTCGGGGGCCCTTCCATATCACGAAGACCTTGCGGGAGACCTGGGGAGAACCTCCAGCCACCTCGGCGCCCGCAGCCCGAGTTGCCCTCTCGGCGCGCCCATGCCCGTTCCTTCCGAAGCCCTGTTCAAGGAGGTCATAGCAATGCTCAGAACGAAGGTTCTTCTCCTGGTTGTTGCGGGTCTCCTCCTTGCTGCCTGCGCGCCCAAGCCCTCGGGGCCGGCGGAGGTTCAGATCGCCCTTACCGAGTTCAAGATCGAGTCCTCTCTCACCACCTTCGAGGCCGGCGTTCCCTATCGTTTCGTCGTCACCAACGCCGGGGCCGTGCCCCACGAGGTCATGATCACACCCAGAAGCACGGGTGCCATGGCGATGGAGGAGATGGACGAGCTGGCGCTGATGAGGATCGAGCAAGACGATTTGCCCCCCGGCGCCACGAAGACGATGGAATTCACATTCATCGAGAGCGCCGTGGGATCGGGGCTGGAGTTCTCTTGCTACGTGCCCGGTCACTACGAGGCCGGCATGTTCCAAGAGATCATGGTCAAGTGACCCCCTCGCTCCCGAACTCGGCGGCATGACCTACCGCGTCGAGGCTCCTGACCTAGCCTACTATCAGCGCGCCATTCGGTGCCAAGCGGCCTGTCCCGTCCGAACCGACGCGCGCGGCTATGTCACGGCCATTGCCGCCGGCGACACCGAGCTGGCCTACCGCCTGGCGCGGGAGTCCAACCCCTTCGCCTCGATCTGCGGCCGCATCTGCGCCGCACCCTGCGAGGAGGCCTGCCGCCGCGGCTTCCTCGACGCGCCGATTGCCATCCGCCCGCTGAAGCGATTCGTCACCGAACGCCACGGCGTGGAGTCTGCGCGGCCGGTCGGGGCCGACAGTCCCCCCGGATCCTCCGCAACCCAGCACGATCGCTCGGCGCTCAAACGACTGGCGGCCACGCCGGGGCGCCGCCTGGGCCGTGTCGCCGTTGTCGGCTCCGGCCCTGCCGGCCTTGGCGCCGCCCATGATCTGGCGCTGCTCGGCCACCAGGTCACCGTGTTCGAGGCGTCCGACGCACCCGGGGGTATGCTCCTCCAGGGCGTTCCGCTCTACCGGCTTGGACGAGAACTCCTGGACGAGGAGATCCGGGCCATCCTCGACCTGGGCGTGGAGCTCCGACTGGGCGTGGCCGTCGGCGAGGATGTCAGCTTTGCCCAGCTCCGGCGGGACTATGACGCCGTCTTCCTCGGCGCCGGCTTGCGAAAGGGCCGCGACCTTCGCATCGAGGGCGTGGACCTCGATGGTGTGTTCAAGGCGGTGGACTTCCTGCTGAACGCCAATCGCGGCTACCGCGTCGATCTCGGCACGAAGGTGATCGTCGTCGGCGGCGGCAACGTCGCGGTAGATGCGGCCCGCACCGCGCTGCGCGCCCAACTGGCGCAGGCGGATACGCACCGACTCTCGCCGGGGGACCTCCGCCGCTTGGTTGACCAAACGCGCGAAACGCTGCGCGACCTGGACGACGCCGAGGTGCGGGGTGGCGAGATCTTGCACTCGGCCTTCGACGTCGCCCGAACGGCCATTCGACTGGGCGCGGCCGAAGTTCATATGGTCGCCCTCGAGGATTGGCACGAACTCCCCGCCTCCCGGCTCGAGATCGACGAGGCCCAGGAGGAGGGCATCCAGATCCACGTCCGTCGCGGCCCGAACCGCATCCTTGGCCAAGCCGGGAAGGTGGCCGCGCTCGAGACCATCCGGGTGAAGTCGGTCTTCGACGCCTCGGGACGATTCAACCCGAGCTTCATCCCCGGCACCGAAGAACCCATGCCCTGTGATTCGGTCATCCTGGCCATCGGCCAAAACGCCGATCTCGCGTTCCTGGAAGGCGCGGAGGACATTCAAGCTACCGCACGCGGCCTGATCGCCGTGGACCCCGAAACCATGGCGACGACGGCGACGGGCGTCTGGGCTGGCGGCGACGTGGTGTACGGGCCTCGCATCCTGATCGAAGCCGTGCGCGACGGACAGAAGGCGGCGCGCTCGATCGAGGCCCAATTGCAGGGCCGGCCCTTGCGTGTTAAGCCCTCCGGGCAAATGCACCGATCCGCCTTGCCGCAGCGCGGGGTCTCCTCGCCTCGGTACTTGAGGTTGGCCCGGGAGAAAGTCCCAACCACTCCCTTGGATCGCCGGATCGGCATCGCCGAGGTCGAAACCGGCTATGAGCCGGACCAAGCGTGGCGCCAGTCCGAGCGGTGCCTGGATTGCGCGGTCAACACGATCTTCGACTCCACCAAGTGCATCTTGTGCGGCGCCTGCGTCGACGTGTGTCCTTGGAACTGCCTCAAACTCGTGCACGTTGCGGAGCTCGAAGGCGACAAGCGGGCGGGGGTGGCCCTCGGCACCGGCAGCCAGAATGGCGGGGCGATCATCAAGGATGAGGCCTTGTGCACGCGCTGTGGGTTGTGTGCCGTACGTTGCCCCACCGGAGCGATCACCATGGAGAGGTTCTCGTTCTCGGAAATTCTTGCCTATGGCGAAGTCTGAACCCCATCAGCCGTTGGGGCAGGCAGGCCTCCGGGCGATCGCGCCCTCGCGTTGTTCCGGCCCCGCAACGCGGGCCGAGCGGTCCTTCCACGCCCCGTGGCGGTCCCAGGCTTTCCCCCTGAGTCCCAAGGTGCCGAGACGATGAGCAACTTCCGCTCCCTCCCCATCATCCAGCGGCTGACCGCCAGCGCGGTGTGGCGCTCGTTCTTCCGACACGGGTGGCCCAACAACCCGCTCGACCGCTCCCTGGTGATGACGACGAACCTTTTCTTCCACCTCCACCCCGTGAAGGTCAATCGGAAGAGCCTGCGCGTGACGTATTCCTTCGGGCTCGGCGTCATCGGGGTCATCCTGTTCGGTATCCTCGTCCTCACGGGGACGCTGCTCATGTTCTACTACGTCCCCTCCGTCGAGCGCGCCTACACCGATATCGTCGATCTGCAAACTCGGATCCCCTTCGGGCAGCTCATGCGCAACATGCATCGATGGAGCGCCCACCTGATGGTCGTGGCGGTGGCGCTGCATATGGCACGCGTCTTCTACACCGGCGCCTACAAGCCCCCGCGCGAGTTCAACTGGGTCGTCGGCGTTGTCCTGCTGCTCCTGACGTTGTTCGCCAGTTTCACCGGCTATCTGCTTCCCTGGGATCAATTGTCCTTCTGGGCCATCACGGTCGGGACCAACATCGCCGGCTACGCGCCGGTGCTCGGACCGACGGTGCGCACCGTCTTGGTCGGGGGGGCCGACGTAGGCCAAGAGGCGCTCACACGGTTCTATGCGCTGCACATCATGCTCGTCCCGCTGGCGCTCACGCTCCTCATCAGCCTGCACCTGTGGCGCGTCCGCAAGGACGGCGGCTTGGCTGTCGGCGAGACAGGGGAGGACCTCGATGGCGAGTGACCCCCCGATCTTCCCCGAGGACCCGAAGAAGACCTACGGGCTGATGGCCGTCGTCCCCACCGAGACTCGCATGGCCGACAAGGGTCCCGAGGGCACGGTTTTCTCTTTCCCCGTCCTGGCGCTGCTCGAGCTGCTGCTTGGGGTGGGCTCGATCCTGGCGGTGCTCTTGCTGTCTGTGGCGCGCAATGCCCCCCTCGAGGAATTGGCCAATCCCGCGGTGACGACCAACCCGGCCAAGGCGCCATGGTACTTCCTTGGCCTGCAAGAGATGCTTGAGCACATGCATCCTACGCTGGCCGGCGTCGTGATCCCCACGCTCCTGGTGGCGTTCCTCGTGGCGTTGCCCTACCTTGATCGGGACCGCAACTCCGCAGGTATCTGGTTCACTTCACGGCGCGGCCGGCGCCTCGTCGCGTACTCGGCGATCTACACGGCGATCGCCCTACCGGCCTTGATCATTCTGGACACCTGGTTCAACGTGCGCGAAGCCCTGCGCGGCATCGCGCCGGATGTCGTCGCCCAATGGCTCATTCCGGCGGGAGCCCTGGCCCTCGTCGTCGCCGCGCCGGTGATCGTCGTCCAAGCCGCGGCGCGGCGCTCGGCGATCCCGGCCTCGCGCCGTGAGCTGCTCCTGGTCCTGTTCACCGTCATGCTCGTCTCGGCCTTCGTCCTGACCGTGAGCGGTTTCTTCTTCCGCGGCCCCGGGTTCAGGATGTACTGGCCCTGGGACATGCCGGGCGGCTATAACCCCCTCGACAATTTGTGACGGAGCGGACATGACAATCCCGACCTCCTCGGACCCCGGTCCCTCGAATCTCCCATCGGTGTCGCCGCTCCCTCGGCGCCAGTTTCTGGCGGGTTTGTGGTCGCTGGCAATGGCCCTTCTTGTCGGCCAGGTCGCCGTCGCCCTCTGGCAGTTCCTTCGCCCCATCCCGCACCCCGGCGCCTTTGGGGGCCGGGTGCGCGCGGGCCGGGTCGAGGAATTTCTCACCGGCAGCATGAGCCACGTGGCGGCGGGCCAGTTCTACGTCTCTCGCCTTCCTGAAGGCCTGCTGGCGATGTCGCATCGCTGCACCCACCTTGGGTGCACCGTGCCGTGGGTGAAAGCCGAAGCGCGCTTCAACTGTCCCTGTCACGGCTCGATCTTCAACACGCGTGGCGAGGTGCTCGCCGGCCCGGCCCCACGACCTCTGGACACCTTTCCCGTCGAGATTGTCGAGGGCGAGGTCTGGGTCGACACCAGCCGGCTGATCACGCGGGCGGGCTTCGACCCGTCCCAGGTGGCGAAGGTCTAAGCGATGGTCGAGAGCTACGATCGCCACATGCGCATCGGGTTCGGCCTGACCTTGGCCGTGGTCCTGGCGTTCGGGGTCTATTGGATGTTCGAACCCGCTCGCATGGTCGCTGCCGCGCAGCAGCTCAACGCCGACCGGGCCGAGCGTGGCGCGGGGCTGTTTCAAGAGAACTGTGTGGCCTGCCACGGCCGCAACGGGGAGGGTGTGTCCGCCCCGGCGCTGAACGACAAGGCCTTCCTCGACGGCGTCACGGACGGTCTGGTGTGGTCTCTGATTCGATCCGGCGTGCCCGGCACGGCGATGCCTTCCTGGGGTCAGGCCAACGGCGGACCCCTTACGGACGAGGACATCCGCGATTTGGTCGCGTTCATCCGCGGGTGGCAGGCCACGGCGTCCGTGGCCGAGGCGCCTCGAACTGCCGCCGACCCTTCGCGCGGCGCGACGATCTTTGCCTCGACGTGCTTTGCGTGTCACGGGCCGGAAGGTCGCGGCGGTCCGGCGCCAGCCCTCAATGATCCGGCGCGGCTGGGTCGGTTCGACGACAAGTGGTTCCGCGACACCATCGCTTTCGGCCGGCCGGCCAAGGGCATGCCGACATGGGGGACGGTCCTCTCTCCGGAGCAGATCGATGACCTGGTGGCGCTGATTGCGGCGTGGCGCCGCGGGGAGCAGGTAGCGGCGGTCATGCCGGCCAGCGAGCACCTCCAAGCGGCAACGTTCGCCCTCGAACGCAAGGATGCCCTCGACGCTGAATTCCATCTACGGGCGTCGCTGCGCGTCGCCGCAGCGGCTCAGGTTGAGATGTTGAATGAGGCGCTGGGCCGAATCGCCGCCGGTGACCTCGATGGTGCAGGCGAGGCGATCACCGCCGCGCTAGCCGCGCCCGCCGGCGACCCTCAACAGGGGCAGCAGCTCTTCACCGCCAACTGCGAGGTGTGCCACGGGCTGCAGGGCGCCGGGGGTGTCGGACCTTCCCTGCCCGAAAACGTCATTGTTCAATCCCTCTCCGACGAGGCGCTGCTGGCCTTTATCCTGGGCGGACGGCCCCAGGCAGGCATGCCGGCGTGGGACGGCCGCCTCAAGCCGGAGGAGATCCAGGACATCGTGGCGCTCTTGCGGGTGTGGCAGGCTCCTTGAGTGGATGCGCGCCTCGGGCTCGAGCCGGCGCAAGCCGGTGGGCAGACGCAGGTCGCAAGACAAGACCCCAAACGAGGCTGAGCGGCCGCCGCGCTGCGGCGCGGGTTGGGCCGAAATGGGCGCCCAACACGCTTGACCGTCTTCGTTCTCCCGCCCGCGTTGTACTGAATCGTAGAAGGCGTATAAAGGCCTCCCGCCTTTCGGGAGACCTTCACCCGCCTTTGGGGAAGCCGTCAGCCATCTGAATTGCTTTGGGCCGCTGACGGCTGACAGCTAGAAGCTGACGGCTGCTATTGAGGAGGCGACGGTGGGACACGAAGCCAAGCATGAGGGTCTTGCAGGACTCGGCAGCGGCGATTAGGACCCCTGCTCGCCTTTCACCGGATTCCGTGTAAGGGGCTACTGATTCTGGGCTGCCTGCCGGACCTAGACCCTTGACCGTCTTCTAGGGCCAGGCAACAGACTTAAAGTATCTTGCCTGATCGAAGGCCAAGCCACATTAGCCGAGGGACCCGAGAGGCGAGCGGAGGGCTGGGCCGCGAACTTCGCCCGGCGTTGCGCGGACCAGCGTCTCAAGGCAACGACAACCCAGACACCCTCCACCACCGCAAAAGGCCACGTGCCGGCCAGGGCGCCGTACAGCGAGGAGGCGGCGCACCCGAGTGCGAATACAAAGAACCAGGTTATGGATCGGGACTCGAGCGCGTATGACACCAGCATGACAGTAACGGCCAGCGCGCCGAAGGCAGTCAACAGGTCCACTGAAGAACCTCCAAGGTCAGAAAGGTCAGACAGTACCTATTCGACGCCGGGGTACGCCGCCGCCTTTCATGTCGCTGGGCCCGATAGCCAAGCAGCCGCAGGGCGTTGAAGACCACAACGAGGGTTACGCTCTCGTGGGCGACGACGGCGCCGATCCCTATCACCCCTGTCAGCGCCGCCAGGATCAGCAAGCCTACGGCTGAGATCGAAAGGACGAGGTTCTGCAATACGATGGCGCGGGCGGCCCGGCCCAGCCCGACAGCGAAGGGCAACTTCGACAGAGGGCCGAGGGCTGAAGGGCTTTGTAGGACAGCACCAAGACGATGCGAGACCGCTTGCAGATCGAAGGCCGGGATGCCTTCTCTTATCCCGTCCCGCGGTTGCGCCATGCCTGCAGGTTTGCAAGCCCGTCGTACGCCGCATACTTGTACGAGTCGGACAGGGAAGGGTAGTTGTAGACCGCGTCGATGAAGGCGTCGATGGTCCCGTCCTGGGCCATGACGTGCGCCGCGATGTGAACCAACTCCGACGCCTGCTCCCCGACGAGGTGAGCACCGAGAAGCCTCTTATCGGGAGGCGAGAACACCAGCTTCACCATGCCGGTTTCGTCGCCGACAATCAGGCCGCGCGGGTTGCGCTCGTAGTACGAACGTCCCACAAGATACGGGATGCCCTTCTCGGCGCAATCCTCCTCGCTCATGCCGACCATGGAGATCTCTGGGATGGTGTAGATGGCGAAGGGGAGGATCGGCGACACGCGCTGTTTGTACTCCAAGTCGAACGCGTGGACCATCGCCACACGCGCCTGTTCCATGGAGGTGGCAGCCAGCCCGGGGAAGCCGACCACGTCTCCGGCGGCGTAGACGTTGGGCACGGCGGTCTGGAACTTCTCATTCACGACCACCCGACCGCGCTCCGCCGTCTGGATCCCCAACGGTTCCAACCCCAGGCCCTCAATACTGCTCACTCGCCCGGCGGCGAACAGCGCTACCTCGGTTTCGACGACGTCGCCGCTCTCGAGCGTCAGCTGCACTCGGCGGTTCTCCGCCTGTATCTGCCTCACCCGTTCTGAGAAGCGCAACCTCACCCCCAGTTTTTCAAGCTGGGATTGCAGCCGGCCGGCGATCTCGCGATCGACGAAGGGAAGCAGCCGGGGTTTCGACTCGATCAGGGTCACGTGGACACCCAGGGCGGTGAAGATGCACGCGTACTCCGAGCCGACGACGCCTCCGCCGACGACGGCCATCGACTCGGGGAGCCGGGCCATGGTCAGGATCTCGTCCGAATCGTAGACGCTCTCGAGATCGAAGGGGATGTTGGGTGGACGGTAAGGTGAGGAGCCTGTGGCGATCAGGACGGTGTGAGTCGTCA
>CAZMVJ010000001.1:11182-46777 GCA_964569445.1 uncultured Anaerolineaceae bacterium | reverse complement strand
AGGTCTGCTCCAGGTCTTCCGGGATGACGCGGGTATCGGCGGTGGTGGCCATGAAATTGGTGTCGCCGGCCCAGCGCGGCACGACGTGCAGGTGGACGTGATCGACGACGCCGGCGCCGGCGGGCGCCCCGATGTTGGCGCCGACGTTGAACGACGCCGCCCCATAGGCGCGGCGCAAGGCCCGCAGCGATCGCCGCGTGAGCAGCATCAGATCGGTCAGGACCTCGGCTTCCAGATCCTCGAGCGAAGCGACATGCGCCTGCGGGACGATCATCACGTGGCCGTTCGTGTACGGATAGCGGTTGAGGACGACGAAGGCGCGCTCTTCCTGATGCAGCACCAGGGAGGCCGCGCCGGGGGCAGCGCTGCGCAGGTTACAGAAGAGACAGCCGGGCTCACTGTTGCGTTCTTCGATGTAGGCCATGCGCCACGGCGACCAGAGCTGCTTCATCGCGTGCGTTCGATTGTAGCAGAGAAGCCCGACGACCCGCAGCGACGTCTGACACCAGGTCGAACGCGCTTCGGTACAATGATCCCGCGCCCCACCGTGAAGATCGTGAGGAAGGGCGCGGGATGACCCCATGACGATGGGAGAGGAGCTGCGGGCCTGGCTACCGGCCGGTGGATTTGGCGAGGAGCTGTATGTCTTCGACGAGGTGGACAGCACCAACACCACCGCTGCCGCCCTGGCGCACGACGGCGCGGCCGAAGGGACGCTGGTCGTGGCCGACCACCAGCGCCGCGGCCGGGGCCGAGGCGGGTCGCGCTGGGAGACTCCGCCGGGGACAGCGATCGCGCTGAGCCTCGTACTTCGTCCGAGCGTCGAACATCCGCAGCGCTGGACGGGGTTGGGCGCACTGGCCGTCGCTGACGGTCTCCAGCAAGAGGGGCTGGCGGCCCGGATCAAGTGGCCCAATGATGTCTTGCTTGAAGGCGGCAAAGTCGCCGGCGTGTTGGCCGAGGCGGATTGGGAGGGGGATCGTCTCAGTCATCTTGTGCTGGGGATCGGCGTAAACGTACGGCGCGGCTCCGTTCCCGAGCAGGGTCTGGCCTTCGCAGCGACGTGCGTCGAAGAACATGCCGGGCGGGTGGTCTCGCGGGTCCGGCTGATCACCGCGATCGTCCAAGCTCTTGAACTACGGTTTGCCCAGCTGGGCTCGGCGCGGTTCTTGCAGGCCTGGGAGGAGCGCCTGGCCTACGTGGGTGAGCACGTCCGCGTCGAGATGGGCCAGGTTACGTGGGAGGGCCGGCTCCTTGGCCTGGGCGCCGAAGGGGAGGCGCGGCTGCTCCTGGCTGACGGTCGAGAGGTCAGCTGCACCGGAGAGGCCCGTTCGCTTCGTCCCGTGCGCAGCGGGCGGTGATCGCCGGACGGTTGACACTTCGCCCGAATGACTTAGACTCTTTCTGGAATCACGGAGGAGTAAGGGATGTTCGACAACCTGCGTGACCTTTCGGACGGACAGCCGGCCCCTAAATCCGCACCGGCGCCGGCCGTCGAGGAATATCGGGCGCCAGGCAGCGGCCGGATGCTCGGAATGACGGCCGGACAGCGGCTGGTCATCTCTATTCTGCTTTTCTTCGCCGTCCTCCTGCTGGGGACGATGTGCCTGCTGGTGACGCAGAAGGTGCTGCTGGTGTAGGGCGCGCTCGCTCGCAAAACAGCCTGCAACCAGGGGTAGGGGCACGGTCCTGAGCGAAGTCGAAGGGCCGTGCCCCTACGGATTCTTGGGAGGTGCGTGCGAGGGCAGCCGCGCCCTGCTGAGCGCTATCGATGCGGCCGATCTCCCCGCGAGCTTCAAGCTCGCGGGGAGATTTCTACGGGACCAGCCGCAGCCACTCCTCGGTCTGGCTCTCGACGACGGTTCGGCTCCAGGGGAGCGCGGCGTATTCGATCTGTGCCCACGGATCGGCCATGTCGATATAGTGCGGATGGAAGGCATGCCCCGACTGGCCGGTGGTGTGGATCGCCAGGGCGCGCTCCCAGTCGCTCAGGTCGAGCACCATCCGCTGCGAAGGCACCCAGGCGACCTCATACCCCTCTTCGTAGGACCACCCGGTGGCATCGACAATCGAAGCCCCGCCGCCGGTCGGGTAGGGGCCGCGGTTGAAGAGGGCTTCGATCGGCCCAATCCCCGACTCCCCGAGCGTCTCGTTGCGGAAAGTGGCGCCGTGGAGGGCGCCCCAAGTCCAGCCGGACATGTTCGGACCCAGCCGTTCCTCGAGCTCGTCGACGGCGTCGGCGGTGGCCAAACGCAGAATCTCGTCGCGCGTTTCCATCGCCGGGCTGCGCAGATCGTCCCACCAGGGGTCGCCCGGGCGCTGCAGGAGATTCTCGACGACGACGAAGGCGACTTCGTCTTCGGGCAGCCAGCCTTCCGGGAGGTCGTCGGCGAAGGTGCGCAGGATCACGTGGCGCCAAATGGCGTTGAAGATCGCCGCGCCGCGCGAGCCGGGGTCGTTGTGGTTGTCCCACGTCGCCAGCTCGGCAATGACGGTCTCCAGTCTGGTCGCCTGGGCGGCCTCGTCGGCGGTTTGCCCGGCCCGGTTGAAGTCGAGATCGAGCAGGACCGGGACAAGCCTCGGTCCGGCGGCGTTGAAGGTGTCGCCGTGGATCTGGCGCATGGCTTCGGGAGTCAGGGTCTCCTCGGCCTGGAGCAGCTCGACGATGCGGGCGGCGCGGAAGCCCAGATCGGGCATCGTCGTCAGCAAGTAGGGATAGGTGCCGTCGACGGCGCGATTGTTGGCCGTGACGATGAAGCCGGCCGGAGGATTGTAGGCGGTAGGAAGCTCCTCGAAGGGAATCGTGCCTGTCCATTCGCCGCGGTTGGTCCATCCCGCCACCGGAAAGGACCCGTCCCCGCTGCGGCGGATGGGCACATCGCCGGGCATCTGGTAGCCGATGTTGCCGTCGACGTCGGCGTAAACGAAGTTCTGCGACGGCACGTCCCAGTCGCGCAGGGCGGCGCGGAATTCGTCGAAGTTCTGCGCCCGGTCGACGCCCAGGGCGGCGCGCAGGATGGTCGAGGGCTCGAGCGCCGTCCAGCGCAGGCTGATGGCCATCGGCGTGCCCTCGGCCAGCGCCGCCCCCTCGGCCAGCGCCTGCAATTCTTCGTCGGTGTCGGAGAGCACCGGCCCGTGGCGCGTCTGGCGCACGCGAATCGTCACCGGGGGCCCACCGGCGACGAGGAGCACCTCCTCGCGGGCGTCCATCGACTGCCACTCGCCGTCGACTTCGTACTGGTCGGGGTTGTCCGGATTGATCCGTTCCAGGTAAAGGTCCTGCACGTCCGGCCCGGCATTGGTCACGCCCCAGGCGATGCGGTCGTTGTGGCCGACGACGACCGCCGGCAGCGTGACGAAAGAGAACCCGACGACATTGAAGCGGCAGGTCTCGCTGATCGGGGCGCAGTGCAGCCCGTTCTCGTACCAAATCGACGGCATGCGAATCCCCAGGTGCATGTCATCGGCCAGGATCGGCATCCCGCTGCTCGTGCGCGAGCCCGCCACGACCCAATTGTTGGATCCGAGTCCGCTCAGGCCGCCGCCGGTCACACGATTCAGCCCTTCGATGCGGGCCAGAACAAAACGCAGCGCGTCGCCGGCGGCGGTGTAGTCTGCGGACGAGGCCAGCCCCTGCGGGGGCGAGGCCGCCAGGCTGAATCCCGGCAGGATGACAGGGTTCTCGTCCGGATAGGAGGGGTAGAGGTCGGCGAGACGCTCCTCACCCAGTTGGGGCAGGAGCACGGCCCGTTCGAGCTCGGCCTGCATGTTGCCGCCCAGATCCCAGGCCATGGCCTTTGCCCACGTCAGCGAATGGACGGGCTGCCAGGCTTCCGGCGTGTAGGTCCTGTTGGTCAGCTTGAGGATGGCGTACTCCAGGGAAAGTCGGCCGCCCTGGTGCTCGGCCAGGTAGGCGTTGACGCCGTCGGCGTAGGCCTGCAGGACGGATTTCGTTTCTTCGTCAGCCGCCTCCCACTCTTGATCCGCGATTCGGGCCCAGCCGAGGGTCCGGATGAAGGCGTCCGTCTCGATCTGGCTTTCCCCGAACATCTCCGAGAGGCGTCCGGCGCCGATGTGGCGCCAGAAATCCATCTGCCAGAAACGGTCCTGGGCGTGGAGATAGCCCTGCGCCATGAACAGGTCGTGTTCATCCTGGGCGTAGATGTGGGGGATTCCCATCCCGTCCCGCAAGACTTCGACCGGGGCGTGCAGCCCGGGAAGGTTGACCTCGCCCGAGGTCTGCGGGAAGGACTGCCGGATGAGGAGCGCCAGGCCTCCGACCGCGATCAGGACCACCAGCAGAATGATGACCAGGATGGTGACGAAGCGGTTCATGGGCTGGCTCCCGGCGGCGGCTCCCGCCATGGACAGGGACAGGCCCAGTCTATCCCCCAGATGAGGCGGGGGCAATGGCCTCGCGCTGGCTTTCACAAGGCCCGGAAGGTAAAATGGAGGTTCCGGGAAGCTCGGTGCTTCCCGGAAGCTGCGAGTCTCGTTTGGTTTCCGAGTGGGTTGTAGGGGCACGGCATGCCGTGCCCCTACGCGCTCGGCAGGTGGGGCGAGGTCCATGGAGATCGGTCAGGTCCGACAAGTCGATATCGACGAGCAGATGCGCGGGGCGTATCTGGACTATGCCATGTCGGTCATCGTGGCGCGGGCCTTGCCGGACGCCCGCGACGGGCTGAAGCCGGTCCACCGCCGCATCCTGTACGCCATGCACGATATGGGCATGCGCTCCAACGGGGCGTACCGTAAGTCGGCTCGCATCGTGGGCGAGGTGCTCGGCAAGTATCACCCTCACGGAGACCAGGCGGTCTACGACGCCATGGCGCGCATGGCGCAGGATTTCGCCATGCGCTACATGCTGGTCGACGGCCAGGGCAACTTCGGCTCGATCGACGGCGACTCGCCGGCGGCGATGCGCTACACCGAGGCCCGCCTGGCGCGCATGGCGGAAGAGCTGCTGGTCGACATCGACAAAGAAACCGTCGATTTTGGCGACAACTTCGACGGTTCGCTCAAGGAACCGCTGATTCTCCCATCGCGCCTGCCCAACCTGCTGCTCAACGGCTCAACGGGGATCGCCGTCGGGATGGCGACCAACATCCCGCCGCACAACCTGGGCGAGCTGACGAACGCGCTGCGGCACCTGATCGACGCCTACGACCGGTTCGACGACGTGACCGTCGACGAATTGATGGCGCACCTGCCCGGGCCGGACTTCCCGACGGGCGGGGTGATCGTCGGCGTGGACGGGATCAAGCAGGCCTACTCCACCGGCAAGGGCCGGCTGGTGGTCCGGGCGCAGGCGCAGATCGAGGAGCACTCGGGCGGGCGGCACCGCATCGTCATCACCGAAATCCCGTACCAGGTCAACAAGACCGGGCTGATCGAGCGCATCGCCGAGCTGGCCCGCGAAGGTCGGCTGGATGACGTCGCCGATCTGCGCGATGAGTCGGATCGACGCGGGTTGAGCCTGATCGTCGAGCTGCGCAAGGGGGCCCAGCCGCGCAAGGTGCTCAACCAGCTCTTCAAATACACGCCGCTGCAGACGTCGTTCGGCATCCAGCTGTTGGCGCTGGTCGACGGCGAGCCGCGGCTGCTCTCGTTGAAACGGGCGCTGCAGTTCTACGTCGAGCACCGCCGGGTGGTGCTCACCCGCCGCTCGGAATTCGAACTGGCCAAGGCCCGGGCGCGGGCTCACATCCTGGAAGGCCTGCTGATCGCCCTCAGCCACCTGGACGAGGTGATCCAGACCATCCGCAGGTCGCCGGATGCCGACGTGGCCAAAGAACGGCTGATGAAGCAGTTCTCCTTGACCGACCTGCAGGCTCAGGCGATCCTCGACATGCAGCTGCGCCGTCTGGCGGCGCTCGAGCGCAAGAAGATCGAGGATGAACACAAAGAGGTCACGGGCACCATCGCCCATCTGGTGGACCTGCTGGCCCACCCCAAGAAGATCCTGCGGCTGATCCACGACGACCTGGGCGACGTCGCCCAGAAGTACGGCGACGCCCGGCGCACGCGCATCTCTCCCGAGGCGAACGAAGAGTTACGTGAAGAGGACCTGGTGGCGGACGAGGCGGTGCTGGTCAGCCTGACCGAGCGCGGCTACATCAAGCGCGTGGCGACCGAAAGTTATCGGCGCCAGGGGCGGGGCGGGCGGGGGGTCACGGGCCACTCGACGCGCGGCGAGGACGAGCTGGTGATGCTCTTCCCGGCGCGCTCGCTGAACACGGTGTTGTTCTTCTCGGACCGCGGCAAGGTCTACTCGGAGAAGGCCTACCAAATCCCCGACGCCGACCGGACGGCGCGCGGCGTTTTGCTGGCCGGCGTGCTGGCGCTGGCCTCAGACGAGACGATCACCGCCGCCGTGGCCGTGCCGGATTTCGCCGCCGCCAATTTCTGCACGATGGTCACGCGCAACGGCAAGATCAAACGGGTGGCGCTCTCGGAGTTCGCCGCCGTCCGCCCGTCGGGGCTGATCGCCATCTCGCTCGGAAAAGGGGACGTGCTCGGCTGGGTGCGCCTGACGACGGGCAAGGACGATCTGATCCTGGCCACCGAGAAGGGCCAGGCGCTGCGTTTCCACGAGAAGCTGGTGCGGCCGATGGGGCGTCCGGCGGCCGGCGTGCGGGCCATCCGGCTGGGGAAGGGCGATCGGCTCAGCGGCATGGACGTGGTCGACAAGAAGGCCGACTTGCTGGTGGTCACCCGCAACGGTTTCGGCAAACGCACGCCGCTGGCAGAGTATCCGGCCAAGGGCCGCGGCACGATGGGTGTGATGACTCTCAGCCGCGAGAAACTCAGTCTCACCGGGCCGATTGCGGCGGCGCGCGTCGTCCACGCCGACGAGGACTTGACGATCATCTCCTCCGGGGGGATCGTCCTGCGGACGAAGATGGACCAGATCAAACGCGCCGGCCGGGCGACGATGGGCGTCCACGTCGTCAACCTCAAGAAAGGCGACGTCGTCGCCGGCGTGGCCACATTCCCGTCGATCGAACCGCCCCCGGACGACGGCGGCAAGAAACCCAAGTAACCCTGCAGCTCGGCCGGCCTCTGGGCGAGACCGACAAACAGACGTTTGGGGTAGGGGCGGGTTTCAAACCCGCCCCTACGGTTTCTTCAGACACTGCCCGACCGCCTTCGACGACGAAGGCAATCTCGCCGAAGGAAGCCTGGCTGTGCGCGATCCGGCCAGCGAGAACTGCGGCCTGTGCCACGGCCTGGTTCATGACGATGTCAAGGAAGCCCTGGTGTCGCCCAGCTGCGACCCGTCGGTCCGGCGTACGGTGACCACCGGCCAGATCGTCTCGCCGGAACGGATCGACGACTCGGGAATGAATCTGGAGGACAAGGCCAGTCTGACCCGTTCGTGGGACATCCATGCCGAACGGCGCGTCGAGTGCACCGACTGCCACTTCTCCATGAACGACCCGGTCTACACGGTGAAGTCCGGCGAGGCCCAGCCGGCCAATCTGGTCTTCGACCCGCGACGACTCGAGGCCGGTGAATACCTGTATCAGCCGTCCCACGAACTGGCCAGAAGCAGCGCCACGGCCGCCGCAGGCGAATCGCCGACGGCCGGCGCCGATCGCTGTCAGGCGTGCCACAGCCTGGAAGCGACGCACGATTGGCTCCCGTACAAGGAGCGCCATGTGGCTGCGCTGGCCTGCGAGACCTGCCATGTCCCCAGTCTGTATTCGAATGCGATGCGGCAGCTCGACTGGACCGTTCTGGGGACGGATGGACGCGGCATCTTCGCCTGCCGAGGCGTCGAGCCCGGCACGCAGGAGACCCTCCCGCTCGTCACCGGGTACCAACCCATCTGGCTCGATACGCGCGAGTCCGACGCCACCACGCGGCTGGCCCCGTACAACCTGATCACGTTCTGGTACTGGGTCTACGGCGACCCGCCGCGCCCGGTCCGCCAGGTCGATCTGCAGTCGGTATGGCTGGACGGCGGCGCGTATGCGGCCGACATTGTCGCCCGGTTCGACTTCGACGGCGACGGGTCGCTTCAGCCGCAGGAAGTCGTCCTCGACACGGCGGCGAAAGCGTCTTATATCGCCGCCAAGCTGCAGGCGCTAGGGATCGAACGACCGCGCATCGTCGGCGACGTCCAACCCTACGCCATTCACCACGCCGTGGCGACCGAGAACTGGGCGGTTCGGGAATGCGATGTATGCCACGGCGGCGACAGCCGGCTGAACCAGACGTTCCTCCTGTCCTCTTCGGCCCCGAGCGGGGCAACGCCTGAATTCGTCGGCGGCACGGCGGCCCTGCCAAACGGGACGATCGAACAGGGCCTGCAAGGCGAGTGGCTGTATCGGCCGGGCGACTCCCCTCAGGCCTATGTCCTCGGAACCGACCGGGTCACCGGGATCGACACCGCCGGCGTCGCCCTGGTCGGGCTGGTTCTGGCCGGCATCGCCGTCCATGGGACCATGCGCTTCACCCTCGGGCTGCGTCACCGCAAGCCTGCCGAAGCCTCCGATCCGGTCTACATGTACGGTTTCTACGAGCGGCTCTGGCACTGGCTGCAGACGATCGCCATCCTGCTACTCCTGTTCACCGGCATCGTCATCCATCACCCGGTAATTTTCCCCACCCTCGACTTCCGCGTGGTTGTGATGGCGCACAACATCCTGGCGGCGCTTCTGATCGTGAACGCCGCTCTGGCCCTCTTCTACCATCTGGCCAGCGGCGAGATCCGCCAGTACTTGCCGCGGCCCGTCGGTTTCTTCGATCAGGCCCTGCGGCAGGCGAAGTTCTACCTGCGCGGCATCTTCCGCCACGACCCGCATCCCTTCGCCAAGATCCCACGGCGCAAGCTGAATCCTTTGCAGCAGATGACGTACCTGGGTCTGCTCAACGTGCTTCTTCCGCTGCAGGTCATCACCGGTGTGCTGATGTGGGGCGCCCAACGCTGGCCGGACCTGACGGCGAACCTGGGCGGGTTGGGCGCCCTGGCGCCCATCCACACTGCGATCTCGTGGATGTTGGCCGCTTTCATCCTGCTGCACGTCTACCTGACGACGACCGGGGCGACTCCTGTCTCCAGTCTGCGAGCGATGATGCTTGGCTGGGAAGAGGTGGACGCCGCCCCGGTTTCTGCACCTGGAGGTGAGGTATGACCGCCACAACGCAAGCCCACCCCGGCCCGCGGCCCGGATTCTGGAAGCGGCTCCAATCGCGGCCGGCGAAACCCTACACCCACCCGTACTTCGCCGGAGCCCTGTTGGGCCTGGTGCTGTTCGCCTCGTTCTTCCTCACCGGCAACGGGTTGGGCGCCTCGGGCGGGCTCAATCGGATGATCGTCTACGTCGAGGACCTGGTGGCCCCCGAGCACGTCGATCGCGTGCCCTACCTGATCAACCTGGCCGGCGGCGACCGCAATCCGCTCGACGATTGGGTCGTGCTGGTGGCGGTCGGCGCGGTGCTCGGCGGCTTCGCCTCCGGTTGGCGCAACGGCCGCCTCAAGCTCGAGACGGCCAAGGGCCCGCATATCTCGACCCGCACTCGCTGGGTGATGGCGTTCGCCGGGGGAACGATCATGGGCTTTGGCGCGCGCTTCGCCCGCGGCTGCACCTCCGGCCAGGCGCTGTCGGGGGGCGCCGTCCTCTCGGCAGGCAGCTGGGTGCTGATGTTCGCCATCTTCGGTTCGGCTTACGGCCTGGCCTACTTCATTCGCCGGTTGTGGCTCTAGGAGGGACGCCATGGGAATCTTCCCGCTCGCCCTCGACGGACTGATCGGCCACAGCGGAGCGCTGCTGGTCTACCTGCTGATCGGCTTCGCCTTCGGTTACGTCCTGGAGATGGCCGGCTTCGGCTACGCCCCGAAGCTGGCCGGCCAGTTCTACCTGACCGACATGACCGTCCTGAAGGTCATGTTCGGAGGCATCATCGTGGCGATGGCGCTGGTCTTCGCCGCCACCGGGCTGGGCTTGCTCGACTACAACCTGATCTGGGTCAACCCGACCTATCTATGGCCGGGAATCGTCGGCGGCCTGATCATGGGAGTGGGCTTCATCGTCGGCGGCCTGTGCCCGGGGACGTCGCTGGTGGCGCTAGGCACCTTCAAGATCGATGGCCTGTTCTACGTGCTGGGGGTGTTCTTCGGGATCTTCCTCTTCGGTGAGACCGTCGACAACTTCAGCATCTTCTGGAACTCGTCCTACCTCGGCCGGCTGACCTTGATGGACGTCTTCCACCTCGATGCGGGTGTGGTGGTCCTGCTGGTCGTGCTGATGGCGCTGGGGATGTTCGCCGGCGCCGAGCTGCTGGAAAAGGTCTTCGGCAAACGCAACTTGCGGATCGAACCGAAGGCCCGTTTTGCCGGCGCCGCCGTCATGATCGCTGTGGCGCTGGCCGTGCTCGCCATCGGCCAGCCCTCGACGGAGGACCGCTGGGCAGCCGTCTCCCAGGCCAAGACGGCGGCCCTCACCGAACGACAGGTTCAGATCCAGCCGGGAGAAGTGCTGCACCTCATGCACGAGCACGACTTGACGCTGGTGCTGCTCGATGTGCGCGCCGAATCGGACTACAACCTGTTCCACCTGGCCGACGCCCGGCGCATCACGCCTGAGGCGCTGCCCGAGCTTCTGCCGGAGTTTCGCCTGGAACCGGCCACGACCGTCTTCCTGGTGATGTCGAACGACGAAACGGCGGCCACGACGATCTGGAAGACGATGGTCGCCGAGAGCGTGATGAACGCCTACATCGTGGAAGGCGGCATCAACGCTTGGCTGGAGGCGTTCGGGGCAGGCGACGATCGCATCACGCCGATGGCCGTCGGGGGGGACGACGAGCTCCGCTACGCATTCACCTCGGCGTTGGGCGAAAGCTACCCGGCGTCCTTCCCGGATCCGCAGAAGTTCGAACTCACGTACGACGAGAGGGTCAAGCTGGAGTTGAAGCGCGGGCCAGCCGGGAAGGGGTGCGGCTGAGCCGCGGCCTATCGAGACAGCTCGAGCGACGCGCCCCGCCACTCGGCGCGGCGGGCCTCGGCCTGCTCCCCCAGGAGCGGCAGCGACAGGCGCGTCAATCCGGCCGGGTCGCCGCTGGTGACAAGAACGACGGAGCCGCGTGACGCCGGATCGCCCGGCGGGGAGGCCTGGCGCAGACGGGCCGCCTGGCGGGCGATGGCCGGCGACGGGTCGATCACGGTGACCTCCGGCCCGGCCAGTCGTGAAATCAGCGGGATGACGAACGGATAGTGGGTGCAGGCCAGCACGATCGTGTCGGCGCCCGCTCGCAGGATCGGCTCCAGCGCGCGGCGGATCAGGGCCTCGGTCTCCGGCGCCTCCAGATACCCCGCTTCGATCTGTTCGACCAGGCCGGGGACCGTCTGATTGACCAACCGGACTCCCTGGCCGAAACGCTCGACGACCGAGGCGTACAGCTCGCCTTGGAATGTAGCCGGCGTGGCCAGTACACCGACGACCCCCGAGCGGGTGACTTCGGCCGCCGGCTTGACCGCCGGCTCCATTCCCACAAAGAGGACATCCGGAAAAGTCTGGCGCAGCTGCTTCAGCGCCGCGGCCGAGGCCGTGTTGCAGGCGACGACGATCAGATCGGCGCCCTGGTCCAGCAGGAAGCGGGTGATGCCCTCCGAGAAGGCACGGACCTGCTCCAGCGGACGGGGCCCATAAGGGACGTGGCCTTGATCGGCGAAGTAGACGGCGGACTCGGCCGGCATCTGCCGGCGCATTTCGCGCAAGATCGAAAGTCCGCCGACGCCGGAATCGAAGACACCGATGGGTCGAGAGGGGAGGAGGGGCATTACGGTCGAAAACAGAGGGTGCACACCCCAGGTGCACCCGAAGGGGTGCCCGCCGGGCGCACCCATCGCGGCGCGCGCCGCGCTACTCTTTGCGGCGCTCTGCCAACCGCGCTCGCTTGCCGGCCAGCTCGCGCAGATAGTAGAGCTTGGCTCGGCGCACCTTGGCCTGCCGCTGCACTTCGACTTTCTCGATGCGCGGCGAGCGCAGCAGGAAGGTCCGTTCCACGCCGACCCCATGCGAAGCCAGCCGGCGCACAGTGAAGTTGGCGTTGTTGCCGCCCTTGCGGTAGCGGATGACGGTCCCCCGGAATTCCTGGATCCGTTCGCGGTCGCCTTCCTTGATCCGCAGGTGGACGCTCACGGTGTCACCGGGCCGAATCTCGGGGATCTGGGGGTTGACGGCGGCTTCGACCGCCTTACTGATGTCGCTCATAGGAACCACCTGGCATGTTGTTTCGTACAACCGCCGCCCCACACGCTTGGGCGGCGCAACAGGAGTCTACCACGTCCGGCAGGGAGGCGTCCAGAGGGGCGGTCATCCCCAGGCGCCCTGAGCCCTTCGCTTTCGCCCAGGACAGGCTCCGTCGAAGGGCGCCTCGGGAGTCTCTGCGGATGGGGAGATTGCCACGCCGCCTCTCGCAGGGCTCGCGGCGGCTCGCAATGACGAGGAGGAGAAGGAGTCCTGGCACTTGAAGGCCTCGGGGATTCCTCTGCCCTCGCTCCGCTCGGGCCTCGGAATGACAACAGGACGGAAGCCTCGTCTGGCACGCTTCACCTGCCTATGTCATTCCGAGCGAGCCCTCCAGGAAGGACACCGGGACGATGTGAGCGAAGTCGAAGGGCGAGCGACACCTGCACGCCCTGGCACCGCCCGCCAGGGCAAGTGTGCGGCTCACCGCAGGTGCGGTGCAGGTGGGAATCCCCTATGGGCAGTCTTGCGAGACGGGCACTAACTCGTATTGTCCTTCTCCAACCACGGCCGCGCTAGATATAGCGCTGCCAGCGATTTGGCGTCGCGCAGTTCGCCGGCGGCGATCAGCGCCGCGACCTGTTCCTGCCGGACCCTCTCGACGGTGATCTCCTCGTCGCTGTCGGGGGAAAGGGGCGACGCGGTCAGGCCGGTGGCCAGGTAGAAGTGCATGTACTCGGTGGAGTATCCCGGCGCCAGGAAGCACTCGCCGATGTGCTCCAACCGCGCTGGCGCCATCCCGATCTCCTCCCGACATTCCCTCTCGGCGCAATGCTCCGGCCGCTCTCCTTCCTCGAGCGTCCCGGCGGGGAGCTCGAGCAAGACCGTCCCGGCCGAGTGGCGGTACTGGCGGACGAACCATAGGAAGCCATCTTCATCGAACGGGACGAGCGTGACAGCTCCTGCGTGGACGACGACGTCCATGTCCGACTGCAGTCCTCCGGCCAGGAGCACGCGATCACGCCGGACCGACAGGGCGCGGCCGCGGTAGACGATCTCGCTTTGCAGGATCTGAATTCCCATGAGGCCCTCCGCAAACGACGGAGCGGGGGAGGCAGGCCTCCCCCGCTCGAATTTCGAGCTGTCCGAGTCCCCGGGCTTCTAAGGGATCTGGATCGTCGTGCCCGGGGTGAGGGTGTATGGAGACGAAAGGCCGTTGGCGGCGGCGATGCCCATCGGGTCGACGTCGCCATAGCGGCACGCCACCGAGTAGATCGTCTCGCCGCCGGCGACGGTGTACGTCGCCGGAGAGGACAGCAGAGACCGTTGTCCGGGGAAGGTCCCCGAAGTCGGGATCGACAGGGTCTGGCCAGGGCTGACGATCGAGCTGTTCGTCAGGCCATTGATCGCCAGGATGTCATCCGGATCCCGGTTGAAGCGGCGCGCCAGACAGAAGGGGAATTCGCCTTCATGCAGAGTGTACGTCGCTGGCACGACGAGGGTCGGGATCGGCGGGAGCGTCCGCGTGGCGGTTGGCTGCGCCGCCGAAGTTCCCGCCGGCGTACCCACGGAAGGCGTCGCAGTCGAAATGGCGGCGCCGCCCGGTATCGGTGTGTTAGCGGCGGGGCCACCGCCCGGGACGGCGGCGGCCGTCTGGGTCAGCAAAGCCGAGCGGACCGCCTCCATCGTAGCCTGCTGCCCGGTGAGCGGGCTGGTTGTGCCGCTGGCCGCAGTCCCCGTGGGGGCGGACGAGGCCGAGCGGGTGCAAGCGCCGATCAACAGCGCGGAGGCGATCAGCGCCGCGGTTGCCAGCCTTCGCATCGGGATTGTAGCCATGGGCACCTCCAAGGATTTCGTGCGGGAGCCCGCCCTGAAAACAGTCGAAGGGCCCAGGCGGGGCATCCTAGCACAGGGGTTTGGGCGCGTCAAGCAAGCGTGGTTCGCACCGGATCCGACGGTGCAAGTCCCGTGCCGTGGCCTGGCGGGGGCTGCCGCCAGAAACAGAAACGGCGGCCCGGGATTCCGGACCGCCGTCGTCAACTCTTGGGACGACGATCTTAGGCGGCAACCAATCTCGGCCGGAACTTGTAACCGTAGACCAGCATCCCCCGCTCACCGTCAGAGCGCAGCTTGCGCGTGACCATCTCCACCGGCAGGCCGATGCGGGGCGGCTCTTCCCCGAGGTCGGTCAACTGGGCCGTGACCATCGGGCCCTCTTCCAGCCGGATCAGCGCCACCGTGTAGGGAGCGTTTTCCTCGAAGCCGGCGGGCGCCTCCCTTACGGGCGCAAACGAATAAACCTCGCCGCGGCCGCTGAAGGCGTAGGGCTGACGGGCTTCCTGCCCGCAATCCGGACAGACATCGCGCGGCGGGAAGATCTTGACCTCACAATGCGGGCAGACCTCGCCCACCAGGGCGTACCGTTGGGTTCTCAGTCTCCAATGCCGGGCGATTTCCATTCGACACCTCACCGGCTTGGGGGCCGGGATGTTGCAGAGTGTAGGGTGGGGGGACTCTCAAGAACTATCAGCCCTTCGACAGAGCCCGCCCCGAGCCCTTCGGCCTACGCCTCAGGACAAGCTCCGCCGAGGGGCTCACACCGTCCCGGCGTCCTTACGGGAGGGCAGGCTCCTTCGGCTTGGCTCGGCCTGCGGTCTCGCTCCGCTCAGGGCAGGCTCTCCGCCTGTGTCAGAATCGTCGTGGCCGCCGTCGCTCCGGCACCCCCCAGACACTGGGCCATCCCGATCCGCGCCCCCCTCACCTGGCTGGCTCCGGCCCGATCTTGGAGCTGCAGCGTGACTTCGACCACCTGATAGGCCCCGGTAGCTCCACCGGCCTCGCCCCGGGCCTTCGATCCGCCAAAGGTCGTCAGCGGCAGCTTCCCCTCGAGTGCGATCGTGCCGTTGCGTGCCATCTGCCAGCCCTGACCACGCGCGGCGAACCCGGCGGCTTCCAGGGCCAGGGCGGCGTAGATGCTGTAGGAGTCGTGCAGCTCGAACAGGTCGATATCGTCCCGGGTGATGCCGGCCGACTGCAGGGCGCGCTCGGCCGAGAGGGCGGCCGCCGGCAAGCTCAACAGGTCGGGTTGATCGTGGATCGCCAGACGGGCGGTGGCGCTGGCCGTTCCCAAGACTCGGACAGACGCCCGCTGCGGGACGCGGGAGACGGACGAACGGCCGAGCAGAATGGCAGCCGCACCGTCAGCCAGGGGGGCGGCGTCGTACAGGTTGAGCGGATCGCTGACCATGCCCGCCCGCGCGTAGTCTTCGAGGGTAATCGCTCTGCGGAACATCGCGTTGGCATTGCCGACGGCGTTGCGGTGCGCGGTCAGGCTGAACCCGGCCAGCGCGTCCGACGGCGCGCCGTGCTCATGCAAGTAGCGGCGCATGACCAGCGCCGCCTGCGACGTGGCCGTCAGGCCGTGCACGGCTTCGTAGTCGGCGTCGCTCCAGGCCGACAGAGCGGCGTCCAATCCGCTGCCGACTCGGTCGGTCACCTTCTCGACGCCGACGACCATCGCCGTTTCGAACGCGCCCGCCTCGAGCGCCAGGCAGGCCTGGCGGACGGCCAGGCCGCCCGAGGCACCGGCGGCTTCGACCGTCGTGGCCTCGATTCCTTCTAGGCCGGCGAAGTCGGCCAGCAGCGCGCCCAGATGCGATTGTCCCGAGAGGATCGGCGCCAGCGCGTTGGCGACGTAGAGCGCCTGGGGCTGGACTCCCCCGGCGTCGGCCATCGCCGCGCGCATGGCCTCGAGCGCCAGCTCGCGCAGCGAGGTACTCCAGTGCTCGGCGACCGGCGTCATGCCGACGCCGAGGACAAATACAGATTGGTGCATCCCGAACGGCCTCCGTCAGGCCAGGTCCCTTCGGTTCGCTCGGCCTGGCGGCCTCGCTCCCCTCAGGACATCGTGAGCTTGCCCCGGTAGCGGGCGTAGGTGGCGTAGTCGATCTCGGTCCGGCGGGCGATGTACTCGCGCGTCGACGGGGCCAGTCCGCGCCGTTGCGGCAAACGCTCCGTCGCCACCAGGCTGAAGGCATCCGATCCGGCGCCCGACCCGTACGAGACCAGCAGAATCCGATCGCCGGGGGCCGCCTCATCCAGAATCGCTGTCAATCCGACCAGCGCCGACCCGGCATAGGTGTTGCCGATGACCGGCGCCAGCAGGCCGGTCTCGATCTGCTCCAGCTTGAACCCGAGCGACTTGGCCGCCCGCTGCGGGAACTTGGTGTTCGGCTGGTGGAATACGGCGTAGCGGAAATCCTCCGGTCCCCGTCCTAACGCCTGCATCAAGGCGGAGCCGGCCTCTTGAATGTGCTTGAAGTACGCCGGTTCGCCGGTGAAGCGTTCCCCATGCTCGGGGTACTTCTCGTCGGCTCGCCGCCAGAAATCGGGCGTGTCGGTGGCGTAGGAATAGGATCCCTCGAAGATCGCCAACGAATCACCGGCCGGCCCCAGCAGAATCGCCGCGCCGCCGGCGCCGGTGGTGTATTCGAGGGCGTCGCCCGGCCGACCCTGGGCGGTGTCCATACCGATCGACAAAGCGTAGTCGGCCATCCCCGATCCGACGAAGCCGATCGCCGCCTGGACCGCCTCGGTGCCGGCCTTGCAGGCGAATTGCCAATCGGCCGCCTGGGTGTGGGGTGTTGCGCCGATGGCCTCGGCCACGACGGTCGAAGTCGGTTTGACGGAATAGGGGTGCGACTCGGATCCGACCCAGACGGCTCGGATCATCGACGGGTCGACCTGACCGCGCGCCAGCGCGTTGCGGGCCGCTTCGATCGACATGGTGATCACGTCCTCGTCGATTCCGGAGACGGATTTCTCTTTGACCGGCAGGCCGCCCTGGCCGCCTTTCCAGACCCGCGCCACTTCCTTCGCCGGCAGGCGGAAACGGGGAATGTAGGCGCCGTAGCCGGTGATGCCGACGTCGCGTGCCGGCTTGAGCAGTCGTCGGTCCGCACCCGGGGCGTTCATCTGGCTCCTTGAGGCTTTGGCGGTACGCCTCCGGCCTCCCTCTCGTGCAGAATGGCTTCGGCGCGGTCAAGGCGGACGGTGCCTTCGATCACCAATTGACGGGCTACCCTCTCGACTTGGTCGCCCTGGGCTCCGGCGGCGATCGCCACCTGCCGGGCGTGGAGTCCCATGTGCCCGCGCTGGATGCCTTCGGTCGCCAGGGCGCGCAACGCTGCCAGATTCTGCGCCAGCCCCACGGAGACGACGACCTCGGCCAGTTCCCGAGCCGACGCCACGCCCATCAAACGCAAGCAGGCTCGCGCAGCCGGGTGGACGCGGGTGGCGCCGCCGACCGTGCCGACCGCCATCGGCATCTCGAGCCGACCTTCGAGGGCGCCGTCGCCGCCCGTCGACCACTGGCTGAGGGAGGTATATCGTCCGGACCGGGCGGCGTAGGCATGCGCCCCGGCCTCGATCGCCCGCCAGTCATTGCCTGTGGCGATGACAACGGCATCCACCCCATTCATGATCCCCTTGTTGTGCGTGGCGGCGCGGTACGGATCGACGGCGGCAAAGGCCCAGGCCTCGACGATTCCGTCGCGCACGCGTTCACCGGTGAAATCGCCGAAGGCCAAGGCCGCTGCCGGGATGCGACAGGTCGCCCGCGCCAGGCGCCGGTCTGCCAGGTTCGACAAGATCCGCAAATGCACCCGCCCGCCGGTGATGGCCTCGACCCGCGGGGCCAGGCGTTCGGCGGCCGTATTGGCGGCGTTGGCGCCCATGGCGTCGCGCGTGTCGTAGATCAGGTGCACGATCAGCATCGGTCCGACGGGCGTTTCCGGGAAGAGGTGCACTTCGAGATCGCGGGCGCCGCCGCCCAGCCGCAGCAGCACCGGGTCGACCTGGTCCGCTTCGGCAAGGATCGCCGCTTTCTCGGCCAGCAGTGCATCCCGGGCGACCGCCAGATCGCGCACTTCCAGCACTTGAAGCTGGGCGATCATCTCCGGGGCGGTCGTCTCGGCCTGGAAACCGCCGCCCTCGCGCGCCAGCCGGGCCATGAAGGAAGCGCCCGCCACCACCGACGGCTCTTCGATCACCATCGGTACGAACACTTCGCGGCCGTTGACGACGAAATTGACGGCGATCCCCAAGGGCAGGCCGTAGACGCCGACGACGTTCTCGATCATATGGTCGGCTTGCTCGCCCGCGAGACCGGCCGACCCGGAGAGAGCCGCAGCCGTCTCCCCGTCCAGGCCGGCGGCCGCGGACAGTGCATCCAATCGCTTGCTGCGAGGAAGGTCGTAGAAGCCGGGTAGGCGGGAGGAGGTCATCGCGTCGCGTAGATCTCGGACCCGGCGGATATAGCGCCCTGAGCCCTCCAAAAGCTATCAGGCTTGGCCGGCCGGAATCGCCGGGCAGGGACGCCGGGTGTTGTACAATCCGCGCCGAGGAGACCGTGAGCGAGAAGAAACCCCGCAAGCCCAACGCGCGGAAACGCCCGTCTTCCTCCTCGGCAGGGCCCGATCGGATGCGTCGGCTGCATCGGGCGACCCTCAGTTTCTACAACGACCTTTCTCTGGATGGGACCCTCCGCCGCATCGTGCAGGCGGCGCGCGACCTGACTCAGGCTCGTTACGCCGCGCTGGGCATGCCGGACGGGAAGGGGGGCCTGGCGATGTTTCTCACCGAAGGCCTCAGCCAGGCGGAGGCGGCCCGCATCTCGCACCCGCCCACCGGCCTCGGGCTGATCGGCGAGGTCTACCGCAGCGGGCGCTCCATTCGGCTTCCGGATCTGGCGCGCCATCCGCGGTCCTCCGGTTTCCCCGAGGGTCACCCCGAAATGAGGTCATTCCTGGGCGTGCCGATCTCGGCCTTCGGGCGGCCGGTAGGCCAGATCTACCTTACCGAGCGCATCGGGGAGACCGAATTCACCGAAGAAGACCAGAACCTCATCGAAATGCTGGCGGCGCACGCCGCCGCCGCCATCGAGAACGCCCGCCTCTACCGCCAGGTGCAGGACCGCGAGGGCGAACTGGCAGCGCGCAATCGCGAGCTGGAGCTCGTCAACTCGCTCAGCACCGCCGTGAGCACGGCCATCGAGCTCGAGCCGCTGCTGCAGGGGATCCTCGACCGGGTCATGGCCCTGTTCCACGCGCAGGCGGGAGAAGTCTTCTTGCGCGCCGAGGAAGAGAATGTCTTCGTGCCGGTCATTCATCGCGGGATGGCCGAGGAGGCCTTCTGGGCCGCCAGTCAGTTCCGCGTCGGCGAGGGGTTCGTCGGCCGCGTGGCGGAGACGGGCAAGGCGATTTGGACCACGAATCTGGCCGAGGCCGGCGAGCCCCGCTTCCTGCGGCAGGCGGTCATTGAAGCCGGGTTCGGGTCGCTGGTGTCGGTCCCACTGAAGGCGCGGGCGCAGGTGGTCGGCGTGATGAGCCTGGCCTTCCTCGGTGAGCGGCCGCTGCGGGTGGAGGAGATCGGGTTGTTGGAGGCGATCGGGGCGGGGGTCGGTGTGGCGGTCGAGAATGCCCGCCTCTACCGCCAGGCGCGGCGGATTGCGGTGCTGGAAGAGCGGGAACGCATCGCTATGGACCTGCACGACGGCATTATCCAATCGATCTATGCCGTCGGCCTGACGCTCGACACGGCCAAGATCATGCTGAAAAGCGCGCCGGAGCAAAGCGAGTCCTCCATGCGGGAGGCGATCCAGCGGCTGAACAGCGTCATCCGTGACATCCGGGCCTACATCCTCGACCTGCAGCCGAGCCGCGTGCCGCTGGACGACCTGGCGGAAGGACTGGCTCGGTTGACGAACGAGTTCCGAGCCAACACGTTGATCGAGGCCGAGCTCCGCGCCGACGACGGTCTGGGGCGGTTGCTGGACCCGGCCGTGCGCTCGGCGATGTTCCACATCTCGCAGGAAGCGCTGGCCAACATCGCCAAGCATGCGCGCGCCTCGCGCGTCTGGCTCAGTCTGCGGAGCGAGGACGGCGAGGTCGTCCTGCAGGTGATCGACAATGGGCTGGGCTTCGACGCCAGCGCCACGCCGGCGCTGCTCGGCCACGGATTGTCGAACATTGTCGAGCGGGGCCACGCCATCGGCGCCAACGTCGAGATCGCCTCCGGCCTGGGGGACGGGACGACCGTCACCGTTCGACTGCCGGCCGGAAGCCGCCCGGCGTAAAGGTCGAACCGTCCCGCGATGACAGGTAGCCAATCCGCCGGGGATGGAGGTCACTGGGGAGGCCGCTGGGCGGCCGCCTAGACTGGTGTTGCGCATGGCCACAAGCACGCCCCGTCTCTACATCATCGATGAGCACGGCCCCGTGCGGCGCGCCCTGGCCGAGCGGCTCTCGCGCGTCGGGTCGGTGACGGTCGTCGGAGATACGGCCGAGCCCGCGCAGGCGATCGAGGCGATCCGCACCGACCTCATCGACATCGTTTTGATCGAGATCAAGCGCAGCGACGGTCTCGGGCTGGAACTGGTGCGGCAGATCACCGCCCCGCCGGACGCGCCGAAAGTGATCGTGCTGACGACCTACCCGACCGACTGGGAAGAGGCGGCCGCCAAGCGCGCCGGCGCCGCCGCCTACGTCCTCAAGGACCTCGACGCCAAGGAACTGCTGCGGCACATCCTGGCGGCGCCGGGCTGACGCCTCAATGTCCAAACAGAACCTCGCTCTAATGTCATTCCGAGCGAGCCCCGACGGTTCTTAGCCAATACGAACAGGTAGCTGAAGGCGAGCGAGGAATCACCGAGGCGCGGCTCTTGCTCGATGATCGCGGGCCCGCTGCGTTGAGACATCATGGGGATCCCTCTCCCCTGCGGGGCTCGGGATGACATTGCGGTGGGGCGGGCTGGAGGATGGCCGCCCGTGTCCCTTCGAGAGCTGCAGGACCCTGCCCCTGGTCGCCTCTCACCGGCCGAAAGCGATTCCCCTGGATCGAAAGCGTCTCCCTAGCCGTCCGCCTCCGGCCGCCGGAAGATCAGCACGCTGTTGATGCCGCCGAACCCGAACGAGTTCGACAGCACGGTCTTGAGCTCGGCCGGGCGCGCCTGGTTGGGGACGTAGTCCAGGTCGCAGGCCGGGTCGGGGGTCTCATAGTTGATCGTCGGCGGAATCAGGCCGTGGTGCATGGCCAGAATAGCGGCGGCGGCTTCGACGGCGCCGGCGGCGGTGGTCATGTGCCCGGTCATCGACTTGGTCGAGCTGACCGGGATCGAGTAAGCCCGCTCGCCGAAGACGGTCTTGATGGCGATCGTCTCGGCGACGTCGCCGACTTCGGTGCTGGTGGCGTGGGCGTTGATGTAGTCGATTTCGTCCGGGGAAACGCCGGACCGCTTCAAGGCGCGCCGCATGGCGCGCGTGGCGCCGCGCCCCTCGGGCTCCGGAGCGGTGACATGGTAGGCGTCACAGCTCGAGCCGTACCCGACCAGCTCGGCGAAAATGCGCGCCCCGCGCGAACGGGCATGCTCCAGGCTCTCCAGGACGACGATACCGGTGCCCTCGCTCAGGATGAACCCGTCGCGGCCGGCGTCGAACGGACGAGAGGCGCGCAGCGGATCATCGTTGCGGGTCGAGACGGCCCGCAAGGAGCAGAAACCGGCCACGCAGGTTTCAGCGATCGGTCCTTCGGTTCCGCCGGCCAGCATCACCTGGGCTTCGCCGCGGCGGATGACCTCGGCCGATTCGCCGATGGCCTGGGAGCCGGCGGCGCAGGCGGTGCAGATGGCATTGGTGTAGCCCACCAGCCCGAGATGGATCGCCACCTGGCAGGAAGGCATATTGGGGAGTGAGCCGGTGACGTGGAACGGGTTGATCTTGCCGTAGCCGCCCCGGTCGTAATCGCGCACCATCGACTCGGTCTCCGGGGGTGAGCTGGCGCCGCTGGCGATCAACACCCCGACCTCTTCCCGGTTGGAGTCGTCGATGGTCAGACCGGCGTCCTGGACCGCCAGCTGGGCGGCCGCCACGGCGAACTGGCTGGCGCGCGACATGCGACGGGCGTCTTTGCGACTCAGGTACTGGCCCGGATCGAATTCGGGGACCTCGCCGGCGATCTGCGAGCTGAGCGGCGTGGGATCGAACTGCGTGATGCGCCGAATTCCGCCGCGGCCGTTCTTCAAACTGTCCCAGAACGCCTCGACGCCGGTGCCGATCGGGGTGATCAAGCCGAAGCCGGTAACGACGACGCGCGGGTCCCCATTCGGCTGCATGCGACTATCTCCGTCGGATGGCGGCGCGGCGGGCGGCCGATCCGCAAGGCGGTGACCCGCGGCCGACCCCCCAGGCCGGCATCCCCCGCGGGGCGGCAGCCAGGCTCCGAACGCGGCCAGTCAACTGCGCAGGTACTGGGTGTGAAGAATCCAATCGAGCCAGATAAAGGCCAGGGCGGCGAACGAGGCGAAAACCAGGAAGGCGTTGACGGTCGAGAACTTGTCCAGCGTCGTTTGAAACGCCAGGATGACGCCGGCCGCGCTCACCAGGCCGAAGAGCGCGGAGGCACCCCAGACGATAACGCGGCGCACGGTCATGATCCCTTCCATCTCCTCGGGCGGCAAGATGCCGCGATTCTACATGCGCCTCCGGCGAGCGTCAAGCAACGCCTCGGGACCACGGCGCCCGGCGAGCCGGGCCGACCTTCGAAGGCCGCCTTCCGTCACCGGTCCGCGTGACGTGTGCCACTGGGGAGGCCGAACCCCGGCGGGTTATCGTCCAAGGCGGGCGCTCCGAGGGAGGATTCCGCGTGCTCATGGAATCGGACGTGATCCAGCACGACATCCTCGTCGTTGGCGCCGGGCTGGCGGGGACCTGGGGGGCCTTGGCGGCGTCGCAGCGCGGAGTCAAAGACATCGGGGTGCTCTCTAAGATTCACCCGCTGCGCTCCCATAGCGGCGCAGCCCAGGGAGGCATTGCCGCCGCCTTGGGCAACGTGCGGCCGGCGGCCGACTCCGGCGCCGAAGGTCCGCTGGAGGCCGCTCCCGAAAACGGCGAAGCGGTCGACAGCCTCGAACTGCATCTCTTCGATACGATCAAGGGCTCGGACTGGTTGGGCGATCAGGACTCGATGGAGATCCTGGTGCGGGAAGCGCCCGAACTCGTCTACGCCTACGAACACATGGGCTGTGTCTTCAGCCGCCTGCCGGACGGGCGCATCGCGCAGCGTCGCTTCGGCGGCCATTCGGCGCCGCGCGCCGCCTACGCCGCCGACTGGACCGGCCACGTTCTGTTGCATACGATCCACGAGCAGGCGCTGCGCCACGGCGTGCGCTTCTATAGCGAGTGGGTCCTGCTCGACCTGGTGCTGCAGGACGGCGTCTGCCGCGGCCTGATCGCCCTCGACCTGGCCTCCGGCCAGCTTCACCTGATGCGAGCCCGGACCGTGCTCCTCGGCACCGGTGGATACGGACGCGCTTACAAGATCACCTCCAACGCCCACGCCAACACCGGTGACGGAGTCGCCATCGCCTACCGCGCCGGTGTGCCGTTGATGGATATGGAGTTCGTCCAGTTCCACCCCACCGGTCTGTACAAACACGGCATTCTGATGAGCGAAGCCTGCCGCGGCGAAGGCGGCCACCTGGTCAACCGCAGCGGGGAACGCTTCATGAGCCGCTACGCCGCCAGCAAGATGGAGCTGGCGCCGCGCGATCTGGTCAGCCGCTCGGAGCAGATGGAGATCAACGAAGGCCGCGGCATCGGAGCCGACGGCAAGGGACTTCACCTCGATCTGCGCCACCTGGGCCGGGAGAAGATTCTGGAACGACTGCCGCAGGTGCGCGACCTGGCGATGGACTTTGTCGGCGTCGATCCGATCGACGATTTGGTGCCGATCCAACCGACCGCCCACTACAGCATGGGCGGGATCCCCACCGACAACGACGGCCGGGTCTTGGCCGATGGACGACAGGCACCCGTTGTCGGCCTCTACGCCGCCGGGGAATGCGCCTGCGTCAGCGTCCACGGCGCCAATCGGCTGGGGACGAACAGCCTGCTGGAGGCTTCGCTCTTTGGCCGACGGGCGGGATACGCCATGGCCGAGGAAATCCTCAGCGGCCGAGAGGTCGCTCCGGTGGCGGGCAATCCCCTGGCCGAAACCGAGGCGCGGCTGCGGGCTCTTTTCGAAGCTCCCGGGACGGAGTCGGTGGCCGTCCTGGCCGACGCGCTGAAGGCGACCATGACCGAGGACTGCGGCGTCTTTCGCGACGGAACGGGCCTGGCGCGCGCGCAACAGGCCACCCAAGCGCTGCGCCGCCGATTTCGCCAGGCGAAGGTGCGCGACCCGTCGCGTGTCTTCAACACCGATCTGCTGGATGCCCTCGAAACCGGCCACCTGCTCGATTTCAGCGAGGTCATTGTCGCCGGGGCACAGGCCCGCCGCGAAAGCCGTGGGGCCCACTATCGCACCGACTTCCCCAAGCGGGACGATGAGTCCTGGCTCAAACACACGTTGGCCTTCCGCCAGGGCGACGAGGCTCCGCCGCGGCTCGAGCACCGCCCGGTCCGCATCGATTGGGACCGCTACCCACCTCAGGAGAGGAAGTACTGACCTCAGTGTCTGGGAACGAAGAAAGGGGCGTGCTTCGACCTCACCCCCTTCCCCCTCTCCGCCGGAAACTTCACCTTTTGCCAAGTATCGTGGCGGAGAGGGGGTGGGGGAATCGGGGGGCAGGGGGAGCGGAGCTCCCCCTGCCCCCCAAAAGACCCTCCCCTCCCCCTGCGGGATTTCATCGACCGCGGAGCTCGCCTCTGGCAGGGGGAGGGGTTAGGGGAGGGGGTGGAGCGGACCATACTCCTCTTTTGGTTCGAACAGAGGGCCATGACTGAAACCGCCACCCTGCGCATCCAGCGCTTCAATCCGGAGGTCGATCGCCGACCGCACCTCGAGAACTACCGCGTGCCTTTGACGGCGGACACGACCGTCCTCGACGGGTTGCACGCCGTGAAGGCCGAGCAGGACGGCAGCCTGACTTTCCGCCGCTCGTGCCGCCACGCCATCTGCGGTTCGTGCGCCATGAACGTCGACGGACGCAACCTCCTGGTCTGCAAGACGCGCCTGGCGGAGAAGTCCGCCGGCGGGCGGACGGTCACCATTCGTCCGCTTCCCTATCTGCCGATCATCAAGGATCTGGTGGTGGATCGCTCGGCGTTCTGGGAGCAGTACCTGCGGGTCAAACCGTGGCTGATCCCGCCGGCCGGAATCCCGGAGAAAGAGTTTCGCGTCACGCCGGAGGAAGTCGCCGCTCTTCACAACGCCGAAACCTGCATCATGTGCGGAGCCTGTTACTCGGCCTGCCAGGTCGTGGCGATGGGCAAGCGTTACATCGGACCGCACGCGCTCTTGAAGGCGTTCTTGCGCGTGCTCGATCCGCGGGACGCGGCCGTGGCGGAACGCTTGAGCCAGGTGGGGGGCGACGACGGGGTCTACCGCTGCCATACCATCTTCAATTGCATCGATGCCTGTCCCAAGGGCCTCAACCCGACGCAGGCCATCGAGACTCTGCGCGGGCTGGCCGCCAAGCGCACGGCGCTGGAATCCGCGCGCCGGACCCGACAGGCCGCCTGGAACGGGGCGAAGGCCCTCTAACCTCGGAGACGCGCGATGTACCGCAGCAACGGCTTCATCAGCTTCCTTTTGAGACGGGTGACGGGCATCGCCCTGGTGCTCTATCTCTTCACCCACCTGTGGGTCATCGGCTCGGCCTTGCAGGGTCGGCAGGTTTTCGATGTGCGTCTGGCGGCCGTCCAGACGCCCTTGTTCAAGGTTGCCGAAGTTGCGCTGCTGGCGGCCGTCTTCTATCACGCCTTCGACGGCCTGCGCCTGCTGCTGGTCAACTGGTTCAAGGTAACCGACTATCGGCGCAGCCTCTTCTATGCCGCCTTCGGCATGGCGGCGCTCATGACCCTGGCGGGCGCCGTTCCGATTCTGGTTTTCCTTCTGGAAGGTTAAGGAACGGCGATGCGGCTCTTTCAACTACAGCGGATCAGCGCCATCGCCCTGCTCGTGTTTCTGACGATCCACATGATGGTCTTGCACTACCCGCCGTTCCACATCGACTTCGCACGGATCCTGGAGCGGATGGCCGATCCCCTGTGGAAGGCGCTCGATATCGCCTTTCTCTTCTTCGTCCTGATCCACGCGCTATCTGGCACGTACGCCGTGCTGACCGATTTCGACTCCGTCAGCCGGGCGCGCAAGGTGCTGGCGGGCGGGGCGTCGGTAATCGGGGCGGTGGCGTTCTTCTACGGCGCAGCGACGATCCTGGCCTTTCGGCCGCCGGTGTGAGCTGCAAACTCCTCCCTGAGCGGAGGCCGCCTCGCGCCTCTGTGTGAGAAGGCATGGGTCTGCGGCCGAAGCCTGCCCTGAGCGAAGCCGAAGGATCGAAGGGCTCCCGCGGCATGCACGTTTCGACTGCGGTCCTCGCCTCCGGCTCGCACCTCCGCTCAGCGCGGGAGTGGGCTCCTCGGGGGTAGATACCTCCCTGAGCGGAGGCCGCCCCGTGCGTGTGTGAGAAGGCATGGCTCTGCGGCCGAAGCCTGCCCTGAGCGAAGCCGAAGGGTCGAGGGGCTCCCGCGGCATGCACGCTTCGCCTGCGGTCCTCGCCTCCGGCTCGGACCTCCACTCAGCGAGGAGATCGCGGATGTCGCTCGGCTCAGGCTCCGATGGAGTCCGAAGCCGCGTCGAGCTGTGCCACATCATCGGGGGTCAGGGTCCACCCTACCGCCCCAGCGTTTTCCACCGCCTGTCGTTCGTTCTTGGCGCCGGGGATGGGAAGAGTCCCCTTGGCCATCGTCCAGTTGAGAGCGACCTGCGCCGGCGTCTTTCCCCCGTGAGTCTGGCCGAGCAGGCGAAGCACATCGAGCAATGGATTGAGACGATGGAGAAGGCCCGCCGCGCGACGTCGCCGCGTCAGAGGCGGCGGTCTCCCGGGGCCGTACTTGCCGGTCAGCAGGCCCATCCCCAGAGGGCTGTAGGCGATCAGCGTCACCCCCAGCTCTCGGCATGCCTGGAGCAGCCCGGACCGCTCCGGCTCCCGATCCAACAAACTGTATTCGACCTGGTTCGACGCCAGCGGCACGCCGCGCCGGGCCAGGGCCGCGTGGGCGCGCTCCATCTGCCGCACCGAGTAGTTGGACACGCCGACGGCGCGGGTTAGCCCGAGCTCGACGGCGTCGGCCATGCTATCCATCCAAGACTCGACGGACAATGGCGGGAACGGGAAGTGAATCTGATACAGGTCGACGCGCGGGACGCCGAGCCGCCGCAGGCTGCCGCGCAGGGCCGGGACGAGCGCCCCTCGGTAGGGGCGCCACGGATAGGGAAAGAACTTCGTCGCCACGAAGATGCGGCCCTGCTCCTCCCCCGCCAGCCGGCCAAGAATCCTCTCCGAACGGCCCTGCCCGTAGATTTCGGCCGTGTCGAAGAAATCGACTCCGGAGGCGCGGCTGGCGCGGTAGGCGGCCTTCACTTCCGGCTCGCCATAGCCGCGGCCAAAACCCCACACCAGGCGGTCGCCCCAGGCCCAGGTGCCCAGGCCCATTGGACTGACTTCGATCGCCGTCTGGCCCAGCCGAAAACGATCGTTGCTCGTCATCGCAGCAAGTTGGCCAGAGCGGCGCCGAGCGTCGGGTGACGGAATTCAAATCCCGTCTCGAGCAGTCGCCGCGGCACGACCCGCTGACCGTCGAGCACCAGGGTCGCTTTCTCGCCAAGGACGAGACGCAGGAGGGGCGCCGGCGTGGGAAACCAGTACGGACGACGCAGGGCGCGCGAAACCTGCCGTCCGAGCTCGGCGTTCGAAATCGGTTCCGGCGCAGTCACGTTGTAGACACCCCTGGTCTGAGGGTTCTCGACCAGGAAGCGCAGCGCACGCCGATGGTCCTCGGCGTGGATCCAAGAGAAACCCTGGCGTCCGGAACCCAACGGGCCGCCGACGAAAAGCCGGAACGGAAGCAGGATGACGGGGAAGAGCCCTCCCTGCAGACTCAACACCAGACCCGTGCGGACGACGACGCGTCGAACTCCCATCGCCTCGACGGCCTCGGTCGATCGCTCCCACTCGACGCACACGCGCGCCAGGAAGTCCTTGCCGGCAGGGGCGTTCTCGTCCAATTTCTCATCGGCGCGCGGACCGTAGACTCCGACCGCCGACATTTGCAGCAGGACTCCCGGCTTCTTGGGCGCCGCGCGGATTGCTTCGACAATGGCTCGGCCGGCGTTGACCCGACTGTCGAGAATGCGCTGCTTCTTGGTCTCGCTCCAGCGCTGGAAGAAGATCTGCCCCAGGTAATTGCCGCCGATCGTCTCGCCGGCCAGGTTGATGACGGCATCGGCGCCGTCGGCCAGATGAGCCCAGCCCGCGCCGGTCCGGCCGTCCCAACGCACGACCTCCACGATTGGTTGGATCGGGGGAACCTTCTCGGGGTGGCGGCAGACGATCGTGACAACGTGGCCGTCGTTGGCCCAGCTTCCGGCCAGCCCGCTGCCAACAAGCCCGCTGCCTCCGAATATCAGTACTCGCACCATACCCTCCGCTGTGGGGCGCCTTCCGCTGCCCCCGTCATTTCCCGGCCGAGAGAATCTCGCTGATGGCGTCCTGAAGATCGAGATCCTTCCCGGCCGCCATTCCGGCGTCGACGCCCTCGGGCGTCAAGCCCAAACGCGAGGACCAGAAGTCGAGGCTCATCTGGATGTCCTGGTGGATATCGGACGAGCCGGCAGAATGGTGCCAGGCGAGGCCGAGCCAGGCGAGGCCTTGTTGCGTGTCGCCCAGGGCCAACCGCCTCTCGCCCTCGACGCCGACAACACCCAACTTCGCCGGCAACGAATCGGAGGCCTGCGCCGCGCCGATCGTCTCAAGGATGAGCGGCGGAACTCGGTCGATATCGCCCCGCCGAAGGTAGGCAAACGACAGGTTGACGGCGTTGAAGATCACGCCGGTGAGGTCGTCTTCGCCTCGGGCCAGCGCCAGGGCCCTCTCGAGGTTCGCCGCGGCGGCGTCCCAGTTCCCTTCCCGCAATTCGGAGTAGCCGAGATTGGTGAGCATGTGATGCTCCCGCTTCTCGAGCCCGAGGCGGCGAGCCAGAGCAAGGCCGGACTCGAACTCGGCTCGGGCTTCCGCATAGCGCCCGAGGGAGTCGAAGATCGACCCGCGGCGGTTCAGGGCGGTGAGAAGGAGGACATTATCACCAAGCTGATAGGCGAGCTGGATGCATTCCTCGACCGCCAGCAGGGCTTCGTCATTGTCGCCGAGACGAAAGCGGACGTTGGCCTGGCCGTAAAGGACATTCGCCAGAGGCGCCCGGTCGCTGCTGGATCGCGCCAGAGGCAAGGCCTCGTCGAGCCGGGCCAGGGCGCTGGCGTAGCGGCCTTGCAGCGTCTCGACCTCGCTCAACGTGCTGAGCACACGCGCTTGTTCCGCAGGCAGGCCGAGCTCGAGCGCCAGCGCCAGGGCTTCTTCGAGCGCCAGGTGCGCCTTGGGAAGCTCGCCCCGAAAATTGGCGGCGGTGCCGACGGACATCAACAGCGCCAGCCGTCGCGGCGAGCGATCTTCGGGCGGCAGCATCCCCAGGGCCCGTTCGAAGATGGAGACGGCCTCGCGCGACAGGCCCCGGAGCAAAGCCCGATCTCCGGCCCGACGCAAGGTCTCGATCGCCATGGCGTCATCCCCGGCCAGGGCGAAATGGTCGGCGGTTTGAGCCAAGTATTCTTCGGCCCGGTCCAGATCGGCCAGCCAGTCGGCGGCAGCGCGGTGATAGATCCGGCGCTGGCGTTCGAGCAGGCGTTCGTAGATCGTGTCGCGCAGCATCGCCTGGCCGAAGATGAACTCCACGCTATCGGCGAAAGCGGAGGTCTCGCGCCGGTAAACGAACTCGCGCTTGGCTAGCGACTGTAAGACCCCGGGAAGATCGGCGACATGAGTCTCATCCAACGCATCCATCGCCTCCAGGACCTTGTCGTAGAAGACCCTTCCGAAGACGGACGCCCTCTGGAGCGCGAGTTTCTCCGGGGCGAGCAGCGTGTCGACGCGCGCCTCAAGCAGTCCGTAAAGGGTGGGCGGGACCTCGAGGGCGCCCAGACGCGCCTCCTCCACCCGCCAGCGGTCGTCCGACTCGCGCACGATGATGTGGTCGTCGATGAGCATCTTGACCAGTTCTTCCAGGTAGTAGGGATTGCCCTCGGCCCGTTCGACGAGCAGGTCGCGGACGGCGCGCGGAACCTCCTCCACCTTCTTGAGGATCTCCTGGACCAGCGACCGGCTCTCGCGTTTGTCCAGCGGTTTGAGGTCCAGCCGGGTGTGGGTGGCTTGGCCGCTGCCCCATTCCGGCCGACGCTCGAACAGGCTCGGCCGGGTGACGCACACGGCCAGCAAGTGCAGGCGGGGGTCGGCGAGGAAGAGGTCGTTGAGGAAATCGAGCGAGGCGTCGTCGGCGTGGTGAATATCTTCTAGCTGAAGGGAAACATATTGGGTCCGGGCGAGCTCGACGATCCAATGCAGGACGGCGTGTTTCGCCTGTCGGGCCAGCAGCTCGGGATCCCCCTGCAACGGGCGGACGTGGGGACTGGCGGAAAGGTCATAGCCGCACAGGCTCCCCAGCAGGTGTGCCGTGGCGACGTCGCCGACGGAGACCTCGGCCACGCCTCGCTCCAGCTTCTCCATGATCCGCTCGGGAGGATCATCATCCTGCATCCCGAAGCGCCAGGCGAACATGTCGCGCACCAGGGCAAAGGGCAAACCGCGCGCCTCGGCCGTCCCCCGGCCGCGGAAGACGAAATAGCGTTCCGGCCGCAGCTCGGCCCACTCGGCGAACTCGTAGAGCAGGCGGGATTTCCCAACGCCGGCTTCGCCGGTGATCGTGACGACGTGCGTTTCGCCGTCCTCGAACGCGTCGAGGAAGGCGTTCTGCAGGTGCTTGAGCTCGGTTTCGCGCCCGATCATGCGTGTTTCGACACCCTCGACCCCGCGGGTGTTCACTCGGAAAGCGCGTGGCTTGGCGGCCAGCAAGCGATAGGTCGCCACCGGCTCGGAGCGGCCACGCAGGCGTACCGGCAGGTCGGGCTGAACGTCGAACACCCCGCGCACCTGGCGATAGGTGTCATGGGTGATCAAGACAAGGCCGGCGGCATTCTGCATCAATCGGTTCGCCAGGCTGATCGTCGAACCGCTGGCGGAGATGCTCCCTGGTCGATCGGAGGGGGCGAGCAGGGCGACACCGCTGTGAATCCCAATGCTCAGAGGCAACGCCTCTTCGCTGTCCCCCAGGAAGGCGGCCCCCAGGGTGCGCAGCGCCGCCTGCATCCCCAGCGCCGCGCGGGCGGCCTGCTCGGCGTCCGCTTCACTGGCGGACTCGGCGCCCCACAGGGCCAACAGGTCGTTGTCGCTGGCAGTCAACACCCTCCCGTGGAAGGCGGCGATGATCCCCTCGATGGTCTCGAGCAGCGCGGCCATCGCCCGACGTGCAGCCTCGCTGCCGGCGACCTGATCGACGAGCGCAGCGTATTCGGCGGCGTTGGCGTACAGGGCGGTGACCTGGCGGTTCTGCTCGGATGGGGTCGTCCGGCTGTCGGTCGTATTCCGCCGCCCGCCCGAGCGGCGGATGATCGAAGTGCTGGCCGCCTCCCGCAGTCGCGTCGGATCCGAGGAGGATGCGCCGAGGGCGTGGCTGATGGCCTGGCCCAGTTCGATGACGGTGGAATAGCGCTCCGCCCGGTCCTTGGCCATTGCCTTGCGTACGACGGCCTCGGCCACCTCGGGGACAGCCGGGTTCTTCTCGCGCGGCGAGGGGACCGGCTCGTGGATGTGCTTCATGAGGACGTTCATTGGCGAGTCGGCCTGGTAAGGAACGTCGCCCGTGAGCATCTGGTACAGCATCGCCCCCAGGGCGTAGATGTCGGCGCGGCCGTCGACGTCATCTCGGCCCTGGGCCTGCTCGGGGGACATATAGTCGGGGGTCCCGATGATGGCACCGGTGGCGGTGATCTGGCGGCCGCCGGCCTCGGCGGCGATGCGGGCGATGCCCAGATCGGCAACAAAGGCGTTGCCCTGCTGGTCGATCATGATATTGCTGGGCTTGATGTCGCGATGGACGATCCCCTGACGGTGAGCGTAGTCCAGCGCCGAACATACCTGACGCATCAGGTAGGCGATCTCGTCGTGCGGCAGGAGGCCCTGGTCCATGACTTCCTCGAGCGTCCCGCTGTCGAGGTAGCGCATGACGAGGTACGGCGGGTCGTGGGCGCCGTCGAAATCGTAGATGGGCAGGATGTGAGGGTGCTCGAGGCGGGCAATCAGGCGCGCTTCGCGCTGGAAGCGCTGCACCGCCTCCGGGTCGCCGGCGATGGCGCGGCGGATGACCTTGATGGCGACGTCGCGGTCGACGCTGGCCTGCCGGGCGCGGTAGACGGTGGCCATCCCGCCCTTGCCGATTTCCTCCAGAACCTCGTAAGAGCCGATTCGTTCGCCGAGCATGATCGCCTGAGATGAAATCGGACCGTGTTGGTCCTGGTGATTATAGAAGCCTGCGCGGGAACGGGGAAGGGCGGAAAAGCCGGCGGCAGACCCGCTTGCGTCACTTGCGCAACGCGGAAGAATGTCTACTATTCGACCCCAACTTACCCGGATGGTCTCCCTGGGGGTTCTTCGGCATGCGATTCCGCTTGATGCTTGCCTTGGCCGGACTGTTTTTCGGGGCGGCTGCCTGTTTGGGCGGTTCGGGATCCGGCGACGTCTCGGAGGCGCCTGGCGCAAGTGAGGTCGCCCCCGGCCCTATCGACTCCTCAAGCCAGCCCACCGACCTGGCGTGGATTTACGATGCCCCGTACGACCCCATCAACCTGACCACCACGCTGGATGAAAGCGGCATGGCCGAAGCCGTGATCCCCGTGGAAGGCGGAACGCTGACGGCGACGGGCGCCGACGGCACGACTTACACGCTCGACATTCCCGGTGATGCCCTGCTGGCGGAAACGGAGATCAGCCTCACCCCCGTACAGAGCCTGGCTGGCCTGCCGTTTGGCGAGGGAGCAGCCTTCGCGGTTCAAATGGCGCCGGAGGGACTGTCTTTCAATAACTTCGTCACCCTGACCATCACGCCCACACAGCCGATCCCGCTGGGCGAGCAAATCATGTTCGACTATCGGGGCGATGGTCAGGCAATGGGGCTGGCCTTGCCTGCCCTTGATCCAGGCGCCATCCAGATCGAACTGCTGCACTTCAGCGGCGCCGGCGTCTCGAAGGGTTTGCTGGCCGATCTCGAGCCGTTGCGCCGGCGTCTGGGCGGCGACGTGGATGCCCGCCTGCACAGCGCCATGGCGGCAGCGATTCAGCAGGCGCGCCAGAACGGCGAGTCCGTGGAGTCGCTGACGGCCACGTTGATAGGCTATGTCATGGAGTTCATTGAAAAAGTGGTCAAGCCGCGCGTCGCCGCCGCTGGCGAGAGCTGCGCCAACGGGCGATTGGCAATGGACACGATAACATCGAACGAGCGTTATCTTACGCTCCTGGGGGGCGAATCAACCTTCAATGCGGAATCAGAATTAGCCCGGCTGAGCGAAATCGTTGGCGCGGTCTGCATGAAGGAAGAGTACGAATTGTGTGTCGAAAAGCATATCGTTCATCGCATCGTTCCCGCCTGGAGGAGCCTGCTGCGACGAACGCAGCTAGCTGGGGGCGATGATTCGGCACTGATGCAGAAAGGCAAGGAGTACATCGAACAGTGCCTGCGCTTTGATCTGGAATTTGAATCAACTGCAGTCACCGAAAAGGACGGCGCGTCCTTCGAGTCGATAGTCAAGGCGAAGGTTCCCCTGCGGGCGAAAGTCGAAGGCCTCGAGGTCACTATCGAAGGCGAGTCCGCCCTGATCAACGAATCTTACCAGGTCGACCTTCCGGGATGTAATACTAACCCCAGCCGCGGCGGCGCCACGTTCACGGTGTTGAACCTGCAATTCAAAATCAAAGGCAGTGTGGAGACGGAACTTACCACAGTGGTGGATCTGCTATTGAAGTACGACCCGGGTACAACCACCGAATCAGTCGCAGTTGACTGCCAGGGCCTCAAACTTTCGTTTCCGGGTGTGCTATGGACCGAGGCGTTCCACGCTTCCCACACTGGCGAGTTCACTCCAGAAGGTGTCGAGGCCAAGGTTTGGGAGATTCTGGGCGGCGAACTCTATGCCCGGAAGGAGTGGCAACCAACGGCTAATCTGGAAGGGGGGACCGTCACCGAGATCGGGTCGTTCAAACTCTATTACCGGCCCGGCCAGTGAAAGGCTACCGACCTGATGACCGCTTGGAGAGCGACACATCCGGCACACGGTGGCTGGATACTGCTCCCTAGCCCCCGCCGCGCAGCGAACCGTCGATGGATGGGCAGAATCCGGAGGTGCTCCTTCTGGCGAGTCCAACAGTGAACACACCGCCGGCTCCAGGAGCCGGCGGTGTGCTTTCGGGACGATTGATTGTCCGTGTGCCGCAATCGGGAAGTGAGCCTCTTGCCGAGGTGTTGCGGACTCCGGTATACTCAGGTCTGAGACCAATCCCATGCGAGGCATAGGTGCAACATGAGCAACACTGGTCAAAAGGGGATCACGTACCTGCCTGACCAGGGGGTCTACAAGGTCACGGTCGGCTGGCGGGGGAAAGTTCTGACCCGCTACGTCAGGGGTCACCATCCGAAGGACCTGCCGAAAGCGATCCGCGTCCGCAACGAAGTCGAGAAGAAGCTCGACAAGCCTCGTACAGATGAAGTGTTGCGGTCGTTTGGATTCGCCCAGGGAAGGGCCTGGAAACGACGCGGCAAGGTGATCGTCAAATCGTCTAAGCGCCGGCGCTGACGTTCCCGGTCCCGGAGTTGTCCTCCGGCGTCTCGTCCGATCATCGCCGCCCGTGCAATGCAAACCGCCGGCTCGAGCCGGCGGTTTGCATTGCACACGAGTGTGCCCCCACGGGGATTCGAACCCCGGTTTAGGCCTTGAAAGGGCCGCGTCCTAGGCCTCTAGACGATGGGGGCGAGTGCGCGGCGGGAATGATACCACCGAGCTCCCGGCGAGCTTCGAGCTGGCGGGGAGCTTCGAGCTCATGCCCCGCGTTTCGACGACGTCTCCCGCCGCGACTTGCCCCGTCCCCCGCGGAACGCCGGGGCGGTGATCGGCCTCACCGTCACCAGGCGGCGGTCCATCAAACGCGAGAGCAGGCGCGGGTCCATCTGCTTCTCGTCGTCGGCGGTGGTGATCACGGTCGGCAGCGCGGCGTTGTAGCGAACGTTGAAAAGCTGGTAGAGCTTTTCGCGCACCCAGGGGGTGGTGGCCTGCGTGCCGAGGTCGTCCAACACCAGCAGCGGCGCCAAACGGATCTCCTCGAAACGCTGATCGTAGGTCGTGGTGCTGTCCGGGCTGAAGGTCGCCCGCAGATGGTCGAGCAAGTCGGGGACCACTACGAACATCA
>CAZMVJ010000001.1:0-11172 GCA_964569445.1 uncultured Anaerolineaceae bacterium | reverse complement strand
AAGCGGCGACTGATGCACTCGTTGGCGATCGCCGCCGCCAGGTGCGTCTTGCCGGCGCCGTAAGGGCCCTGAAGCAGCAGCCAACCTTCCGGTTTCTCGGCGTAGCCGTGGGCCGCGCGAAAGGCCTCTTCCAACGTGCGCTGGTCGCGCGGGGCAAGTTTCTCCTCGGACCGCTGGCTCCACGTGCCAAAGGTCTGATGCGCGTGGATCGACAGCGACGAAAGCTCCGGCTGCCCGCGGTCGGAGTCGGCACGGCGGAAGTCGGGCGCCTGCAGGTGGACGGCTCGGACCAGCGCCTGGTCCGAGAGGCGAGAGCGAATGCGGCCCTCGACCTCCTCCAGCGGGAGGTTCATCGTCACCACCAGCGGCAGTCGGTTGATGTAGCGGTGATTGAGGATCTGGAAGAGCTTTTCCCGCGCCCATTCGGTGGCGTTGTGGGTGCCGAAGTCGTCCAGGATCAGCAGCGGGGCGCTGCGGATCCGTTCGAAGGCTTCCTCGAACGACGTGTCCTCGGCGCCGAAGGTCGCCCGCAGCGTGTCGAGCAGGTCGGGGACGGTCAGAAACAGCGTGGGCACGCCGATCTCGACGGCTTCGTTGGCGATCGCCGCCGCCAGGTGCGTCTTTCCCGAACCGTAGGTGCCGGTGAGCAGCAGCCAGCCATTGAGGCTGCGGGCGAAGTCCCGGCAGGCCTCGACGGCCGTCGCCAAGGACTCTTGCTGCTTCTCGCCGATCCCGGCCCGGCCGCGTGGCCGGAAGGTGGCGAAGGTCAGGTGTTGAAGCTGGTCGAGGCGACTCAGACTGAAGAGACGATCGCGGATATGGGCGCGCACCTGCGCCTGGCGACAGGTGCAAATCTCCAGTCGCCCGAAGTCGGGATCGCCGAGCGGCCGCTCGACGCGAATGTAGCCGCTGCCGTGGCACAGCGGACAATCCGGCCGGCCGAGCCGTTCGCCGGGCGGCGTGCCGTCGCCGGCCGGTCCGCTCCGGTCAGGATCCGGAGGAGTCGGCGAGCTCGCCCTTGAGGTATCGGCGGCGAGCCTTTTCAGAGTCGCCTCGATCTTCTCGGTCATCTTTCCCCTGTCGTTGCCAGCCATCCAGGATGGCCTGGACGTAAGTCCATTTTCGCACGTTGTTCTGGACGGCGATACCGATGGCTTCCTCGATCCACGCCGCCGGGAAGGTGGCCTCGGCCTCGCGCAGGTGGTCGGCGATCATCGGCGTCAGCGGGCCGATGTTCTGCTCGTACAAGTTGAAGATGTTGGGCCGATCGAGCATCAGCTCGACCGGCGCCGAATCGTCGCCGGCCTTCCATTCCCCGCGCACCAGACCTTCGGCGGCGGCCCGGCCGCGCGGGGTGTTCAGCAGATAGAGCGGCTCGCCGTCCGGTTCGTCGGAAGGCCGGACCTGGAGCAGCGTCCCGCGGGCGACGCAGCGCTCCAGCGCCGACGTCAATCGCAGCTCGTTCTCGCGAGCGGGTCCGCCAAAAGAACTCAGCAGCAGACGATCGCCGAGCAACTCGACCTTGCGCAGGTAGCGGCTGGCCGGAGGCTTACGGGCCAGCGCCCAGAAGGCGTACAGCGTCAGGCGAAGTTCGCCCACATCGTCGATGGCCGGCAGCAGTTCGGAGAAGAACCCGGCCGGGATCGGCGTCGGATCGGCGCTCCCTTCGGGGAAGCCGGCGAAGGAGCCGCTCTTCCAACTTGTCATTGCGAGCCGGCCCGAGCCTGTCGAGGGCCGGCGTGGCAATCGCACCTTGCGCATGGTGCGATTGCCACGTCGCCCCTCGCTCTGCTCGGGGCTCCTCGCAATGACGACGCCGGCGTCACCCCGCCGCTTCCATCTCGGTCTCGGTCAAGCGCACATGGCGCGTCTCGGCGTTTTCGAATTTGGCCAGCGACTTGCGGAAGACGAGTTCAACGCTGCCGACCGGCCCGTTGCGGTGCTTGGAGACGACGATCTCGGCGATGTTCTGCTTCAGGGTGTCGTTGTCGTAGGTGTCCGGCCGATAGATGAAGAGCACGACGTCGGCGTCCTGCTCCAGGCTGCCCGACTCGCGCAGGTCGGACAGCACCGGGCGCTTGTCGGCCCGCTGTTCGACGGCGCGCGAGAGTTGAGCGGCGGCGAGCACCGGCACGCGGAGTTCGCGGGCCAGCGTCTTCAGGCTGCGCGAGATGTACGACACCTCCTGCACGCGGTTCTCCGACCGGTCGTCGCCCGTCATCAGCTGCAGGTAGTCGACGATCACCAGGTCGAGGCCGATCTCCATGTGCAGCCGGCGGCACTTGGTGTGCAGCTGGAGCGGCGTCAGGGCCGGCGTGTCATCCAGGTAGATCTGGGTCTCACTCAATACGCTGACCGCCTGGGTGAAGAGCGGCCACTCTTCGTCGCGCACATTGCCCAGGCGCAGGCGCTGCGAATCGATCGAGGTCTCCTGCGCCAGCAGCCGCTGCACCACCTGCTCGTTCGACATCTCGAGCGAGAACAGCGCCACGTGCTTGCGGTGGGTCTGGGCGGCGTTGCGCGCCACCGACAGGCAGAAGCCGGATTTCCCCTGGCCCGGCCGCCCGGCAATGATCAGCAGATCGCTCGGCTGCATCCCGGCCAGCAGGCGGTCGAGATCGATGAAACCGGTCGGGACGCCGACGATCTCGTCCCGATGGCGCGCCAGGTAGTCGATCCGGTCGTAGTACTCGCTGAGCACCGCACGGATCGGCAACAATTGGCGCGTCAGCCGGCGCTCGCTGACGGCAAAGACGGCCTTCTCCGAATCGCCGACGACGTCATCGATCGGCGTGTCGTTGGCGTGGGCCAGCCGGGCGATGGCGTTGGCCGCCTCCAGCAGGCGCCGCCGGGTGGCGCTTTCTTGAACGAGCAGAGCATAGGCGCCGGCGTTGAGGGTCGAAGGGACGTTGTGGATCAGAGTCGCCAGATAGGCCGGTCCGCCCACTTCCTGCAGGCGATCCTGCCGCTCCAACTCCTCCGAGACGGTCAGCACGTCGATCGGCAGGCGCTGCTCCTGCAGGCTGGTGAAGGCTTCCCAGATCCACCGATTGCGATGAAGGAAGAAGTCGTCCGGCGCGAGGGTGTGGACCAGGTCGAAGTAGGTCTCCGGGCTGACCAGGACCGCTCCCAGGACGGCTTCTTCCGCTTCGCGGTGGTGCGGGACGACCGCCAGCGGACGTCCGTCGCCGGAAAAGGACTGCCGCTCGCCGGGGGAGTTGGGGTTCTCGCTCATCTTGTGGTCATCAGCTCGGGGCGGCGACGAAAGGGAAACAACACCCGGCGCCGATCCGGCCGGGACGGGCCGTGTCCCGTTTCAGAGATCCTACTAACTAAAGTCTTGCCGTGTTGTGATCTCTCCGACTCGTTCCTTCAGCCAGGCCGCCCGAGAGCGGGCTTCCCCCTGGCAGGCGGAGGATGCAGCTGCTCGAACTTCTGAAACGGGACACTAGTTATCCGAGTCGGACTCGGTCGAATCCATGTCGTCCAGGTCGAGCGACTCGACGAAGTTCTTGAAGACGTCCAGGCGCTGGTCGCCCTCGCCTTCGGCCTCTTCCGGTGAGACCTCGGCGGCGGGTTCGGAGGCCGCCTCGCGCATGACTTCCTCGCCGACGAAGACCGGCACGTGCACCCGCACCGCCAGCGCCAGCGCGTCCGAGGGCCGCGAGTCGATCTCCATTTCGCGTCCATTCACCCGCAGCACGATGCGGGCGAAGAAGATCTCGTTTTTCAGCTCGACGATGTTGACCCGCAGCACTTCCGCCCCGAGGTCGTTCAGGACGTTGCGCAGCAGGTCGTGGGTCAGCGGGCGGACGATGGGGATTTCTTGCAGGGCGACGGTGATGGCTTCGGCCTCGCTCTGGCCGATCCAGATCGGCAGGAAGCGCTCCGAGTCGATGTCCTTGAGGATGACGATGCGGTGCTGGGACATCAAGCTGACCCGGATGCTGTCAATGACGACTTCGACCATCCACCGTCTCCCGGCCTTCGGCGCCCACGCAGGCATTCTAACACGCCCGGGCGGCGAAGGTCTTCAGGCCGCGCCGCCACGCCCGAGACAGCAGCCATTCTCCCCACCCCCTACCCCCTCCCCGGACGGGCGCGCGCCCGCGACCGAGCATGCATCCGGGGAGGGGCTGTGGTTTTTTGAAGGGGTGGGGGCGGCTCGTGCCGCCCCCATCCCTTCAACCTACTTCCCTCCCCCTGCCCAGTCCCGTCATCCGCTCGAGACCTTCACGCAGGGGGAGGGAAGGGTGGGGGTGGAATCGGCACGCGACGCCGCTCGATTGATTGGGACGTTTGCTCTGCTATGATTTGCGAGGGAGTCAGCAGGCTAGGAGTCCTCATGTGGGAATCGTTCTTCGCGCCGCGCGGGGTCGTCGTCATCGGCGCCTCGCACACTCCAACCAAGCTCGGTTACGGCGCGGCGCGAAATCTGGTCGTCTCGGAATACCCGGGGGCGATCCACTTTGTCAACCCGAAGGGCGGTGAGCTTTTCGGTCGTCCGATCCACCCCCGCATCGCCGACGTACCCGATCCGGTCGATTTGGCGGTCATCCTGATTCCGGCGGCCGCCGTGCCGGAAGCGCTGGAAGCCTGCGGCCGCCGCGGCATCCGGGCGGCGATCATCGGATCCGGCGGCTTCCGTGAAGTCGGACCCGAAGGCGCCGCCCTGGAGAACACCTGCCTCGAGATCGCCCGCCGACACGGTCTGCGCCTGGTCGGCCCCAACTGCATCGGCCTGCTCGACACGCATCTTCCGATCGATACGACATTTCTCCCGTTGCCCGGTCCGATCCCCGGCGACATCGCCTTCCTTTCTCACTCGGGCGCCATCTGCGAGGCGGTCATCGACTGGGCGCGCGGCCAGGGGTTCGGGCTGTCGCGCCTGGTCAGCCTCGGCAATCAGCTGGACCTGACCGAGGCTGATTTCCTGGCGCCGACCGTGGCCGATCCGTACACCCGGGTCGTGGCGATGTATCTGGAGGGGATCGCCGACGGACGTAAGTTCATCGCCGAAGCCCGGCGGGCGGCGGAACAGAAGCCGCTGGTGGCGATCAAAGTCGGCCGCTCCGAAGGCGGGCGGCGGGCCGTGGCCTCCCACACCGGCGCGCTGGCCGGGCGCGACGCCGCGTACGATGCCGCCTTTCGCAAGGCGGGCGTGCTGCGGGCCGAGAACAGCGAAGAAGTCTTCGATTGGGCGCGCGCCCTGGCCTGGTGCCCGCTGCCGAAAGGCCCGCGTATGGCGGTGCTGACCAACGCCGGCGGACCGGGCGCCATCGCCGTCGACGCGCTGGAGACCAGCGGTCTCAAGTTGGCCGATCTCTCGGCGAAGACCAACGCCGTTCTGCGAGATCTCCTGCCGGCGGCCGCCAGCATCCGCAATCCGGTGGATATGCTCGCCGGCGCCGGCACGGCCGAATATGCCAATGGCCTGGACGCGCTCCTTTCCGACCCAGGCGTCGACGGCTTGATCCTCGTTCTGCCGCCGCCGCCGATGACGTCCGCCGCCGAAGTCGCCGGCGCCATCATCCCGATCATCCGCGCCTCGGGGAAGCCGGTGGTTGTGGCGTTGATGGGCGAGGACCTGATCGTCCACGCCGCTCGTCTTTTGCGTCAGGCGCGCGTCCCGGACTACCGGTTTCCGGAGCGAGCGGCGATGGCCATGGGCGTCCTGTGGCGGCGAGCCTGCTTGTTGGAATCGCTGCCGCCCGATCCTATTCGGCCCGATGGCCTGCGCCCCCAGGAGGCAGCCGAGATCCTGGCGAATGCCGCCCGAGGCCTGGACGGGTTCGTCGAAGCTTCCCAGGCTGCCCGCATCGTTGCCGCTTACGGCGTTTCGACGCCCGCCGAGGCGCTGGCCGCTACGGCCGATGAGGCCGCCGCCGCCGCTGGGCGGCTCGGATTCCCGGTCGCGTTGAAGATCGCCTCGCCGGACGTGCCCCACAAATCCGATGTCGGCGGCGTGCGGCTGGGCTTGAGGTCGGAAGCGGAGGTGGCGCAGGCTTTCAACGAAATGCGGTCCGCCGTGGCCGCCGCCGCGCCGCAGGCTCACCTGCTGGGCGTCCTGGTCCAACCGATGATCGGTGGCGGCCAGGAAGTCATCCTTGGCGTGGTGCGCGACGAACAGTTCGGCCCGCTGGTCATGTTCGGCGCCGGCGGGGTCGAGGTCGAGACGATGCGGGACGTCGCCTTCGGGCTGGCGCCGCTCAGCCGAGTCGAAGCCGAGAGCCTGATCGATTCGACCCAGGCCGGCCGGCGACTCAGCGGATATCGAAACGTCCCGCCGGCCGACCGGGAGGCCGTGGTCGAGGCCCTGCTGCGCGTGGCGCAGCTGGCGATCGATCAGCCCGAGATTGCCGAGCTCGAAGTCAATCCGCTGCGGGTATTCGAACAGGGGAATGGGGCGACGGCGCTCGACGTGCGGTTGCGGCTCGCGTAACCGCTCAGCGCGTCGCCATCTGGAGAGACAACGCCACCGAGATCTCCGCCGCCACAGCCGCGTTGTTGTGCAGAAGCGCCAGATTGGCGCGCAGCGTGGCGCCGGAGGTCAGCTCCGCCAGCCGCTTGAGGAGAAACGGAGTCACATCCTTGCCGGAGATGCCGGCGGCGGACGCCTCCGCCTCGGCCGTCTCCAGTGCCTGTGCGACGGTCCCGGCCGGAACCGCCTGATCGGCCGGGCAGGCGACACAAATCAGCGGACCTCCCCCGAAGGACTGTTGGAATGCGATCAATCGTGCGGCCTCGGCCGCTCCATCCAGACGGACGCTGAGCGGGCGGGACGTTGCCGAACTGAAGAATTCGGCGAAGTTGTCCGTGCGCCACCCGGCGACCGGGACCCCGCGGGTCTCCAGCCATTCCAGGGTTCGGTCGAGATCGAGGATCGACTTGGCTCCCGAACAAATGACCGCCACCGGCGTGCGAGCGAGCTCTTCCAGGTCGGTTGAGACGTCGCCGGTATCGCCGCGGTGAACGCCGCCAATGCCTCCGGTGGCGAAGACCCGAATCCCCACGGCGTGGGCCACCGCCATCGTGGCCGACACGGTCGTCCCGCCGGACCAGCCCAGGGTTGCGGCCGCCGCTAGATCGCGGCGGTTGAGTTTCTTCATCCCCGGATCGGTGCACACGCGCTGAAGGGCGGCCGAAGCGAGCCCCGCCATCAAGCGGCCATCGAGCACGGCAATCGTCGCCGGCGTGGCGCCGGCGCGGCGGACGATTCCCTCCAGTTCGAGGGCGGTTTCGTAGTTGACCGGATGCGGCAGGCCGTGGGTGAGGACGGTCGACTCGAGCGCGACGATGGGGCGGCCTTCGGCGACGGCCTCGGCGACGGCAGGCAGGACGTCAACGGGGAAGAGCGGGGGCGCGGGCGGGAACGCGTTCACGGTGGAGACGTTGGCCTAACGCAGCTCGTCGTACAGGCGTTCGAGTGAAAGGTCGGGCACGACGGAGCCGTTGGTCCGCAGCGTCAGGGCCGCCGCCGACGCGCCCAGCCGCACCGATTCGTCCAAGGGGATACCGCTGAGCAGGCCGAACATGACTGCGGCTGTCTGGGCATCTCCGGCGCCGGTCGGATCGATAACCTCCGTCATGACCGCTGGGACGTGGCCGCTGGTCTCGGCCGAGGCATAACCGACGCCGAATTCCGCCATCGTCACCAGGGCGATGTCAACGCCCTCCGCCACAAGGCGGCGTGCGGCGTCCAAGGCGCGATCGCGCGGCCCATCGCCTTCCGCCTCGCGCGGCGCATCGCGCTTCGCATCGCGCTGCGCATCCCGTAGGGGATCCCGGAGGGGATCGCCCTTCGCATCGCGCTGCGCATCCCGTAGGGGATCCCGGAGGGGATCACGCTTCGCCTCCCCTCGATCCGCGTGGGGAACGTGGCGCGGGCAGAGAACCTCAGCTTCGGCGGCATTCGGCGTGATCAGCCACAGGTCCTTGAAATGGGGACGAAGACCGGCGGCCAGGCTGACCGAGGTGGGATCGGCGGCGACCGGGATCCCCGCCCGCCGAGCGATTGCCAGCAGCAACTCGATCGAGTCGGGTGGGACGTTGGCGTCGAGGAAGATCGCCTGGGCCTGCTCGAGCAGGCGTGTTTTCGACCGGAGGTAATCTCGACTCAATGACCGAACCAGGCCCATGTCATCGAGGGCGAGGTGCAGGCCGCCCTGAGGATCGAGCACGCCCAGGTACATGCCGGTGCGCTTGCCCGTCACGGTCAGCGCATGGCGCACATCCACGCCGGCGGCTTCCGCCTGGTCCAGAAGTTGGCGGCCGGGCGGGTCATCCCCGACGGCGGTGATGAGCGTGACTTCGACGCCGAGCCGGGCGAGATTCTCCGCCACGTTCCGCGCCACGCCACCGGGCGACATACGCAACTCTCCCGGGGCCGACGATCGCGGGAGGAGGGCGGTCAGCGGGCGTCCGATCACGTCCATCACCGAACTGCCGATGACGACAACGCCGCCGGCTCCGCCTGGTGCCTCACTTGCGTCCAAGTCTGCTGGATGGAGGGGCATCGCCGTAGGCTCGGGTCGCCGCTTCGACCGCGGGAGTCAGGCCCTGATTGTAGCCCACGCCCCTTCGAACCCCAATCGGGGGTCTTGGCCGGCTCCGGCCAGACCGTCACCGCCGCCTTGCGGCCGCATGACGCGACCATTGCGCTCGTCCGCGCCCGGGGTTACTCTATAATGCGAAGGGAATCCCGGGATAGCAGAGTGTGCCCATGATCACACGACAGGCCGAACTTCAGCGCGTTCTCACCAGCCTTTCGCAGGAGCTCCCCAAGACGGATTGGGTGGCCCTGGTCGACCAGAACGGTCTGATGGTCTCGTCCGTGCCGACCGATCCGCCGGTGGACTCGGACCGCGTCGCGGCGATGTCGGCGGCGGTGGCTCAGACCGCCGAGCGGGTCCTGTCCGAGATCGATGGGGGGACCTTGCGATTCGCCACGATCACCGGTTCCCGCCGGCAGCACCTGACGGTCTTCCTCAGCCGTGACCGCTTGCTGGCCATCGGCCTGGCGCCTGACGTGGAAGCTCAAACCGTCATCCCGCCGCTGATGCGTTGGGTGCCTGAGCTGATCCAGGTCCTCAAGCGCCGCTATATCAGCGAGTGATGTCATTGCGAGCCGTCCCGAGCTTGTCGAGGGACGGCGTGGCAATCTCATGCTGCAGAAGGAGAGATTGCCACGCTCACGCTGCGCTCAGACCGTTCCGGTGACCTTCTGGGAGGGCAGGCGGCACCCCTTGCTACCGCTTCGCTAAGCGTTTGTGATTTCAAGGCGCCTGCCGCGGGGAGGCGCTGGAGCTCTCGAGGAGGACCGTGAGCGATCTTGCCGGTGCAACGCTGGGGCGCTATCAGGTCGTCGGCCGCCTCGGTCGCGGCGGGATGGCCGACGTCTACAAAGGTTTCCAGCCCAGCCTGGATCGCTACGTGGCGATCAAGGTCCTTCATCCGTCGATGGTGGAGGAAGCCGAGTTCGTCCAGCGCTTCCAGCGTGAGGCCAAGAGCGTCGCCCGCCTGCGCCACCCGAACATCATCCAGGTCTTCGACTACGACAATCAGGGTGACACCTATTACATGGTGATGGAGTTCCTCGATGGGCCGACGTTGAAGGCGGCCCTGGAGGAAGTCCACCGGCGCAAGGAGGAGATGCCCCTGCAGGTCGCCCTGCGCATCGTCTCCGACGTCGGCGCCGCCCTGGCCTACGCCCACGAGATGGGCGTGGTCCACCGCGATGTCAAGCCGGCCAACATCATGCTCGACCGGTCCGGCCGCGTGATCCTGACCGATTTCGGCGTGGCCAAGATGTTGACCGGGACGAAGGTCACCGTGACGGGGACCGTGCTGGGAACGCCGGCCTACATGTCGCCCGAGCAGGGCATGGGGGAGCCGGGCGATTCCCGCTCCGACATCTACTCGCTCGGGGTTGTCCTGTTCGAGTTGGCGACCGGCCGCCTTCCGTACGATGCCGACACGCCGCTGGCGGTTCTGCTCAAGCACGCCCACGACCCCCTGCCGCTGCCACGCGCCGTGAATCCGGACCTTCCCGAGGAGATCGAGCGCGTCATCCTGCGGTCGCTCACCAAGGATCCGGCCGATCGTTATCAGACGGTCCAGGCAATGCTGGACGACATCGCCGGCCTGCCGCCGGCGACGGTGCCGGCGGCCCAGCCGGGCGCCCTCAACACCCGGTCGTTGGCGGCGCGGGCGCCGCAGAGCGTCGCCGCCGCGCCTTCGCCGCCGACCCCGCCCCCCAGCCGGACGACGGGCTCACTGCCTCGCAAGACATTCTGGTTGGGAGGTGGGGCGGTGGTGGCGGTCTTCGTCTGTCTCGGATTGATCGCCGCCGGCGCCCTGTTGGTCTACTTCACCGGCGATGACCTGATGAAATTCGTGGCGCCTGGAGCGCTGACGGCAACCTCTCCACCGCCGACGGTCATTTCAACAACTGTTCCGAGGGCGCCCACCCGAACCCCGCGCCCGCCGGCGACGCCCCTCGGTCCGGCCGGCGAAATCCTGTTCGAGGACCACTTCGAGGATCCGGAGAGCGGTTGGGACCGAGTTCACACGGATTCCCGTTCCGCTGACTACCAGGATGGGATCTACCGCATCTGGTTCGACGAGACGAACGACGATGCTTGGGCGACGTCTGGCCACGACTTCGGCGACGTACGTATCAGGGTGATAGCCACCAAGGCAGGAGGGCCGGACGACAACGACTTTGGGGTCGTATGTCGCTACCAAGACGACGCCAATTTCTATGCCTTACTTATCACCAGCGACGGATACTACGGCATCATGAAGATGAAGGATGGCGAGCGAATCATGGTCGGGCAGGAGGAGAACGAGTATCTAGCCTCGTCGACCATCCTTCTGGGCCCCGCGACGAATGAGATTGTCGCCGAGTGTGTTGGAGATCATCTGGCGCTGTACGTGAATGGCGAGCTGGTCGCCGACGTGCGCGACGGCGCCTTCGCCACGGGCGACGTAGGCCTGATCGCCGGCACCTTCGAAGAGGTCGGGGTCGAGATCCACTTCGACGATTTCTTCGTCTATGGGTCTTAAGCGAGCTTGAGAGAAGGCCGCCGGGGCGGCGGTGGCCATCCTTCGACTACGCTCAGGATGCCTTCGACGGAGCCTGCCCCGAGCCCTTCGGCCTTCGCCTCAGGA